>JBDNAG010000119.1:0-10221 GCA_039768565.1 Akkermansiaceae bacterium | reverse complement strand
CGATAAGAATATTATCCCACTAAAAGTTCTTATCAGCGCAACAATTGTTTGCTACTCTCAAACGCTTCTCTACTACAAACATGTTATGTCTCAATTTTGGCGTTTCTTTTTTGCTTTAATCCTAACTGGGTGGCTTTCAGGTCAGATTCGTATCAACGAATTCATGGCCTCCAATACCAGGGCGTTTCCCGATATCATCGATTTTGAAGATTATCCCGATTGGATCGAGCTTCACAATCCTAACCTTGAGGACGCGAGTCTTGACGGGTTTTTCCTTAGCGATGATCCCGCCTCTCCGTTCAAATGGCCGATTCCTGATGGCGCGGTTGTTCCAGCTGGAGGATACTTGCTTTTCATGGCGGATGGTAACGATACCGGCCTCGGGGAATCCCACCCAAGGGGATATTGGCCGTGGCGAGATTTTACAACCGAGCGTTACCACACTAATTTCGGATTAAACGCTGAGGGGGAATCGGTCGTCTTGACTAAGACGACAGCCGCGACGTCTACGACGCTCGTCACCACTGGTTCTCGGTGGGCTTATCTGGACGATGGTTCGGACCAGTCAACTCAGTGGAGAGCGCGTAATTTTGACGATAGTGGTTGGGCCTCTGGCCTTGCTGATTTTGGATACGGCGACGACCCCGTCACTGAAGTCTCATATGGCGGGGATGAGGATAATAAATATATCACGACCTATTTCCGGCATAAATTTAATGTAACGGATTCAAGTCTTTACCAAAATCTTTCCCTTGCTCTTCAGGCGGATGATGGGGCTGTTGTCTATTTAAATGGGGCAGAGATCGTTCGCGATAACATGCCAGCCGGCATCATTAGCTCACTCACGACAGCCGTTGGAAGTGTCAGCAGTAGTGAGGCAGATTTTCTTACCTACGCTGTTCCTGTTTCCGGGTTGGTGACGGGTGACAATGTCCTTGCGGTTGAGATTCATCAGCGGAGCGCCGACAGCTCGGACATCCGCTTCGACCTTTCTCTTGAGGCTTCTTATTACACCGGAGTCGTAACGGTAGATACAATTTCCTACGGTAGCCAAGTTACCGACATTTCTTATGGCCGAGATGCTGAGTCGCCTACCATCTGGAAGCAGTTCGCCGAATCTACTCCAGGATCTGCCAATACGACTGCTGAGGTTACTAGCCTGCGTCTTTCTAGTAGTGAAGTTACCATTGCTCCGCAAGCCGGCTTATATTCTTCTAATCAAACCATTAGTCTTAGTGCGACTGAGGGAGAGATTTATTACACCTTGGATGGGAGTAATCCGTCCACTTCGGCTACACTTTACACTGAGCCTTTTTCCATTAGCGCAACGACCATTGTAAGAGCCCGTGTCTTTGAAGCCGGCAGGGTTCCCGGCCCTATTCTGACTTCGACATATCTCTACGGAGAGTCTTTTAATGGCCTCCCCATCGTCTCTGCTGTGGCCGATCCCGAAACTCTCTTCGGAGATGAAATCGGGATCTACGACAACGATCACGAACCGATCCGCAGTAGAATGAATGAGGTTTATAAAAAGAAGGACGCACCTGGGCATGTTGAATTTTTCCCCGTGGATGGCAGTGAGGGGTTCCAAGTCAATGGTGGCTTCCGTATAGGTGGTGAAAACAACTGGGGATCTCACGAGCAAAAGGCTCTTAATTTCGCTCTGCGCGGGAAATATGGTGATGATGCCATCAAGTATGACCTTTTCCCCGGAAGCAATATTCCTGTTCATACCGCTATCGCTTTTCGCGAAGGTGGTGATGATTGGGATGATGCGATGCTTCGCGATGCCATGTGGAACACCATTGCAGAAGGTCGCCTCGAGGCTGAGACCAACGCCTCTCGTCCGTGCGTTGTTTTTTTAAATGGAGAATACTGGGGAGTTTATAACATTCGCTCACGCTGGGACGAGCAATGGCTCTTCGAACATTACGGTGTCGACAATGGCGAATATGATCACATTGGATATGGCCGCTTTACAAGTAGTAGCACGACTCTAGGTGTCGAGAATGGTGACTTAGAAGATTGGCTTGAACTCCTAGAATTTATCGACGCGAACGACATCAACGAAGCTGGCAATTGGGCCTTTGTGGAGTCACGCGTTGATCTCGATAGCTTCATCGATTTTATCGTTTCTGAGTCATTCGCTAATAATACTAGCTGGGGCCATAACCGCGAAATGTGGAAGGCCCACAAACCTGGTAGTAAATGGCGATGGTTCCTCCCCGACATGGATCGCACTTTTAAAGATTCGAATATCAATAGTAATGTTTTTGACGACATCTTGGAGGATGACGCCCTGCTCGACCGCATTAAGAACCAACCCACTTTTAAAGCTCGGCTGGCCCAGCGCTACGCGGCTCATATTGCTTCTACTTTTTCCTCTGCTCGGATTAACAAGATCATCGATTCTCTCGGTGCTACTATCACACCAGAACTCGATCGCCACAAAGAGAAGTGGGATGGGAGCATTGATGCTGATGATCAGGCTCGCGATCTCAAAGAAATCAAAGACTATAACGAAGAACGGTTGACTGAAGTTCACGACGAGATCGACTCCGAACTTCGCATCGACTCTGCTGTTGATATTACTCTCGTGGCCAATGGTTCTGGTTCCTTCCGTATTGAGGGTGTTGAAGTTGAAGCTGGGACCCTCAAACTTTTTCCGAACCTCAATACCACTGTCGAAGCTGTTCCCGCTCCTGGCTTTGCTTTCGTTTCTTGGGAAGCTCTTCCGGGAGAAGCTACCACAATTCTCAATTTCGCTGGTCCTGCAACTCTGGCTGCCAACTTTATTCCTACCGGTGGAATTGTTACGGGTGGCACCCTCGCTTCAGACACGACCTTTACTCTCGCGAACTCACCCTATTTTGTCGCGAGCGATCTTATTGTGCCTGCTGGCACGACTTTAGATATCGATCCCGGAGTTGTTCTCGAAATGGCTACTGGACGCAATATCCGCGTTATGGGCACTCTTAATATTAAGGGCACAGCTGGTCGGGAGGTTATCATCCGCGGACGGAGCAATACGACCTGGGGAGGACTTTCATTTGAAGAACCTTTGACTACTTCAACTCTCACGCATCTCATCGTGCGGGATGCTTCGCGTGGTCAAGAGCCCACTCTTTATCCGGCGGGGATTGCTGGTTTAAATGCCGATGTTGTTATCGACTTTTTGAATATTTCTGGGGGACGTGGCCCTCTCTTTTTTCGGGGTGGCTCGACGATACTACGTGACAGTTTTGTCGACATTCCGATTACGGGCGATGGCATTAATATCAAAGGTGGCTATGCCGAAACTCACCGCACGACCTTCCTAGGCAACAACTCTGTCGATACCGACGCCATCGACTACGATGGTGTGATTAATGGGATCATCAAAGGTTGCCGAATCTATAATTTTCGTGGGTTCAACAGCGACGGAATCGATACTGGTGAGCAATGTGTTGATGTTCTCATCGAAGGAAATTCTATTTTTTATAACTCCGACAAGGGAATCTCAGTGGGCCAAGGTTCAACTGTCATTATGAGAAATAACCTTGTTGTCGGCTGCCTTCAAGGCGTTGGAGTTAAAGACGCTGGTTCAGCTATTTTGGTTGATCAAAACACTTTTGTTGACTGCGCTGAGGCAGTTGCCTCCTTTGAGAAAAATTTTGGCAAGGGTGGCGGAGCAGCGGTTATTACTAATAGCATTTTTTCAAAATGCGAGGTGCCAGTGAGCTTCGACGCCTTTTCTACGCTTACGGTCTCTTATAGTCTGAGCGATACTACTCCTCTGGTGGGCTCCAATAATCTTATTGCCAACCCTCTGTTCGTCGATGCTACCCAACTCAACTTTCAGCTTTTGCTCGAATCACCCGCAAAAGATAGTGGTGACCCAGCTCATACCCTCGATCCTGACGCGACTCGTGCCGACCGCGGCGCACTCTACACTTACTCATCAGATGACTATCCTTTTGAAATCGGCAAAACTGTGGTCATTAACGAGATTCTTGCAAATTCTGGAACCGCGCCTGATTGGATAGAGCTGCACAATCGATCTTCGAACCCGATCAATATTGGGGGCTGGTTCCTCAGCGATGATGGTAGTGATCTCGCAAAATATCGCATTCCTCTTAATACGGTTCTCCCAGCAAAAGGTTACTTAACCTTCTTTGAGGACATTAATTTTGGACCTGAAAGTGCTGACCCAAATCGGATTACGAGCTTTGGACTCAGTGATAGTGGAGAAACCGTGCATCTCACGTCTGCTATCAATGACGTACTGACAAACTACCGATTTAAGGAAAATTTCGGAGCTTCGCTGGAAGGGACCACCCTCGGATATTATTACAAACCAGGATCGGGAACTTACAATTTTATTGCTTTGCAAGACTCCACTCCGACCGCCCCTAACGCTGCGCCTAAAATCGGGCCCATCATCATTTCTGAGCTTATGTATAATCCGGCCATCAATGGTGCTTCAGAATATCTTGAATTACTAAATATCAGTGATTCTCCCGTCTCTTTCTTTGATAATATGACTGGTAAGGCTTGGCAGTTTAGCGATGGAATTGACTACGAATTCCCTGCCAGCTCCCCTCTCGTCATGGCTCCGGGTGAGCGTATTGTTCTCACCCGAAGTCTCACCGCATTTAATTCGGAATTTACCGTACCCGAAGGAACTCGTGTTTTCGAGTGGCTCACCGGAAAACTTTCCGGGGGTGGTGAGACCGTCCAACTTGCTCGCCCTGGCCCTGTTAACGATCTCAATGAAGTAGAATACGTTCGCGTTGATCGGGTGAAATATAACAACAAAGCTCCTTGGCCGATCAGCCCAGATGGGGATGGTCCTTCGCTCACGAAAATTGCCGAGAATCAATATGGAAATGACTACCTCAACTGGCGTGCCGCTGCCGGTAGCCCCGGAGCTGGGGCCCCCGGGCTTACTTATGACGACTGGGTCATCTCTAATAACATCACTAGCCCGAACCTCGACAACGATGGTGACGGTCTTTCTAATCTTATCGAATATGCCTTGGGCACCGATCCCATGGTCTCGGACGATCGATTTCCTCTCAATATTACTTTGAGCCCATCCGCTGTAGTTGCTTCCTATGAGGTAAACATCCTACGGCCGGATGCTGAGTTGCTTCTAGAATCCTCTCCCGACCTTATAAAATGGTCTCCTGTCAATTCACCCCCTGTCGCTCTTAGCGGTGACCGTCAGCTCTACTCAGTCATCGAACCGATAACTGGTATCCAGTTTTTCTACCGTCTCGCCATTCAGCTTAAGCCGTAACCATGAGATTTAGTACGAGTTACGCCCTAAAATCGACTTTTGGTTCGCATTTTCGCAACGAGAGATTAAATCCGAATTCCACAACATGAAACTATTCACTGTTATTCTTGCTGCCACCGCCTCTCTCTCCTTTGCGGGAGAGTGGGTCCAAATGTTTGACGGAAAAACCCTCAAAGGGTGGAAGGTCAATTCCGAGAACCCTGAAACCTTCTCAGTCGAGGATGGCGCGATCAAAGTCAAAGGTCCTCGCACCCACCTGTTTTATGGGGAAGACGGCAACGCCAAATTCAAGAACTTCGAGTTCGAGTGCGAGGTCAAGACCGCCAAGAATGCCAATGCCGGTATCTTTATTCACACCAAATTTCAGGACAAGGGGTGGCCCTCCCAAGGATACGAATGCCAGGTCAATGCAAGCCACAAGGACTGGCGTAAAACTGGCAGCATCTACAGCGTGCAGGATCTCAAAGAGCCCGGTCACAAGGACGGCGAGTGGTTCACCTACAATATCAAGGTTGAGGGCAAGAAGGTTACCGTCACCATCAACAGCAAAGTGACCAACGAATACACCGAGCCCGATGACCATAAGGAGCAGACCAAGCGTCTCAGCGAGGGAACCATCGGACTGCAAGGTCACGATCCCGGCAGCCTGATCTACTTCCGCAAGCTTCGGATTAAGAAGCTCGACTAATTAACGGTGTGAGATCCTTCCTCACTATCCTTTTTTAGCAACAAACTTGTTCGCTGAAAATCCCGGACTCCCGCCACTGGCGGGAGTTTTTTTTGCACCTGCCTCTCCGCAAAGCACGCCGTAATTGTCGTTGATTCCTGTCTCACGTCACCTGGTCGCTATCCTTCGAGACATAGGAGAAGGAGCAGAAGATTCACTTCGATTGATCAACCTCCAAAGTATCTTTCAGAACTAATTTGATTTAATTTTCTCAATACGATGAAGTCGTAGTCAGCTAAATCGTGAGCATCTTGTTAGGACCGACCGCAAGCTTCTTTTCCTTTCTATCGAAAAGAATCTGGAACAAGCAGCAGCTCGATCACTCCCGTTTTGACACCTCCAACCGGCTTACCCAAAAGCTCGTAACTCGAATCCACCTCTCATCGAAAAACGTCAGGCCCGCCTAGATAACGCCCGTCCCAATTACCACTTCCTCCCTTTTCGCCGTAACTTGTCGCAATCATGAGCGACTTGTTGTCGTTAAACTTGGCCCTCTCACGACCAAGATATCGAATGCACTATCAGCAGCAAATAGGGGAAGAACGGCGAATCTCAAAAAAAGACGATCATCTTTGGTAAGTCCCGAAAGGACCCGGAATTATTCCACTCTTCGCTTCCACTGGAAGAGGGCCGACTCAAGCTGGCTGCCCTCTTCGACATCCATTCGCCGCTCGGTATATTCGAGAGCAATCTTGGCGAGGTCCTTCCTGTCCTGATCAATCAGCGCCTCGAGAAACGGGTTGGTGAGTGCATAGTAGGCAATCAACCCGGCATCTTTGAGACGGGAAATTTGCTTCTTATAAAGATCTGTCTGTTCTTCCGGAGAATCAGACTCCATGGCTTCATCCAGTGCCACTTTGGCCTCTTGGAGCGCAAGGTCGGGACGCTCGCGCCGATTCCGTGAGATGATGCGCGCACGCAACTTTTCGGCCTCAGCGATTCGATCTTGTTCCTCGTAGCTAGAGGCCAGACGTCGAAGGAACCCTGCCTCCAAATCAGCATACCGGGAGAACGCCTTGGCTCCATTTTCGTAGATCAGATCCATTTCCTGCACCCCTACTTTCGATACCCTTTTGGCCTTAATCAGCGCCTCCCAAGCCGAATAATTTCTCTCTTCGGAATCAATCGCAGTCTCGGCAGATTTAACCGCTTCCTCCAACTTGCCACGGCGCAAGTATTCACCCGAAAACGCGGTATGAATTCGTGAAATTCGGAACTTGGGATTGGTACGGAACCGCTCGCTCATCATGGCGAGTTCATGATCTGTTGGCTGTAACCAGGTCTGCGGGTCATAGGTAACTCCAGTCACAAACTTCGACTCCTCATATCGTCCCACAGTGAAATCCCAACGACCCCGGCTATCAAGAAAGCCAACCCACGCATGGTTACCGTTGTTTCCAGATCCACTCACCACCATAGAGGGCACACCGTGTGCCTTGGCAACCTGCGAAGTGTAGTAGGCTTGATCCACGCAAATCCCCCCGCGCTCCTTGATTTCCGTCAACGCGTAGCTCGCATGAGGCCAATTGTAAGTATTATTCTCCAACCGCTCGTGGACATATTCAATGCCCGGGTAGAGATCGCCAATGCTCCGAAGCCTAACCCGTAACTCCTCCTGAGCCTCTTTCAATTGCTCAAACGGAACCGGAGTATCAATAACGTACTTCAACTCCTCAATACTCAAATCTCCCAGCGGATGTAGTGATTTCCCTCCCTTTTCAGTCGCAACCCAGAATTCCATCGCCTTTCGCGGATCAGGAAGTTCACGTGGAAGCACATGCCCCGGAACCTGATGGTGCGGCCAACCGATTGGAGGCTCATCATCGTAAACGAGACCGATTGCCATCGCCAGTTTCGGGAATGCCTTGAAGGCTTCCGGTTGCTTCGAGAAGAGATCGCTGATGATTTCGAAAACCCGTTGGTGGTTATCATATTTGCTTTGAAGATCAAAAAACTCCTGGGAAAGCGCCACCTGACTTTTATCGAGGAGATAGTTTTTGAGATCAGCATCCAGCATGTCTGCCTTTCCCGCAAAAACCGCAGCCCATTTGGCGGCGTAATAAGAGTGGACCGCCGACTGGAGCTTTCCAGCTTCGTGAAAAGCGATGGCTTTTTCCATGAATTTTTCAGAGCTCAAGAGCCAGTCGCTGGCTTGACTCTTTTTCAAAGATTCAGGATCAGTGATATCCACCATCTTGCTCGTGGCCACCACCTTCACTTCTTCTCTCGCTTCCTGCTCAAAGTATTCAGCAGTCATTGACAAATCAAAGGCAAGGTCGCTGCTTCCAACTCCGTTCTGGTGGACTTCGATCGCAAGCACATTCCTGCCCACTACAAGATTCCCAACAGGCGCAAGAATCTCATGGCGAATCCTTTCGATCCCAGACCAAACCAGCCCGGAGGCAAGGGTGCGGGCATCAATAAAACCCTGCGGCATCTGATCTCTAGCCACTTCTTCTCCATTCAAATAGACAACCGCCCCATCATCCCGGATGAGATTCATGCGAAGCCCCTGAACATCCATTGATGATTCGATTTCAAACTCCTTTCGGAACCAAACGGTCGCTGGCTTGTTCTCCTTATCCGGACCATAATCAACCTCCGTTGTGACGTCCTTATCTCCGTATCCGAGAATGGCTCTTCCCGACTTCCATTGCGAATCATCGAAGTCAGTGGCAGCCCAATCATCGCTGCCGACATCCCGGCCATCAAAATATTTCCACTCGGCCTTCTCCGCGATCACTTCCTCCTCTTTCATTCCCTTCTCCACCGCAGAAAGAGCGAGATCGAAAATCAAATCCGAACTGCTCGGCTTGTTCTGGTGAACCTCCACGGCAATGGAATTTTTTCCCGCAACAAAGAGCGACCTCATGTGTCCGCCGGATAGGGTTACTTTTTGATATTCCTTGATCACGTCTACCGAAAAATTGGCCTTCACGTCCGGCGTCATCGGAACAATTTTATCGATTCTGTAGTAGGCGGCGGGTGTTCCATTCACATACACGACAGCTCCATCATCGACCTTGACCTGCATCTCGATGCGATCCCAATCCTTGGGATCCTCCAGATTAACATCGGTACGATAGTAGGTGGTGATTGGGCGTGGATTTTGTCCGGAACCAACGAAAGTATTTCTCGAGTAGCGGCCATACCCAAATGGCGCGAATCCCTTGTCCCAATCACTATCATCGAAATCAGCCTCCTTCCACTTGGGATCAAACTCGCGTTCCCCATTTTGGTATCTCCAGTTCGCTCCCTTTGGAATGAACATTTTGCGAGCCTGAAGACTACTGGTGATCGCAAGTAATATGAAAAGAGGGAGCAATCTATATTTGGAATATGATTTCATGGGGGCGCAATGAAGAACAATCGACATAAGAGCCCCCAGCCAATCAAGACCTAAATTTCTAACAGAAAGCACCTTGCAAGATAACAATCTGAACCCCAAACGATTGAATAATAAAAAAGGCCCATCCTAAAACCGGCCTTCACTTGCAAAGCGCAGGGCAGCATCCGCCGCGAGCGATCCACTCGCAAAGCAACCTTGCAAGAGATAGCCACCGGTGGGAGCTTCCCAATCCATCATTTCACCGGCCACGAAGACCCCGGGTAGTTCATTGATCATAAGCTGATCGTTCACTTCTTTCCATGGCACCCCTCCGGCCGAGGAAATCGCCTCTTGAAGCGGGCGTGGTTTGGTAAGTGGAATACGACACTCTTTGGCATGTTGAGCAAGCTGCTCCGCCGATTCAAAAGGACCATGAAAATGGTCCAGAATAAGCCGCATCGGCTCGCTCAACTTCCAACGATATTGCGACTCCGCGAGAAAGTTCTTTTTCGCCGACTCCATCTTCGCCACCAATTTTCCGCTCGTGAAAGTTGGTTTAAAATCCAGGGTGAGCGCGGGCTCGTCCATTGCCCGTAACGCGGGCCCAAGCGCATAGAGCGGGCCACCTTCCATACCATAGCGCGTCAGCATCACTTCCCCCGGAGCAATTTGATCACCAACCGAAGCCACCACGTTTTTTAATGGGTGCGCCTCCAGCCGCTCTGCCAACTCAGAAGTCCAAGCCACCTCCCATCCACAGTTCGCAGGCGCTAATGGACTGACATCAACCCCTGCCTGTTCAAGAGTCTCCACCCAGGTTCCATCGGATCCTGTTTGTGGCCACGATCCTCCGCCTAGAGCCAGAATGATGGCATCAGCCTGAAT
>JBDNAG010000118.1:0-11660 GCA_039768565.1 Akkermansiaceae bacterium | reverse complement strand
TCGTAAGAGGCAGAACCTATGTAAAAATTGAATGACTTTTGCCGCAAATACTTACTCGGCGACGATGACATGTGTGCCGACAATCGTCTTGGAAAAAACTATTGGGATTGCCGAGTAGTGGGTCCGGATACATCCATGAGAGGCATACCGGCGATTCACATCACCTTGGTGCATACCAATTCCAGTCGGAGTCAGTCGCATCCAATAGGGCATGCTCGCTCCTTTAAATTCACCACCTATGGGAACTGTGTCTTTTCGGATATCTGCATCGCTGTTAACGATTAATCCGCTCTCATCGTAAATTTTCCCGTAAAGATTAGAGCGTTTTTTCTTGATCATTTCGAGGATTTTAAATTCTCCGGTAGGAGTCTTGTGTTTGTGATTTCCGGTTGAAATCCGGTAATCCATCGCCACCTGATTGTTTACTAAAAGAAAGCCCCGTTGGGTTGAAAGGTTTATTTGGACCGTAGTGTTTGATGCGTTGGACTGACTTAAAAGATCGGTGCCTTTCCAAGTACGGGTTGTGCCGGGGTAGGTATCAAATTTGAAGTGTTCGTACGAGCCGACGGGATATGGGTTCACCAGTTTCGCCGTTTTGATTTCTGTTTGGATAGGATTGGGCGTCGGTGCCTTGTCGCCGCAGCTTACTAGGAACAAGGCGAAGGCGAAGGTTGCAAGGAGGGGGCGCAAACGGTTCATTTTCGTGAGAGATGGCTTTTGATGACAGCCTTTTTTTTAGGGTGCATGTGAACAGATGGCAACTTTTCCTTAAAGAAATACATGTTATAAAAGCAGCATTTAAGTTGACGGGGCGCTCTTTTGCTGTTTTTCTAGCACCACGATGAATTTGAAAGTAACTGTTCGTGCCTTTTTATGCGGGAGTGCCTTTGCGGGGATTCTTTCGAGTTGTACAGCTCCATCTGGACTGCAGCCTCTGGGATCTCCTCCGCCAGTGAATGAGGCGGGGGGAACCTTTGATGCTCCGAGATCGGTCGGTCGAGCTGCCTTGGCAGCTCCGATTAAGAAAGAGCGAACTGGTATTGCCACGGGTTGGGGGAAGGAAGTTGAATCTTCAATGAGCTATACGGATTTTCGCCGGGCGACGACGAAGCCCAAGTATGTTTCCATGATTCGTTACAACGATAACGAGGGAGCCCGAGAAATGGGAGTTGACCGGGGGACCAGTGGAGACGGAATGCAAAAGACTGCGGGAGGATTGTTGGAATGGGGGATGTATAGCGGGTGGTCGATGTTGGATAATTATAGGTGGCGCGGTTCTCGTTTTGTGATCGGCAAGAAAGGCCGGGACTATCGCCTCAGACTTAAAAATCTTAGCGATGTTCGATTGGAGGTTGTTCTTACCGTTGACGGTCTTGATGTTATTGACGGGCAGTCCGGTTCGACTAAGAAACGTGGTTACATCATCGCCCCGGGCAAGACTCTTGATATCCGGGGCTTTCGAACCAGTCATGAGAAAGTGGTTACTTTTCGGTTTTCTTCCGTCGCTACATCGTATGCCAATCTACGTCACGGGGATACTCGAAATGTTGGAGTAGTTGGTCTGGCCCTATTCACAGAAAGAGGGAGGGAGCCGGGAGCTGAAAGTCGGGCTCGGCAAGAGGCTCGTCCATTTGCGGAGGCTCCCATGATTCGGGCTCTTGAATAAATAGAACATTCTTCTTAAGCGTCGGAATTCGCCCTTGCACGATGAGCTGGCTGTTCTTCAGCGCGTGAGCAGGTGCTCGATTCAATCAGTCGGGTTTACCTCCGTCCTGATGGGGAAAAAGATTGCGCGTTTTTTACCGATTCCCCGAAATAACAGGACTGTTTGTGTGCGATTTCTCGTGTGTGTGTGCCTTTCCTTAGATCTCCTGAAGAGGGGTGAGCTGAAGACCAAAAAAAAGGGGCGACTACTTCCGTGGCCGCCCTTTGTATGAAAGGTTTTGGCTAAGGACGGATTTCCCAGACTTCGCAGACTTGGTTGGGGCCGTCTTCAGGACCAAAGCGCTTACCTTCGCCGAGATAAATGGCTTGAACACCGTGGCTTTTCTCTTTGTGGAAGTTAATCATCGAGGCCACGCGGGTTGCACGGCTTGAGGAAAGCTCCTCGTTGTTTTTTGAATCACCGGAAGTAGCTGCGTAACCAACCACGAGGAATAAAGAATTTGGATCGGCGCCTTGGATCATGTCCTGAATGTGAGATTCGTGCTCTAAGGAAATTTGGGCACTTCCGTTCTTGAAGTTGATCGACTCTCTTAAGTTGGCTTTGATTTGCTGACTAAAGCTCGCGTAAGTTTCCCGGCGGGTGCGGAGATCTTCGATCTCGATCTTTTTCAGGGCGCTGTAGAGAGCAATAGCTCGTGGGGAAAGGTCGCTTTGGGTCACGAAGAGTTGGGCACCTGCGAGCTCCGTCATGAGCCGCTGGTTTTCAGCGCGAATTCGGGCAATTTCGCCAATACTGTCGTCAAGCTGACCTCTTAAAAGCGCGTATGTATTGGAATCAATCATGCCCTCGCTTTTATTTTGCATCTCTGCCAGTTGGGAGCGGAGGAGATTACTGTCAGCTTTGGCTGTATCAAGTTCTGCGCGAAGGCGATCGTAGTTCTTATTGTTCACCATTCCGGCCGAGGTCTGAGTCGCGATTTCGAGTTGATGCTGAAGGTCTGCTGCGCGGGCAGCTTCGATTCGATATTTATCTCTCTCCTTGCGAAGATCTGCGTTGGCAGCGGCAAGGGCCGAAGAGTCAGCGCGGGCTGTTCGGATGGCAGCAGCGTCATTGGTGCTTGAATTGATAAGACGGGCAAGAGCCTCGGTGTCATTTTTAATTTGGGAGACAAGAGCTTGAGGGTCTGCGGTGACCCCGGGAATTCCTGCGATGCGGAGTTGCTGGCTTTTTTCCTTCTGCTGATCGAGTTCTTTGCGGAGCTCGGCAACTCCGGAATCTTCCTTACTGTCGCCGCCACTACTAAATTGCTGAGTGATCACCAGCAGGAGTAGGAGAAGGACGACTGCGCCCATGACGATCCCTAAAATAAGGTTTTGGCTGGAGGACGGAGTGGCTGTGCCCCCTGTCTTTGGTTTTTTAATTTCTTCTGCCACGGGTTGCCTTAATGAGTGCGAGGTGAAGTTTGGAGGAAAAGCTGAAAAATGAAATTTAAAATTCACGAATATGGGGCAAGTGTATTGAAATTCAGCAATGGCCAAACTTCTTCTTCTCTTGGGATTGATTCCCGTATTCGCCTCATTCGTTGCTCGAAAATTTTTGAGCGACCGGACCGTTCGCACGGAGGGGGGGGGAGAGGTTTCGATTTCCGGCAGGGAAATGGCTGAGCGGGTTTTAAATAAAGGCCGGGCCGGAGAGGTCGAAATTCAAGTGAAAAACAGGCCGTTTATGGTTTTGGGCCCGGACCGTCTGGTGATTTCGCCCTTGCTTGCTGGATCCAAACGGGCGCGAGATGTTGCGGAAGCTGGTATTTTGGCGGGTTTGGTCTTGATGGCGCGCCGACAGGAAAAGGTGGTCGGATGGCGAAAGTGGGCTGTTAAGTTTGGCACGGCGATGCCTGCATTTACGATGATCGTCATGGCTTTCGCAATGGTGATGGGCCGCTTGTCCGCGCCCTTGTGTTTTGGCGTGATTGCCGCATCCCTTGGTGTCGCTACGTCTTTTCTGTGGTTTACATTGCCCGTTGAGCGGGCTGCGGCCGGAATGGTGGCTGATATGCTTGAAGAGACAGCTCTGGTAGCACGGCGGTCAGAAGGAGAGACAATGGCAAATCTCGTAAGAGCTCTTGGCTGGCGGCGAATTGTACCGGGAGCAATTGCCTGGATTGCAGGCAGGTGAGAGCGGCCGGGCGTGTGCTACTTTTTAAGGGTGACAACGACCGCGCGGTGGTCTGAAGCGTCATTCCAAGTATCGGGATCTGAAATGTAGGAGTTTTCGCTATCTACGTCCGGATAAACCGCAGGTGAAATCATGACCCAGTCGAAGCGGGCATACTGCTGTTGGTATGACCAAAAATGAGTCCAGAGGTGTCCGCGCGAGTCTTTGGCGAAGACGTCACCCATATAGGTGTCGCTTTTGTATTTCCCCATCAGCATGGCGAGAGGAGGTGTTTTGCGGGTGTCATTCATGTCACCATAAAGGACGATTCGGGCATTGGGCTCAGCAGCAAGGATGGCATCACAATGTTCGCGAGCGAGGCGAGCCTCGTTGAGACGAATCTCAGCCTGATCAAAGTCTTCGAGCTCACGCTTAGATTTTAAGTGTAGGCCGATGAAGTGGGTGGAGCCACCCGGGAGGTCGATGGTGACGTCAAGAATCCCGCGGCCCATCATTCTTTCGTGGCCGTTAATTTCATAGATCAGTTTTTGCTTGGAGTGATTTCCGGTGATGGGAAAAGCGGAAAGAATTCCGAGCCGGCGGGTTGAATCAATTCCTCCGGTGTGAACGAAATGGGCAAGGTCTAGACCTGCCGCTTTCAACTTGCCTTGGAGATCCATGAGATCTGCCTCGGTACCGATTTCGCAGATACCCAGAATGTCAGGTTTCTCTCCCACGATTATTTTGACCAGGGCCGCGACCTCCTCGGGATCCTTTGGAGAGCTGACCTTCCCTCCACCTTTCACATAGCGGGTCATAGTGAGGTAGTTCTCGATATTGTATGCCATGAACCGGATTCCGCCCGCTGTTTCGGCAACAGGTTTTCCGGAGGCTTCCGGTGAGGTGGGTTCCTCCTCGAGCGGGATCTCGGGCCCCTTCTCTTGAGGTGTTTCCACCGGAGTAGTTTTTTCAACCGGGTCAGGAGCTCTGGTCCGCGATTTATCGGTCTTCTCTTCCTGTTCACAGGAAGCGCACAGAAAAAACGCCCCGAGAAGGATTCGCGGAGCGCTTGTGAAAATAATTTTATTGAGTAGTCTCATGACTCGGTCCGAGGCTGGGCGCCAGGTGCTTTGGTGACTTTGTCGCCGTCATCCGACTTTTTGGCTTCGTCTTCAAACTCTTCGCCACCTTTTCGGATTTCGTCTTCAAATTCTTCGCGAGCCTTTCGGAATTCGCCCACGCTCTTACCGATTCCTCTGGCAAGTTGTGGAAGTTTCTTGGCTCCGAAGAGCAAGAGCAGAATGAGGAAAATGAGGATCATCTCCTGTGTGCCGAGAGTTCCAAGGAATGCAAGTGTCCAGTTCATGTGAGGAAGATATAAGGGATTAGCCGGATAGGCAAGAGATGAAACGCGACATGTTTTGGTGACATTTCAGAAAATCTGACGTGCGAAGGAGGGATTGGAGTGTTTCTGTTGGGGCGTGAGGTTGCCGGTGCATGAAGTCGAGGGCAAGATCCGTGCTGCGGTGGCCGGGGACCAAGGTAGGCTCTTGCTCAAGGCTCCGACAGGATCAGGTAAATCAACGACGGTTCCAGGGATGGTTCGTGGAGAATGCGAGGGGCAGGTCGTAGTAGTGCAACCGAGGCGGATGGCGGCGAGGTTACTGGCCGAATTTGTTGCTCGAAAAATGGGGGTTCCGTTGGGAAAAGGTGTAGGCTACGCGGTCCGATTTGAGAATAAGTCTGGGCCAGAAACCGAAATTCTTTTCGTGACCGATGGTGTTTTGCAGCGAATGCTACTTGATGATCCAGAGCTTTCTGGTGTTGGAGCGGTGGTTTTTGACGAATTTCACGAGCGAAGGCTTTCGTCCGACCTGTCGCTCGCGAGGGTGCTGGATCTCCAGGAAAGTATTCGCCCGGATTTACGGGTGGTTGTGATGTCGGCCACGCTTGAAACGGGCGGTTTGAAAGAATACCTCGAGCCTTGCGATTTGGTTGAGGCCGGTGGGCGCATGTTTCCAGTCGAGATTGAGCATCGTGGCGGTGGACCGGTGGGAAGGCGCGGGATCAATCGTCACGAAGAAGTTTGGGATCGGGTTGCGGCAACGGTGAAGACGGAGGCGCGGGAGCTAATCGAGGGTGACCGTATCTTGGTCTTTCTTCCGGGAATGTATGAGATCCGTAAGTCGCAAGCTTTGCTCGAGAATGCTACGCCATTAAAAGGTTGGGAAATTTGTCCCCTTTATTCAGCTCTAAGTCCGGCGGCCCAGCAGGCAGCTCTAAGGATGGATGGATCGAAGCGCATCATTTTGGCAACCAATGTGGCCGAGACTTCGGTAACAATCGAAGGGGTGAAGGTGGTGATCGATTCCGGTCTGGTTCGTCAATCGAGCTACGATGTTGCGCGCGGATTCGATTCACTGCAGGTCGTCAAGATCGCGAGAGCAGCGGCTGATCAGCGTGCGGGACGCGCGGGTCGCACGGGGCCGGGTCGGTGTGTGCGTTTGTGGAGCGAGAGTGATCACCGGAACCGGCCGGAGTTTGAGACCCCTGAAGTCCGTCGGGTGGACTTGGCGGAGGCGATACTCTTTTTAAAGCGCCTTGGTGTGAATGAGATTGCATGCTTTCGTTGGCTGGATCAACCAGAGGTGGAACGCCAGGTTGATGCGGAGAAACTTCTAAGTTGGCTTGGTGCCTTGGACTCTGACGGCAAGTTGACAGTGGTTGGCGGAAAGATGTCAACATTGCCTCTGCATCCGCGTTTGGCATCTCTCGTACTTCAGGGGAGTGACTGCCTGGGTGAGGTCTTGTTTGTGGCGGCGGCGGTGCAGGGAGAGGGTGTTTTCAAGAAGGGGGGTCGTGGGAAGATGTGGGCCGATTTTTTGGAGTGTGAGTCCGGCCGGCGAAATGATTTTGGAGCGGAATGGCTGGCGATGATGGAGGCAAAAAATGTGGATTTTCGGCCGCGTGATTGCGATGGGCTTGGAGTGTTGGCAAGAGGGGCCCGGGAGACTTGGAAGAATTTCCAACAGCTGGTAAGGCTTCTGGAAAAGAGGGGAGGGCGGATCAAGGAGCCGGATTTTCGTCAGCGTGGTGAGGCTTGCGCCCAAGCAATGCTCGTGGCGTTCGGGGATCGTCTTGCCGTGAGGCGGGATCATGGCAGTGCGGTGTGCCATGTGGTGGGGGGGCGCAAGGGTAAGCTACATTCGAAATCGGTGGTGCGGACTGCTCCCTTGTTCCTAGCAGCGGATATGATTGAGGTTGAGGGGCGGGAACGCGCGGTGACCCTGTCCAGATGTGTGGAGATTTCGGAAGATTGGATTCCGGCTGAGGAGGTCAGGGATTCAGAGAATGTGATTTTTGATGAGGAGTCCCGTCGGGTGATGGCAGTCAAACAACGGGTCTTCCGCGGTTTGGTTCTCGAGGAAAAGCGCGGAGGAAAAGTGGATCCTGATTTGGCAGGTGAGCTTTTGGCCGGACGGGTGATTGCTGGTGATTTGGCTCTAAAGAAGTGGGATGCCAAGGTGGAGCGGTGGATTGCCCGACTGGAATTTCTTAGCAAAGCGATGCCAGAGTTGGAGTTGCCGGGGTTTGATAGAGAGGACCGTGAGATGGCGATTGCGCAGATGTGTGGTGGAGCGACGACGTTCAAGGAGGTCAAGGATCGTGATCCGTGGCGGGTTCTGCATGACTGGCTATCGGCACCGCAGCAAGAGGCGATGAATTCTTTTGCGCCGGAGAAAATCATCTTGGAAAACGGCGTGAATACAAGAGTGTTCTACGCTGCTGGAAAGGAGCCCTGGTTTGAAGAAAAGGTTCAGCGACTGTATGGCGTGAGCAAGGCCCCGACTATTGCGAACGGGCATCATTTGGTCGCAAAAATTCTAGCTCCCAATCAAAGACCTTGGCAGGTGACGAGTGACTTGCCTGGATTTTGGGAAAGAGGGTTTACCCAAATGAAAAAGGACCTCGCGGGGCGATATCCCAAGCACAACTGGGATGGGGCTTAAACCTACTGGGAGGTGCCGATGATAACCCTGCGCCAGTTGGTCTTAAATTCTTCGTTGTGGCCGGCCAAATCTTCAGCCATTTCTTCGGCCTGATCATTGAGGCCAACCAGCCATGCGAAGGCGATGGCATGGGCCTCATCGTTGGCGTGTTCCCCCAGCAATTGTCTAGGATTGAGTTCGGACCAAGGAACAATGGTTCCACTTTCCAGTTTTAGACCGTTGATATCTCCGGATACCGGGGTTATTTCGCTACCATCCTTTTTCTCGGCAGTCCAGTCGCGTTGGTTTGCTAGATCGCTGAGAAATGCAGCGGCGTTTTTTTGAAGGTAGCCCCATGCCCAAACTGCTTCCGGTGGAGCGTCTTTCGGAGGATCGCCAAGTAAGGCTCCCATGTCATCAAAGAGAAAGGAATAACCTTGTCTTTTTAGACGCGATTCAGCTTCCTTCCAGACTAGGGGTTCAGTGAAAACGGGGCTGGTTTGGAATCCCTTGCGAAGACGTGTAAGGTTAGCTTGTCTTGCGCGGAGGCTGTATTTTGCCCGGCCTAAGGTGTTCAGCTTTTTGGCGGCATCAGCAATTGTAGCAATTTGGCTGCTGGCTTCCTGCTCGTTTGTTGGCGTGGGAATCTTACTGAGGCTTGTGAGAATCTGGGCGTCCCCCAAATAGATGTCAGCGATGTCTTGATAGGTCTTAAACCAAGCGAAATCAACTGGAAGGTCTGTTCCGCGAACGCTGGCAAATGCTGGCAGTGCTTGTTCCCACTGACCTTGTTCCCAGAGTTTTAGGGCGATGGCGAAAGTGCCCATCCAGGCGATGATGTCTTTGGTCTCTCCGGGAGGGGACAAGGAAGTGGGCGGGGGAATCCGTTTTAGAATCTTACAGAATTCCTGGTAGCGTTTTTGTTGGGAGTGTTTTTTGGGAAGAGCATCTACGTCAGTCAACGACTTTGTGATCAGTCGGCGTGCTTCACTGGGTTTACCCGCGAGAGCGTTGGCGACTGAGGCTTCCAAAGAGGTCCAAACTTGTTCCATTCCGGATACAGTCGGATCACGTGAAATGGCGAGAAAGCGCTCGGAAGCTTTTTCATAGTCACCCGAGCTGATTAGTTGCCGGGCTTCAGACCACCGCTTCTTAAGATTGGGGCGATTTTCGCCGTTTGGATTGAAGATAGTTTGCGAGCTATGTTGGGCTTCCGTGACATCGGAAGGCTTCTTTGGCCCGGTGGAGCTTTTCTTCCACGGTTGCCAAACGGTGAGCCCCGCACTTACTGAGATTAAGAGGACGACGAAGGTGGCGGCAAAGGCACGGTCGCTCTTGCGCCGTTTGATGCGGGTTTGGCTGTGAACCGGTATGGGAAGTTTTTGTCCAATGGTGAGCTTGGCCTGTTCCAAAGCCTTCATGACCTGATCATAACTTGGCCAGCGGTGTTCCGGGCTGAAGGTCATCATACGATCGATCGCCTCGCCGGTATTTGGGCTGATCCAAGGGGCTACCTTACAGAGGCGGGGGATAGTCTGTTTGGCTTTACGGAGGATGCTGTTTGAATTGGTGGTCGACTCGAACGGCGGGCGTCCGGCAAGGGCATGGTAAAGGGTGGCTCCAAAGGCGTAAATATCGCTTCGAAAGTCTTCAATGCCGCGGTCGAGAGCTTCGGGTGGGACGTAGTAGGGAGTCGCCCAAACTTCTTCAGCTTGTGCGCTGCCATCCTGGGTGATGAGTGCGAGCCCAAAGTCGAGAAGGGTGGCGTGTCCTTCTGAGTCGATGTGAATGTTGCCGGGCTTAACGTCTCGGTGGATCATGCCGGCTCGTTTCGCGGCTTGGAGCCCGGAAGCGACCTGGGTGGCAATCTCGAGGACTTCATCTTCGGAAAGAGCTCCGCGTTTTTTCATCACTAGCTCGAAGCTCTGTCCCTCGAGCAGCTCCATGACGAGATAGAATCGGCCGTAAGTGCGTCCGACGGCGAAAACCTTGACGACGTTCGGGTGGTTTACCTGAGCTGTCAGGCGGGCTTCGTTTTCGAAAGCGCGAATTCGAATCTCGTCGTTGCAGTATTCCTCGTTAAGAACCTTGATGGCGACCTTGCGGTCGAGCGTAGTGTCCCTACCGATAAAGATGACGCTCATGCCTCCGATGGCAAAACGTTCTTCGAGCCGGTAATTGCCAAAGATGCGCTTTACTTTGGTTTCTGCCGAGCAATGTGGGCAGATGACTGCGTCAAACGGGCTGAAACTTGTGACGTCCAAAAGTCCCCCGCATCCTCCGCAGGATTCGTGGATCGGTTCTTCAGCAGCCGGATCGCTCACTCCAGACAGTTACGGTGGCAATCTTAGCGGCCTTGCTCCATTCCTCCCAGGATGCCTTGAGGGCGAGGGCCGACCGATGGGTCGTTCCAGGGCTTGTTACCGAAATCACTGCCTTGGGGTGGGACAACCTCACGTTCTGCGGTCGTGCTGTCGGAGCAGGATGAGAAGAGTAAAGGCGCTAAGGCAAAAATGATGAACTTCATGACGTTAAACGTAGTCTTTTACGAAAGCTGAGCAAGGGCGATTTTTCTAAGAAAGACCATCCTTTACCGAGTTTCCGCAGTTCGGCGAGGGCTGGCATTTTTTCGATGAGTTCGATGATCTTAACGGCGATGTCCTTGCACTTAGCTGTTTTGATCTTTCCGATTTCCGAGCGATCTACTTCCGTGGTGACCGGATCTTGATTAGAGTGATCGAAGTTTGTTTCGTGAGCGGCTGCTGGCGACGGATTTAGTGAGGGAATAAGTTCCCGTCATCTCAAATTGTCTTACTTCGACGTCTGTAAGATAAAATATATTGGAGGCTCAAATGTGAGGGGGAACATTAATTACTCTTACCTCATGGTGCGGACTCTGGCGGCTGTAGACTGCCTAAGTCTGTCACAAGCAAAAGTTGTAACCATAGAATGAAATCCTGAAATGATTGAGCGAGTCGACGATTGCCGGGTCAGAGGCCGTTAATATTGACATGATCAATCAAGCGAACATCCCCGTAAAAACACGCCGTTGCTAGAATCGCAGGCTTCGAGACTTTGGAAACGGGCTGCATGGATTTTGCGTCGACGAGTTCGAGGTAATCGATGGTGAAGCCCTTGGGAGCGTTGGCGAGCAGATGAGTTCTTGCGCATTGAAGATAGACATCCGGGGTTTGCTCTCCAGTGATGGCAAGGTCTCGGGAAGCCGATAGAGCTCGCTGAATTCGTGGAGCATCTTTGCGGTGCTCTGCGGTGAGGCGGACGTTTCGGGAGGAGAGAGCGAGTCCATCAGATTCACGGACGGTGGGGAGTCCGACGACTTCAACGGACATATTTAGATCCCGAACCATACGGCGGATAAGAGCGATCTGTTGGAAGTCCTTGTCGCCAAAGATGGCGAAATCGGGCTGGATGATGTTGAAGAGCTTGAGCACTACGGTGAGGACTCCGTCAAAATGACCGGGCCGACTCGAACCACAAAGGTGTTTGGTGAGCAGCGATTCGGTAACCAAAACCGAGTGGTCGGCTTGATAGAGGGATTCTTTTTCCGGAGTGAAAGCCAGATCAACTCCTTCTTTTTCACACAGAGAGAGGTCGGTCTCCAAGGGGCGGGGATAGTTGTTCAGGTCAGTAACGCGATCAAACTGGATTGGATTGACGAAAATCGAGATGGCCACTGTGCCGGCGGGGCCGACAAGTCGTCGGCCGCGGCGAATCAGAGCTAGATGTCCCTCGTGGAGTGCTCCCATTGTGGGGACGATTGCGAGGGGCGCCGGCAGGTCTCGAGCCATTTGTCGAATAGTTTTGACGTCCGAGGTGACTTTGATCATGTC
>JBDNAG010000018.1:0-7401 GCA_039768565.1 Akkermansiaceae bacterium | reverse complement strand
AGGGAAGTAGGGAAGTAGGGAAGTAGGGAAGTAGGGAAGTAGGGAAGTAATGCCTCGTGCGACAGGGAAGCAAGTGCCATCAAGTGATTAAGCCCGATTTACGTTACGAGGGGGTTGTTTTTTGCATGCAACATTTCTGATTGGTAAGGATACGGGGTGCTAACATCAAGAAAGAACTACACTAGATTGAAGATTGGCTTTCCCAATCAAATCCAACACCGTGACGTCAGGAAGACGGAAGGGCCCCCACCCGGTTTTCACCCTCCATCCTTAGAGTAATGATCCACTTTCAGGAAGAACGCGGGAAAACTTATTAGCCTATCTATCGATAGAAAAGAGAGGTTACTGCGGCTCCAAAGCTACGGCTAGTTCCACCTGACAATACGATCATAAATTGCCTCGCAGGAGACAACGATCATCGTTGGCATTAGAACAGAACAGCCACCTCAGACGAAAGTTCATGCACAGCCACCTCCTGCCCCACCAACTCCTTCAGGTGAGAATGATGACTAAATATCAAGACCTGTGTCCGCTGACTTAGATCGGCAAGAACCGGCAAGAGAGCCTTGGTTCGTTCGTCATCGAAAGTCATCAAAAGATCATCTAGAATAAGTGGAATTGGCGGGTGATTTTCGAGGTGAAGATCGATCGCAGCAAGGCGCAAGGCAAGGTAAAGCTGATCACCTGTTCCCTCTGAGAGCCCACTTGTTTCAACCATTTCTCCGCCTGATCGAATCGCGACCAGTTGCGGTTGCCCCTTCGAATCCAATTGCGCCGCGACTCTCTCGAAAGCTCCCCCGGTGAGATCCCGAAAATAGGAAGACGTTTTTCCAATCATCGGACCCTGGGTCTCCTGGCGGTAATCTTCAACCTGCTGTTTGAGGAACTCGATGGCATACTGAAGTTGCCGAAAACGCACCGTATCAGACACCACGGTCGCAAGGGCATCGGCTGCCGCCTGCTTTTGCGACGCTGCCTCATCACTGGCCTTCAAGATCTCCTTCTGAATTCTCAGTTGCTCCTCAAGATCAACACGAGCCTCATCCCGGGCCAACTGAAGTGCCTCTTCCAAGTGACTTAAGCCATCCTTTTCAATGGTAAGTTTCCCAACATCCTGGGCTTCAAGCTCCTTGATAAATTCCCTATATTCTCTGTTACCTGCAAGACCTTGCATCGCCTCCTTTTGGCTGGAGATTTGAGCCAGCAAAGTCACCCGCTTTTCCACCCTGGCAATGATCTCATCCAAATCCTCCGATCCCGCTCTCTCGATCAGAGTCTCAAAATCCTTTTGATCCGCCTCCCAAGTCATTTTGATTTTCGGAAATTCTCTCTCTAAATCTTCAAGCTCATTGGTCAGCGTTCGTGCACGATTCTGATCAAGCTTTGCCTGATCATAAAGAGCTGCGAGCGCTGGTTCGGAAGGTTTAGTTTCAAAAACTGCCGAAGTCTTCCCAAGGAGAGCCTGGTAATCTTTCACGGCGGACTCACGGTTCCGAAAATCAATCAAAAGGCCTCTTGCCTGTGCTCTTTCAAGCAAGACTTCCACTACCATGCCGGGCGCAAGATCAGTAGAAACCCCGGTCGACTCACAGAGTCCGGCCCAATTATCTCTACAATCCACCAGCTGGGCCGAAACCTCTTTTTCTTCACGAAGCAACTGAGCCTCTCTCAGTTCGTTTTTCGCAAGAAGCTTTGCGAGCGTATTTCGCTCGCCTTGTTCCTGATGAGCCTTCGATAATGACGCTTTCAGAGACCGATGGACCGCCAAGAAACCATCTCCACCAAACTCCCTGAGAATGGCCTGTTCTTCTCGTCGGATTGTTGAAATCTGACTTTCGAGAGAATCGACCTCGTTCGCAAGTACACAAAGCTGCTCCCAATCTTCCCGCCATTCCAGCAATTCCACCGGCGATTTACCCATGGAGATTACGACCCACGTTTCTCTCCACTCCTTCAAGTCAGCCGTGGCTTTTTGATGAGCAACGTCAAGAAGTTCCAAACGGCTTTGCAGACGCGAAATCTTGAGTTGATGACCCGTAGCCGCTGCAAGTTGATCGGCTCGATCACGGAGCGCGTCAGCCACTTGATCTGCATTTGTGATGGCCTCTCCCAGCGACTTGTCAATTTCGCGCGATGATAGAATCCCAGACCAAAGTTCATCTCTTACCTTCCTCGATTTCGACAAATCACCGGGGGTGAAAATCCCGGAATCACCAGCGAGCAACTTAAGCTGAACTTCCTCATCTTTAAGATCCGCTCTCACCTCAAAGATCTTCCTTTCCAGATCGCGAGCACTCTCAGACAAACGCTCTTCCTCGCGCTGCGCTGATTGAATGGTTTTCGCGCCGGGCACCTCGCGCACCCGGGGATCGCCCTCAACCTGCAAGCGATTCGTCAATCGCTCCTGCTCGTTTCTCAAGGTCGTCAAATCACTCTCAAGTGAGTCCAATCCACGATACTCGGATGAAAAAAGGTCGAGGCGTTGAGCTTGTTCTTCCAACCCGCTCAAATCCCGGGAATCTGATAAGCTCGACCGCTGCGATTCGATTTCGAGTCTCAGATTGGCCCGATCGCGCTTTAGACGGGTTGATTGCTCTTCCAACTTCAACAATTCCCCTGCTGCTTCTTTAACCTGGTGTTGCTCGGCAGGATCAACCAACGGCAACTTATCAAGATCCCTCTCAGTGAGCTGTGCCTCCAGGCGAGGAAGAGTTTCTAAATTCTCGAGATGCTGGGCTGCCCGTCGATGGAGCATTTCCAAATCTCCCGAAACCGCCAATACCTTTTGGAAATCCCCCACCTTTTGGAGGGCTTCCCTGCCCGTCTCAATTTGTGTCTTCTTAAGTTGATACTCTCGCTGACTCACCTCACGCCTAGTTCTCATCCGGCGAGCTTGGTCAGGAAAATCTTCGGGTAATTCGGGAACCTCAATTGCAGCAACATCCGCCTCAAGACGCCGAATCGCAGACAAGACCGGAATGGCACGCAAACAGGCTTCCACAAATTGCTCACGCTGACGGTGCTCGCGATAACGCCTGCTTTGCTCATCGAAGATTGCCCGCGCATGCGCGACTTCAGAGGTCAACTTCTTCCAGGCAGTCGCTGTTGTCGTTTCATTTCTGGCGGCTCGTTCGGCATCCTTAAACGCATCCAAAGCCGGAAGAATTGTCGTATCTTTTTTAGAAGCTCCACGGCAAAGACGCCCTGCTTCTTCCTCCAGTTTTTTGATGGCATCATCAATGGGCGAGCCACCGAGGCTAGCCGAGAAAAGAATCGTTCCAAGATCACCTTCGCCGGACAATAACCGACTCGCTCCTGCCCGCAGCGATTCCGTATTAAGCCCGAACATCTGTTGAAAAAACTCTTCATTCACAGACTCGAGAAAGGGCTTTAAAACGGATTCATCAAGGGTGCCCTGGGAGGCGTCCAACAGGGTGTTCTTGTTCCCCTTCTTACGAAAAAAGGTCAACTCATCGGCACCTTGGGAAATCTTCGCGCCAATGAGTAATTTGTTATTGGCATGAAGGAAATTGTCCTGCGTTCTCGAGGGGATCCCAAAGAAGAGACTGTTGATGGCGCGAAGAAGAGAGCTCTTCCCAGCTTCGTTACGCCCATGGATCAAATGGATATCATGCTCCACCCGTGGCAACTCAAGCGTGAAATCACTGAAAGGTCCAAAAGCAGGAATATTGAGAGAGTCCAATCGCATCGCTTAGTGGGTTTGGCTGGTGGCGATACTGTGCAAAACAATGGCGGCGACTTCCTCTTTCAAATTAGAAGCTTCTTCGAGACCGGTAATCTCACCGAGTGCTTCGGCCGGAAGTTTCTTTGACAATGCCTCGACCGCTTTCGGTTCGAGCCCCGGTGTGAAATTCTCCAAAGCCTCGAGGACAAGAGCGGTTAGATCATCCCGACGAGACAGCTCCTCAAGATCATATGCCGGTGATGTCTTCAGCTTAAGACGTTCGAACCAAAGTTGATCAGAATCGATTTCAGTAATCAGACTCACACATTGAGCCTGCCAACGAGAAAGATCAGAATGCAGTGTCCCATGTAGTTCGGTCGCACCGCGTAAGGTCAAGCGAAGAGCCAAAAGACGATCACCGCCCTGGTGGTAGGCGTCTGAAACCACCTCGTCAATTGCGCTCAGGAGAGCGCCGGTTTCCATCATCCCGGTTAGATCCAATTCAAGATGAATCCATCTCACCACATCAAGCGGCATGAATTCATGGGCCGATACTTCCTGTGAATCATCAACGGTCACCAGAAAACATCCGCGCTCTCCGGGTTCATTAATCTTTCGGCCCTGGATATTTCCGGAATAGACAACCCACGGTGCTTTCGCGACCACTTCAGGTTGGTGGATATGGCCCAAGGCCCAATAATGATACCCCTTTCGCTCCAGATCAGCAGGTGAGCAGGGCGCATAGGTGTCATGCTGAGAACTCCCGGCAAGACTCGTGTGAAGAAGCCCGATATTGAAGCAGTCACTCGTAGCGTCCGGATAATCCAGAACGAGATTTTCCTGCACACTGGCATTGGCAAATCCCTGCCCGTGAATCGCCACAGGAAGATCCGTCAGCTTGACCGAACCCGGCTTTTTGACCGGAAAAAAATGCACATTGTCCGGAGGCGAAAGTGATTTGGTAATCACCGAAGCGGCATCGTGGTTTCCGCTGATCGCAAAGACTTTAATTCCAGCTTCGCGCAGGCGACTCATTTGCTTGTTGAAGAAGAGGGCCGTGGAGTAGTCCTTTTGATCGCCATCATAAAGATCACCCGAAATCAGGACAAAATTCACCTGCCTCTCGAGAGCCAGATCAACGAGGTTGGCCAGAGCCTTGCGCGTGGCTCCGCGAATCGCTTCCACCGGCGCGTCCTCATAACGCGACAGGCCACGAAGCGGGCTATCGAGGTGGAGGTCGGCGGAGTGGAGAAACGTGAACATGTCCAACCCGAAAATGTCTCCCGTCACAAGCGGGGTCGAGCGAGGAATCACCTCACGGAAACTTTTCTCGATGGAACTCACAGCAAAAATCAGTTGAAATCTTCTGATGCGATCTATCTTCATCTTATTATTCGCCATTTTGCCGCTTCATGGCGAGTGGATTGACCTCTTCGATGGTAATTCGACCAAAGGTTGGAAACCCCGCACGGAGGTCCAACAATTCGAAGCAATCAAGGGCGAGCTTCATCTCCTCTCGAAGACAAACGTTTGGGTGACCACCAGTCTCGAAATGAGCGACTTCGAGGCCGAGCTTGAGGTTTTTCTTCCCGAAGAACCTGGTTTCAATTCAGGCCTAGCCTTTCGTTGCCAGGGAGCAAAAGGGAAGCCGAAGGGATATCAGATCGAGATCGACCGCAAGGCCCCCGGAGGGATTTATGGAATCGGGCTTGGAGGATGGCTCACCAAAAAAAAGGGATTACTTAAAGAAGGTCAGTGGAATCATTTTCGCGTGATCGCCCGGGGAAACCGCATTCAAACTTTTGTCAATGGTGATCCCGTCGCCGACATTCGTGAGAACAAACAGCTCAAAGGCTTCTTTGGAATCCAACACCACGGCAAAGGTGGTATCGTTAAATTTCGTAGAGTCCGTGCTCGTAAACTCGCAGCAAAAACTTCTTCCCTTGAGCGGCCCAACATCCTCCGGAATGGCGCGAGGACTTCAATCCATTACCCGGACGCGAAGGAGCTCCCGGTGCATACACGCCCAACTTCGATACACCAGCCAAGGAAAGCGTTCTCTTCACCCGTGCTTTCGCGGTCTGCCCGGTGACCTCCCCGACCTCCTTCTTCCCAGCCTTTTCACTTGGATGTCTCCTTCCACCGCCGGAATCGGGCAAATGCGCTCTTTCCAACTTGGAACAGCAAATTAGTGCTGGCGTTTCGAGGCTAGAGTCCCCAAAATGAGGGCGAAAAATGAAGAAATCTCTAATCACCCTCATCTTTGTTTCATCAGCGGGATTTGCCAGTGCAGCCTCGATTGCGATGAATTTCAGCGAGAATAACGGAAACCAATCGTGGCTTGCCCCAGACACTCCAATCGGACCTCTGGGAATTCTGTCCGGAAATTTCAACAGCAACAATAACCCAAACGCAAACGGAACCACCAACGTCCTGACTGGGAACCTGGCCACCGGAACAGCGAGTAACCTTGTCGATAGCAATGGAAACGGAGTTTCCACCACAGTCGAATGGTCTTCCAACAATGCATGGTATAACGGTAGCGGCATCGCAACCGATGAAGCACGTCTGTCTGTTGGCTACCTCGATGACGGAGGTGCAGGCGCTCGTGTGACGATCAGTGACATTCCCTATGCCACCTATAATGTTTATGTGCTATTGGGTTCTGATGCAGGTAACGAGCACAACTCAGAGATTCCTCTCGTAAACGAAGTTCCTGTTCTCAGTGCCGATTTCCCTGCCTTCGGCAATCTCGTAGGATCTGGCGGCGGCTGGATCGAGGCAGATGGCACAACCCGCGGCAACTATGTCGTAGCGCGCGGTCTGACCGGCTCTACTGCGACGATTGCAGGCCAGAACAGCACAGGCAATCGCATCGGGATTTCCGGGTTCATCATCGAGGAACAGCAACAGATTCCAGAGCCTTCGTCGACTCTACTTGCCCTCTCGGCGACTGCTCTTCTTATCCGCCGGCGACGCTAGTCGCTTCCGCGTTCCAAACCGATTTTAGATGGCTCCTTCGATTAGTTCGAGGGAGCCATTCTTATTTGCAGACGATAGAAGAGCGGGCCGCTTCCTGCGGGCATTCGAGTCAGGATACGAGTCCGCACGCCCGATGGATTATTACGGACATTGGAAACCTGCACCAAGTCTTCAACTAGAGCCCAGATACTCAAATCTCGCGATGATTCCACCACGGTGGTAAGATGTCGTCCTCCCAGATCTAGGGACTCAACCAAAACGATCCGGTGGGAACCATTCGACAAATACTCAACCACCATCGGACTGACATTTGAACTCGCATCGTTTGGGTTGGACTCGGCAAGATATTCTTCAAGGTTGGTAAGCCCATCACCATCCAGGTCATCAGCGAATCCCGAAGGACCGATGCTCCCAAAATCAGTCAGCCAATTATCATACTTCTCGGCCGGGCTCAGATCTTTCCAGTCAATCGCCGGGTCGATAATGGTCTGAATTTCCCCGGCGCTTTCGCTGATCCGAGAACCGTAGCCATTGGTCTGCCGGTAGAAACTCAAATCCGAGGGGTCTTGGGATTCCCCAACAAGCGGAATCAAATTCCAACCGGAATTGTCACTTCCGATTGAGAGGCCTCCGGCATCATAGAAAACGCCGTTGAAGCGATTTTGATCTGAGGGAACCTCGGTAGATGAATACGAAGAATCTACCGCAAAGCTCACTGCCGCCAACTTCCACGT
>JBDNAG010000117.1:0-24212 GCA_039768565.1 Akkermansiaceae bacterium | reverse complement strand
CTGAAAGCATATGATGAAACTCGCGAGCACCCTGCCTCATCTCGGCATCATGGGTATGGTATCCTAATTGAATGCCCTCTCGAGTCCGTAGTTCTCGGCCCAAATGTTGAAGTGTTTCAGCTTGAATTTTTAGCTGTGAGTCAGATTTGTCCTCTAGTCCACCCCAACGAATTGGAGAAGGATTGGTAACAATAATCCGACAGCCGAGCTTCTTGGCTTCCTTTGCAATCGAAAGCACTCTGTTTACGCTGCCCTCGATTTCATTTGGGTCATGTAGCGTGCTGTTCACATAGATAGAATCCATCGAAAGGCCGTGCTTCCTCAGCTTGTCCTCCAATCCCTTAAACTCACCCGGTTTATCAATGATCGGTTCATACCCTTTGATACCGGTCGAAGAAATTGCTGAGAGCAGGTTATCGGAATGCTTGATGTAAGGATTTCCGCTTCGCTTGGCAAAAGTCCTCCAAGGATAGGTGTTTGTGGCAATCCGGCGTTCGGTTCTCCCGTCGGACGCACCAATGACTGCAGTTGAGGATATTAGGGCCAGTAGACTTCGCCGCTTCATCCTGATGATGCTAGCTTAATCAGCGACCACGATGCCATCCCTAATCGTCAGAACGCGATCCCCCATACTTGAGAGACTGGTATCATGAGTAACAACAACCAAAGTCGCTTTCCGTTCTTCTACGACTTCCATGAGTATCTTCATGACCTCCTCACCGTTCGCGGAATCGAGATTCCCAGTCGGTTCGTCCGCAAAAATGATCGAGGGAGAATTCACCAAAGCCCGGGCAATTGCCACTCGTTGCTGTTCTCCACCTGAAAGCTCAGCCGGCAAATGATCAATCCGCTTTAATAGACCAACTCGATCCAGAGCAGCCTTGGCCAATTCAGGATCTGATTTGGCCCCAATTAATCCAGGAACCATGACATTTTCGATTGCGGTTAGTTCGGGCAAAAGAAAGTAATTCTGGAATATGTAGCCGATTCTCTCGTTTCGCAACCTTCCCTGATTACTTGATGACAAACGGTAGAAATCTGTCCCGTCGATGATGACCCGCCCTTTATGAGGCTTCTCCAACCCCGCGAGGGTATACATTAGCGTTGTTTTCCCGGCGCCACTCGGACCACACAAAAAAATTCTTTCCCCAGCTTCGATCTTCAAATCGATCCCACGAAGAACTTCAATCTCCTTCTTGGCCAGAGTATACGAGCGGTGGACCTTCTCGGCTTCAATCATCGGCCACCAATACTTTCAATGGTTTGGAAGATCGCGGTAATCATGAGATAAGCCATCGAACCAATTAAAACCGCCATCACCAAGAGGACAGCCGGCATAATCAAAGCCATGATTGCCTGTAACGAGTTGTTCAACTCCTTGTCGAATCGGTCCGCTGCCTTTCGAAGAGATTTGTCAATCTGGCCGGTTTGCTCACCGACAGAGACCATGTCAATCAAGAGCGGAGCGAAGGCACCGGTTCGGCTGAGTGAGGCAGAAAGCGAGCGACCATCACCTACCCAATCCAGCATTTCTTCGAGATGCTTCTGCAAATATAAATTCGGGGTCGCATCTTTGGTGAGTTCGAGAGCTCTAAGTAGCGGAAGCCCGTTTCCCACCAAGTTTGCCATGGTCTCCAGGAATTGGACATAAAAGCGATGCTCGATGACTCTTCCAACGAGTGGAATCTTGAGCTTTGCCCGATCCCAGGTGGGACGGTTGACCTCATTATCTTTCCAGGCCTTGAAGAGAATTAAGCTGGCACCGAGTACCAGAATTATGACAAGCCACCATTTCATGAAAAAATCGGATGCCCCCATCAGAAGTTTGGCACCAAGAGGAACTTGGCCTCCGGCACTATTTTCAATCAGGCCGGTTAGCTGCGGAATCAACTGAGTCACAAAAACAATTCCCACACCGATTCCAGCCAAAACTAGGAAACATGGGTAAATCAGAGCGAGAACAACCTTACCCTGCAATTCCTGAAGAGTCTTAAGATAGTGGGCCTGACGATCCAGAATAGTATCGAGCGCACCGCTGGCCTCGCCAGCGGCTGCGAGGTTACAATAGAGAGAACCGAAACTAGGGCTGACCCGTTTTAAGGCCGAGGAAAAACTGTTTCCATCGCGAACCAGTTGGCGGATTTTTGAGGAAACAACTTTCAGGTTACCCAGCTCTTGCCGATTCTCCATCGCCTTGAGCGCAGGCTCAAGTTGCAGCCCAGCTGCAAGCATATCTGAAAGTTCCTCGGTGAAGAGGACGATCTCACTCCGCTTCAGCTTTACTGGCCCTTCCGGAATGACCTCCTCTACGACTGGCTTTGCTTTTCCACTAGCAGCGGGAGCGGCAACTTTTCCACCCATCTTTTTTGGAGGAGCTTTCTCCGCAGCACCCTGGCTGATAGAGACGGGTTGCAGCCCCTTTTTGCCGAGTTGGCGAAGTGCTTCGCCACGATCACCAGCGTCGAGCGACCCTGTCACAACCGAACCACTTCCGCTGAGAGCTTTGTAAGTAAAACTAGCCACGTTTCTAAATCTTTAAGTTCTTAATGACTTGCTGCCAAATCAGTCGCAGTGACCGAGACGACTTCTTCAACGGTAGTGACCCCTTTCATGACCTTGTGCCAGCCATATTCGCGCATTGGAATGTAGCCGTCCTTGACGGCCTGGGCTTTCAGAGTCGGGGAATCAGCATTCTTCGCGACAAGCTCTTCCATCTCGTTACCGATAAGAATGACCTCGTAAATCGCCAACCGGCCGGCAAACCCGGTATTTCGACATTTGTCGCACCCGACCGGCTCGTAAACCTGCCCCGTAATGTAATCAGGGATTTCAAGCCGCGTGCGCTGTTCCATGGGTACGTCTACCGGAGTCTTGCAATGATTGCAGAGACGCCGGACCAGTCTCTGGGCCAAAAACGCCCGAACTGAGGCCGCAACAAGGAAAGGCTCCACCCCCATATCAACCAATCGACTAATGCCACCAAGAGCGTCGTTGGTGTGCAAGGTTGAGAACACAAGGTGACCTGTTAAAGACGCCCGGATCGCAATCTCGGCAGTTTCAAGATCTCGAATCTCACCAAGCATTACGATATTCGGATCAGCTCGCAAAATCGAACGAAGGCCACTTGCAAAGGTCAGACCAATCTCGCTTTTCACTGCGATTTGCATCACCCCCTCGAGCTTATTCTCCACAGGATCCTCGATCGTGACGATCCGAGTGTCCGAAGTGTTTAGTTCACTGAGGAAGGAATAAAGACTGGTAGATTTACCGGACCCCGTTGGTCCCGTAATAAGGATGATCCCGTTCGGAAGACTCAAAATGTTTTCAATCTTTTTGAGCACAAAGTCCTCCATACCTAGGAGTTCCACATTAAATTTTTCTTGGTTCAGCAAACGCAAGCTGACCGATTCACCTTCCACCGTGGGAACAGTGGCGACACGAACATCGATTGAGGTCCCTTCAAACTGGAGGTTGATTCGACCATCCTGAGGGAGACGGCGCTCGGCGATATCGAGCTTCGACATGATTTTCAAGCGGGCAATGACCGAAGATTGGAGGGATTTGATCTGATCAGGCACCGCGATATCAATCAGACTACCATCGACACGGTAACGAATACGAAGGTTATCAGGTAATGGCTCAACATGGATATCCGTGGCCTTCTGATCGAGAGCTTCACGCATAATTTGGTTCACGAATTTAACCACGCTGGCCTCCTCGTCCTCGACCTCGTCAATGACGCTGGCCTCATCCTTCATCTCAAGGTTGTCGAGATCAAGATCACGCCCCTCAAGCAGCTGTTCAAAGGTATCAGCACCGACACCATAGAGCTTCCGAAGTGCCTCGTGCACCCGGCGCCGGGACGCCATGTGCCACACAATCGGCATATCGATCGCCTGGGCTGCCGCCTGTCGGGCCATCAAGTTCAGCGGATCGTAAGTTGCCATGTGCAAACGAGCTGTTTCTCCTTCACCCTCAATTTCAAGGGGAAGAACCCGGTGCTTTAACGCAATTTGGGGCCCACAAGCCGCGCGCAGTGGCAATGGGCTTTCAAATGCCTCAATCTCAGGAAGCCACTCCATGTGAAGGTCCCTCGAAAGATGTTGCATGTAGGGTTCCTCGTCAACCAGACCACTGTCCAGGATATCATCGAGAGGCGAACTTTGGCGGTGGCTGGCCTCATCGACAGCTTCTTGCAAAGCTGTAAGATCTGGGCAACCGGTTTCGCGGGCGGGCTTGAGAAGGAGCTCGGTCATTTGTAGATTAAGTATTGATAAAACGCTCCCTGTGGAAAGGTCTGTCTGTATGAATGTTGATGAATTCTAACTTTTCGCAAGCAAAGTGATTTTCATTTGCCTGAATGGTCTTGGAAGACTAGGATCTCCCATCTGCCTCATACGCCAGAAGTGGTTGATTGGCCGACCCGATATTATTAAAAATGGGGGTTGCACCGGAGAATTAATGTCATGCCTTCACTGGAAGACAGCGATTTAATGGAGACCCCCAACCTATTGAGCTTCGGGAATGCGGCTCATGCGCCACAGACGGTGAAGCAGTAACCCTAAAACCCGCTCTTTTTCGGAGCGGGTTTTTCGTTTTCTGGCCGCAACCGCTATGGAGCTGGAAATTCCCCCGATTGAAATCGCCGCCGCTGCTGATGGAGCTCCCACCGGCTTGCAGCACGGCCAATCACTTCATTTTTAATAGATTGGGCACTCCATTTTAAAGCTTCTTCCCGATTTCCTCGGGCAAAATACACCTCCCCCATTGTATCCAGATACGCTGCCGACTGGGATTTCATCTTCAATGCCTTCTTTAAATATCCCTCAGCTTCATCCAGACAACGGTTAGCTCGCGACGCTAACCACGCGAAATTGTTGTAAGCATTATCATCCTTCGGAAACATCCGGATAACCTCCCGCGCATGTTTGGCAGATTCCTCGAAGAGTTGATCGTGCAGTTCAGTCAAACCGAGCCCACGGACAACCGGAAAGAGTTCATTGGCCAAATAACCATCCCGGGGAAGAATTCGGTGCGCTTCAGAAAAGGCCTGCACCGCACCGTCAAGGTCCCCGTCCTGCATCGCAACAGCGCCACGAGCAACAAGAACCTGAAAACGGTCTCTCATCAGAAAAATTCCTCCGGGTATGCCCCCGTAACTTGAAATCAATGCGCCAATCTCCCGGTAGGCCAGTGCCTCTTTCCATTTGCCTAGGGTCGCGGCCCCGGCCGAAAGCCCTCCTATGATATCGTCAATCCCACTGTAATCTCCGGGAACAGGAACGACCGGGCTTCTCAAGAGCGCCGACCGCAAACTTTGGTGACTCTGATTTACAAACCCTGTGCGGACCTGCTGGGAGGCAAATGCCTCGAGCTCCTTTGTCGTCCCGGAGGACAGAAGGCGGGCACGCTCAATCATTTTCTCCCAGCCATTCTCGCCCGCCAATTTAAAGGCGAGCCCCTTCTGCATTAGGAAGATCGAACTTACGCTCTCAGGTTGAAACTCAACTTTCTCCAAACTAGCAATAGCATCGTCAATTCTGCCGCCATCAAGCGCGATCATATAAGAAATAAAACTACTATTAAAACCAAGCTTGGACTGTTCCTCACAAACACGAACCAATTCTTCTTCCCGGTTACGGTATTGTAAAATTTGGAAAAGATTGTTGATGCCATCGAGGGCCTCCTCGGATTTCAACACAAAAGAAACGATCTCCTCGAAAATCTCATCGTAGCGTTTCGGAGTCACCAGCAAATGGCGATTGGAAAACGAACACGTTAATGCAAGTCGCTCTTGCATGGTCATCTTCGGCACCATTTCGCCCAGGAGGTTGAAGACCCAGAGGTGCTCTTCATCACTGTAAAGCATCTCACCTAGGAAAACCGAAGGGGTCGCTTCGTGCTTTTCAATTTCATTGGAAACCGCAGTGACAACCGAGAGCGGAGCTGAGAAATACATTTCACGAGCCAAGGCGGAATGGCTGATATCCGACTTTCCCCTAGCGGCATCAAAAATGGTAAGAGCAGCCTTCTTAGCATCTTCGACCCGACCCCTCCCTTCCAGAAATTCAACCGCGGCAATCAAGCGATCAGTCTCGATTCCACGGCCTTCGTTTTCAAGCTCCTCTGAGGCCTTGGTAGCTTTCACAGATAGCCAGCTTTCCAGTTTTGACGAATCAGGCACACCAATGAGCTCCTGCGCTTTCAGGTAATCCTCCTGCATGAGATGGTAGCTGATTTTTGAGCTCAAATACCCATCGCCAAGCCCCTCAATCACCTCCTGGCCCCGCCCCATTCGAAACAAGTTCATTCTCGCCTCTTTGTCCTCGTTGTCATGCTTACTGAGATAGAGAACAGATTCATAAGCCTTTTTCTTAGCTTCAACATCCCCCCTGTGATCGGCCAGAGTCCACTTAATGTAGTTTTGAACTGGCAACCCAAGTTTTCCGATTTCGAGAAGATATTCAAAGTAAGCTTCGTGATCTCCCTGAACTAAGGCAGCCAATACTTCTGCGGGCCGATCGCCCAATCTCACAGCCTCTTCCCGAAGTAATACCACATCGCCCTTGACCCTTAGATAAGCGAGATACCGTTTCGCGTTTTTTACCGGATCTTCTTTCCGAAGCCGGTCCAATTCCTGATGCAATCCACCGGTCAGATCCAATAAATGCGCAGCGTGAATCATGTGCTCATAGTTTTCACTGAGTGCTAGGATCTCTTGTGCCCCACCAATATTGTCTTCATTCAGGTATTTACGAACGATGCGGGGGATATCTTGGGAAACCATGGCATCAATTCGCGAAAGCACCCGAACGCTCTGTTCGTTACGACGGAGTCTTAGAATAAAGTCAAATTCTTCAAGAGAGCGCAATTTTTCGACGACAGCAATGCGCCCACGAGGCGAAGACTTCAAATAATCATCGATCAAAGCCACCACATTTTCAGGAGTGCTCGGAGTAATTCCTAGACGAAGCTTCTGCGCCACAACCGAGGCCCGGGCTGAAATTTCCGGATCATCGGTTTTCGAGAGTTCGGCAAGAAAAGAGAGCGCACTCTCACCACTTTCCCAAACCTCACTCATTGCCCTCACCCGGATCTCATAATCCTGTGAACCAAGGGCCTCCCGCCATTTCTTCTTCTGATCGGGATTTATTTCAGTTGCCGACGCGAAAGGGCACGATGCAAAAAGCACGCTGAGAAACAGGATAGCCTTACTCATAATGGTTGAACGCACCAAGGGTGCTATTTTTTCCTAACCACGCAAGAAATCATCTGAGAAGTTCGCCCTCTCAGCGCTTTCCCGCTATCCGCGTCCGCGAATCAACCGGAACAGAAGGAACACCACAAAGAGCCCAACCAGGACCCCAGATAAGATCAGTGAATACCTAGATACTGGGAAAACCTCTTCGAAAACCCCGAACTCCACCAACTTGGCTTCATATTCGGGAGCAATAAACCGCCCCAAAATAAAAAAAATACCCGCAGATGCCAAAAGGCCCCAACTCACTGACAACTGACGTTTTTTCATTTTCCGATACAAAAGTTTCCAAAAATCTCGCCCAAAATCTCTTCGGTATCAACAACTCCCGCAATTTCTCCCACCGCAGTCAGGGATTCACGCAAATCAAGGGCCGTCAATTCAGGTTCATCGCCTGCTCGCAGCGAGGAAATCGCTCTCGTCAGAGAGCTCAGCGCCCTCGTCAGGCAAGCTTGATGTCTCGCATTGACCGCCACCGAGTGATCTCCCCAGTGCTCTTCATCGAGCGATAGCAACTCCGCAATCGAACGTTCCAGCCCATCAAACCCTTCGCCTGACTCGCAGGAAATCCGTAATCCCTCCACCCCGGTCCAACTGGAATCCTCACGATCCGCCTTATTAAGAATCTCAAGCGATCTTGCCCCTTCGGGGACTTTGATCGCAGCTGATTTTGACAAAGGCTCACTTAGGTCCCGAATCACCAAAACAAGATCAGCCCGAGCCACCTGACCATGAGTCATCGCAATGCCTTCCCGCTCGATCTCATCGCTCGATTCACGAACGCCCGCCGTATCAATCAGGCGAAGCGGAATCCCTCTTAAGTTTACCACCTCCTCAATCGTGTCCCGCGTCGTCCCTTCCTGTGAACTCACAATCGCGCGCTGATATCCCAGCAATCGATTTAACAAACTCGACTTGCCGACATTTGGCTTTCCAAAAATGACCGTCCGAACTCCCTCTCGCAAAATCCGCCCTTGGTCGGCAGTTGCCAGCAGTCCCTCGATCGCTGCCGATTGCTCCTCTAGTGTCTTGCAAAGCGCCTCACCAACCTCTGGGTCAATATCCTCTTCAGGAAAATCTATATAAGCTTCCAGATGGGCCGTTGCCCCCAGAAGACTTGCGCGAATCCCCTCACATGTCCGTCCCAATCTTCCATCCAATTGTTCATTCGCAGAACGCAAAGCCAGCGAAGTTTGGGCCGATATCAGATCCATTACAGCCTCGGCCTGGGTCAGATCCATGCGCCCGTTCATGAAGGCCCGCTGCGTGAATTCCCCGGGGCCAGCCGGAGTCGCACCCGCTTCCACGAATCGTTCCAAAACCCGTCGGGTCACCACAATTCCACCGTGACCTGTAAACTCGACCACATCTTCGCCGGTGTAACTTGCCGGCCCTGCAAACGAGAGAACCAAACCCTCATCAATCACCCTGCCTTCGTTATCACGAATCAGACGCAAGCCGGCCCTCCGTGGTTCTGGCAGCTTTCCACCCTTTATAACCGAGCCCGCGATCTCGAAAGCGCGCGCACCTGACAAGCGAATCACTGAAACCGCTCCCATTCCGGGAGGGCTCGCGATGGCCACAATCGTCTCGGACATCAGATCTTTTTGGAAATGATCTTATCCAATTCTTCAAGGCAGCGCTCGTTTTGATCCGGCGTTCCAATCGAAATCCGAACCCACTCCGGAAGTTTGTAGCCACGCATCGCGCGAACGATCACTCCTTGCTTGAGCAACTCAGCAAAGACGCGATCCCCGTCACCCACATTCACAAGTACGAAGTTTGCATGACTTGGAACAAACTCCCAGCCACGCTCCGCAAAAGCTGATTCAAAATAGGTACGCCCCGCTGCGTTGTTGTTAACCGTCGCTGAGATGTGTTCCTCATCCTGAATCGCAGCAAGCGCAGCAGCCTGCGCAATTGCATTGGCATTAAAAGGTTGGCGTGATCGGTTCAGCAAACCAGCCACCTCGGCATTTGTGATCCCGTAACCAATTCTCAATGCAGATAAACCTTGCGCCTTCGAAAAAGTTCTCATCACACAGACATTGCGACCTTCTTTGACGTAGCGGATGGCATCCGGAGCATCCTCAAGAAACTCGTGATACGCTTCGTCAAATACAGCAACAACATGGTCGGGAAGCCCGGCCATGAAACGGTCAATTTCCTCCTGACCCACCAATGTGCCGGTCGGGTTGTTGGGGTTCGCAATAAAGACGAGCCGTGTCTCCGGCGTGATGGCTTCAAGCATCGCGTCCAAATCGTGCACGAAACCCGGGTCGGGAACCTCGATGTAGTCCGCACCAAAAAGTGTTGCCATCAACTTGTAAACCACGAAGGCGTGCTCCGCCGCAATCAAACCCGCTCCCGGCTTAAGGAAAGAATGACAGAGTAATTCGATAATTTCATTGGAGCCATTCCCAAGCACGACGTTCTCGAAGGCCACACCGTGTTTCTCTGCTAAAGCGGTCCGCAAACGGTATCCACCCCCATCAGGATAAATGTGGGCATTTTCAATCGACTCCGCCATTGCCAACTTTGCCTTTGGTGAAGGCCCAAGCGGATTCTCGTTACTGGCGAGTTTAACGATCTCGTCAGGCTTCAATCCCAACTCCCGTGCCGTTTCCTCAATCGGTTTACCCGGCTCATAAGCTACCAAATCGCAAACCCATCGGTTACCATGTTCCGTAATGCCCATAGCGGGAACCTAGCGGACATCCCCCCCACCGCAAGCCCGATTGGAAGCAAGCCGCGCTAAGCTTTCGTCCCCGTGTAAATCGAGGCAATCCCACCGCTCAGCGGACAGCACCCACATTGTTGGAAATCTGCCCTCTCGAAAAGTTCGATCATCTTCTCACCATATGGAAACTCCCCAATCGATCCCGCCAGATACTTGTAAGCACCACCCTGACCGGTCAATAGTCCGGCGATCTTAGGCAGGACGTTGTTGAGGTAAAAACTGTAGGGCTTTTTAAGAATCCCACGTGGCTGTGAGAAATCGAGAACCAGCAGATGCCCGCCCGGCTTGATCACCCGACTCATCTCGTGAAGGGCCTCCTGCCAGTTCTCCATATTCCGGAGCCCAAATGCCGCCGTTACTACATCGAAAGCTCCATCTTCAAACGAAAGATTCATAGCGTCTTCCACCTGAGTCTCTTGAACCCCGCCCTTAGTAGCGTGCGCCAACATCTCAGGGCAAAAATCAGTCCCCAGCACCTTGGCCTCGGGGCATTTCTTTTGAATCTCAAGCGCGAGATCCCCAGTTCCCGTCGCGACATCAAGCACGCGCTCCGGTTTCCAATCGCGGACAATTCGCCCCACTTTTTTTCGCCACAGAATGTCGGTTCCCATGCTGAGAACATGATTGGTGACAACGTAGCGATCCGCGATCTTCGCGAATGCTCCTTTGACGAATTTCGGGTCTTGTCCGCTCATAAATGGTCTTCGGCTGGTGGCTCCGGGATAATATCGACGTAAATCCCCGGATCGCTACCCGGAATCTCAACTGCCCCTACCGTCTTTGCGTAAAATTCCCTTGGCCCCACTCCACCGATGAATGCATAAGCATAACCCGCTTCACGTTGAGCCTCTAGAGCTTTGAACAGCAGAGCCTTTCCCAGCCCCAATCCACGAGCCGATTCCACCACTCCTGTCGGTCCAAAATATCCCTTTGCGGTTGTCTCGTAACAAGCGAATCCCAAGATTTCTTTGTCCCTGGTCGCAATGAAGCAAGACACCGGTTGACGAGAAAACGCCACTTGCACCTCGCTCACCCACTTCGGAGAAAAGTGTTCCCGCACAAAATCCTGCACCAAATGAAGCTCGTAAGCTCCCGGTCGACGCAAAATCACGCCTGAATCTGCCACCTTTGAGTAAAGGCACTGACTTTCTGGCAAATCATAAAGCCGGACTAACATGTCAATCATCGCGCCACCAGACTCACCTCCTGCACGCCAAAAATCCATACGTAAAATCGTGAACTTAGTTCAGCGAACGAAACCACTCATCGAGTCTCATCACCTTCCTTCCGGACACTTCCGAGCCTATCTCTGGGTGACATGGATGCCCTATTCTTCTCAGGTCAAAAGCTGGGTTTCAGCCAGCAGACGGTAGGTTCCATCTTTCACCATAAGATCGGAATGGCTTCCGTCTTCGACGACTTTGCCATCCTTTAAGACAAGAATCTTGTCGGCGCTTTTCACGGTTCCAAGCCGGTGCGCAATAATCAGACTGGTCCGCCCTTTCATTAACTCATCGAGGGCCTCTTGGACAAGGCGCTCGCTTTCGGAGTCCAGCGCGCTGGTCGCTTCATCGAGAAGAAGGATCTTAGGATCAGCCAAAACCGCCCGAGCAATTGCGATCCGCTGCCTCTGTCCACCACTTAGCTTCACTCCCCGTGGCCCAACCATGGCTTCATAACCTTCGGGGAATTCGTCGATGAAGTCGTGGGCATTCGCTTTGCGGGCGGCCTCGATGATCTCTTCTTCGCTCGCGCCGGGGCGACCGTATTCGATGTTTTCACGAATTGTACCGCCAAATAGCAAGACCTCCTGAGGCACCACGGCCATCGCAGCACGACGGGTTGACACAGGAATTTCGCCGGCAGTTTTCCCATCAAAGAAAACGCCGCCTTCGTCACCTTCATAAAATCCAAGCAACAGCGAGAAGATGGTCGATTTTCCAGCGCCGCTCGGCCCAACGATGGCGACTCGATAGCCCGCATTGACCTCAAAATCAACGCCATTTAAAACCTGTGTTTCCTTCCGTGAAGGATAGGCAAAGACGAGATCTTTTGCCGCAATCGCTCCGGTCAGAGCCGCCCCGCTTTCATCACGATCATCTTCAATCTCGTGATTGAGAATTTCGCGAATCCGCTCGGTAGCACCCTGCGTTTTTTGCAGCTGGCTCATAATATCCGGAAGCGAACCCAGGGAAGCTCCGACAAAGATACTGAAGAGAATAAAGTGAGTGAATTCTTCGCTCGAGATCTGGCCCTTGGCCATCATTCCGGCACCGAACCAAACCACCACCGAGATCGTTCCGAAGAGGATAAAGATGATAAAGCTGACAAACATCGCCCGAGCCTTCGAACCCTTAATCACCGTTCCAAGAAATTGATCCAAGGCGTTGCGATAGCGGCCCTCTTCGAATCCTTCATTTGAGTAAGCTTTGACATCGGCAATCCCCTGCACTGCTTCTTCAGCCACAATATTACTTTGCGCCAATTGGTCTTGGGCATCCTTGGACCAGCGACGAATTTTTCGACCCACGATCGCAACGACGAGAACAACGACTGGAATCATAGCGAGCATAAACAGCGAAAGCTTTACCGAAGCGATAAAGATAAAGACCAACCCGCCGAAGAAAGTGACCGATTGCCGCACCATCTGCGGAACAGTCGTGATCAAGGTCTCCTGCAAAATAGCGAGATCCGCCGAGAAGCGCGATCCGACTTCGCCGGTGCGCCGCTCCATAAACCAAGGCATCGGCAAACGGACCAATCTTGCAAACACGTCCTGTCGAAGATCACAAAGAGCACTTTCGCCCGCCTTGATAAAGCCACGAACCCGCCAGTAAGCGACAAAAGCCTGAATGCACAAAATAATAAGCAGGGTCGAAACCACTCGATTAATCTTCTCGCTCACCTCTGCAGGTTCCGCTCCAGCCTGCATGGCCGCCTGCGGGGAGCCGATCAGGCTGCCTAAAAAATAAGGAAAAGCCAGGGAGAGCCCGCCAGTGACAAACAGCGCAATGACCGAGGGGATGAAGATCTTACGGTATTTCCCAAGGTAACTGTAAAGGCCAAAGGTCTTTTTCCAATCGATGCGGCGAGATTTCTTTTCCGTTACGGGCACGCCGCAGTGAAGCGGCGACTCACCCTGCCGTCAAATCAGGAGAACCAACAAATTTTGCCGAACATCGCCAAGATTGGATTTACAATTAGCCTAATTTTGCCAACCAGACCATGCTTGAGGTTGTGATAGAGAGAAAACATCTGTTTTTTCTAGCTTTAAGCGCTTTGGTGTCGCCCTTAGTGACCCCTGTTATCAACAATAGAACAAGCGCTCAAAGTCTGGAAATTTTCGATGAAGACTACGAAAATGGTAAAAAAAGGTTTGCGGCAGTCCAAAAAAAGGTAGCCCCGGGTCTAAAAGAGCGTTTTGAGGAGAAGGAGCTAGCGTGGGGCTCTCCGATCTTCATCCGGGCCTTCAAGAAAGAGCGCCAACTGGAGCTCTGGGTTAAAAAGGGTGGTAAATTCCTCCTCTTCGAGAGTTACTTCATTGCCGGAACCTCAGGAGGCCCTGGCCCAAAACTGAGACAGGGTGATGGCCAGATCCCCGAAGGATTCTACTTTGTGACACCCCGCCAGATGAATCCGCGGAGCAATTTCCATCTCTCTTTCAATATCGGCTACCCCAACCAATTCGATCGCGAATACAAGAGAACCGGAGATTTCATCATGGTTCATGGGTCAACCTTTTCAGCCGGTTGCATGGCGATGACAAACGCCAAGGTTGAGGAAATATACACAATTGCGGACGCCGCTTTTAAGGGAGGCCAGAAGTTTTTTCGCATACATATATTCCCCTTCAAGATGACTGACGAGGCCCTACGGCAAAAATCCGATCATCGCTGGGCCGCTTTTTGGGAAAATCTCCAAAAAGGCTATCAGTATTTCGAAGATACCAAATTACCACCGAACGTCACGGTCAGGGACAAAACATATCAGTTCGAGAGACAGGATTGAGACTCGCAATCAGAGAGAACCCCCATAGGGTCCCCGCAGTTCCTTCCTAAATATGAAGATTGCCGCAATTCTGATTGGACTCGTATCCTCCTGTTTCGCCCACCCTGTCGAATTTCACAACGACCCGTTCCGCCAATTGGAGGAAGTCTGGCCAACTCCGACAGAGTCAAGAATTGCTTCAGGTGCTCCCGGTCCCAAATACTGGCAGCAACGTGCCGATTACAATCTCAAGGTCACCCTTGATGAGGACAAAAATCTCCTCACTGGCAAAGGTCACATCGTTTATCATAACCAGTCGCCGCACACTTTGAAATACATCTGGATGCAGATGGACCGGAACAAGTTCACTCCCGGATCTCTAGGTCATCAGAGCAGCGAAGCCCCTCGTATTGGTAAAATGCAGTATGATTCCTTCGAAGCCATGCTCCTGAGGGAAACTTTCGATGGCGGATTCAAAGTCGATAAGCTCACGGATGATAAAGGAGGCCAACTTGAACATCGGGTTGTCGATACCATGATGCGGGTCGACCTTCCTCAACCACTGAAGCCCGGTGAGAAATTCACCTACAAAATCGACTGGCATTACACCATCACTGATTCCCGCACCAGCTGGGGTCGCAGCAACATGGAGAAATTTGAAAAGGGCGGAAAAATCTTTGAAATCGCCCAATGGTTCCCACGTGTTTGTGCTTACACCGATGTTCGGGGCTGGCAGAATAAATCTTTCCTCGGGCGAGGTGAATTCGCCCTCGAGTTTGGCGATTACCACGTCGAAATCACAGCACCCGACAACCACATCGTGGCCTCGACCGGCGAACTGCAAAACCCTGAGATCCTCGAGCCGACTTGGCGTGAGCGCTTGAAACAGGCAGAGACGGTCAAAGCTCCCATGTTCATTATCACGCCCGAAGAAGCAGCCAAGAACGAGGAGACCAAAGCGCAAGGCACCCGAACCTGGATTTTTGAGGCTAAGAATGTTCGCGATTTCGCCTGGGCCTCTTCTAAGAAATTCATCTGGGATGCAGTGAAACACAAGCTCACTACCAGCAAAAAGCCCGTCTGGGCGATGTCCTACTATCCGAATGAAGCCGAGCCGCTCTGGAGCACCTACTCGACTCACTCCATCATCCACACTCTCAATTTCTACTCAAAGGCCACCTTCGACTACCCTTACCCGGTTGCGATTTCCGTCAACGGTCCCGTTTATGGCATGGAGTATCCCATGATTTGCTTCAACGGCCCTCGTCCTGAAAAAGACGGAACTTACTCCGAAGGGACCAAAAACGGCCTTATCTCGGTCGTCATTCACGAAGTCGGCCACAACTGGTTCCCAATGATCGTAAATTCCGACGAACGACAATGGAGTTGGATGGACGAAGGCCTAAACACCTTCCTCCAAAATCAGGCCGAACAAGAATGGCGTCACAACTACCCATCCCGCGCTACTCCTCGCAACATTATCAGCTACATGACCAGCAGCTCCCAGCGCCCGATCATGACCAACTCCGAATCGATCCTGCAGTTCGGCCCAAACGCCTACAGCAAGCCGGCCACCGGGCTTTCTATTCTTCGTGAGACAATTCTGGGGCGCGAAATTTTCGATGATGCCTTTAAGGAATTCAGTAACCGCTGGATGTTCAAAAGCCCCGAGCCCGCCGATTTTTTCCGCACCATGGAGGACGCCGCTGGAATTGATCTCGACTGGTTTTGGCACTCCTGGTTTTACACCACTAAGCATGTCGACATCGGCATCACCGGCTTCACTCGTCACTATCTTGATCTCCAAGATCCTGACAAAAAACAGAAAGCAAAGAACAAGACAAAAAAAGAGAGTGACAGGATGAATATCGTCGCCGAGCGCAATCGAGACATTCCTAAATACGTCGATGAGAACGAAGGCTTGAAGGATTTTTACGACAAGAAAAAGAGTCCCAAAGTGACCAAGGAGCAACGGGAGAAATACAAGAAGATGCTCGCCGACTTAAAACCCCGTGAAAAAGAACTACTTAAAACAAACAAGCACCTCACCGTTGCCAACTTCGAAAATAAAGGTGGAGTAATCATGCCTATCTTGGTCGAACTTCACCTGAAAAGTGGCAGAAAAGAAACACGCCAAGTCCCCGCTGAAATCTGGAAAAAAAATCATAAAACAATCAGCAGACTATTTATCACGGATACTCCAATTATGAAGATCCACATCGATCCCAGCGAACAAACTGCCGACTCTGATAAGGGCAACAATACCTGGCCACCACAGATCAATGAAGTCCCCTTCACTCTCGAACGCAAAAGCACAGGCTACAGCAACGATATGAAGCGAGCCCGCGATAAGAAGGCCGCCGAAGATAAGAAAAAGGCTGAAGCTGAAAAGAAGGCTGAAGCGGCTAAAAAAGCCGCCGAAGAAAAAAGCCAAGCTGAAGCTAAGGCCAAAGCTGAAGCAGAGGCCAAGGGAAACAAGGAGGTCAAACCCAAGGGTAAACGAAAGGGTAAGGGCAAAGGCGCTAAAAAGCCCAAAGCGGCTAAGTAATTTAGCTCTCTATTCGGTGCGAAGCCTGATGGCTTCGCACACAGCCGGGAAAAGTTGCTTCTTTCGCGAAACAACTCCCGGGGCTGAAAATTCATTCACACCACTGCGCGTGAAAGGAAGCTTGCATAGCAGCCCTTCCCGGCCGACGGCAAGCAGCACGCTATCGTGGCGGCGGATATCTGTCACCAGGATCGCGCAGAGTTCGTAGCTATGTTCGTGGCGCAGCCGCTCCAGCTCTTCAATGAGTTCCTCCTGCCGTTCGGACAGCCCTTTAAAGCTCGTTTCCTCAACCTGTGACAGACTCAAGAAAACTTCGTCTTCATTGAATTCCTTCCGATCAGTCCCAACAATCGCCTCGGCGTCTGCGTGAAGGAGCAACGACCCTGATGCGAAAAAGGCCTCCGCAAATTCATCAGCGTCTACTTCAGCCAACCCCGAAAGCCAGAGGAGCATGTCACGATCGGCGTCAGTGGTTGTCGGCGAGGTCAAATTAAGGGTGTCGGAAACCAGCCCGGCACAAAGACAGAGGGCAACTGCAGCTTCGGGCTGCAGGCCTTTCTCACGGAACCGCCTTGCCACAATTGTGGAAGAGCTCCCGACGGGTTCATTGATAAAACGAACAGGATCCCGGGTAACCAAGTCCCCAGAAAGCCTGTGGTGATCAAGAATTTCGACAACCTGGGCTTCCTCCACGCCATTGACGGCCTGCGAAAATTCATTGTGATCCACCAACGAAAGCAAAGTTCTCGGAGGATCAACAAGATCCGACTTTGAGAAAACCCCCATCAATCGGCGTGTCCCAACCTCGATCACAGGGAAAAGATCCTGTGAAGATGAGGCAACTTTTCGACTAAACCGACTCACCACTTCATTGGAAGCCAATGCCATAAAATCGTCGCTAATAATATTTCGGACCTTTCGAGCACAAAGAGCCAGCTTTACGGTTGTCGCCGTGTCGTGGGGACTACAAAGAATAATCATTCCCTTCTCCTTGGCCTGGCGTGCGATCTCTTTGTCAAGCTTGTATCCCCCCGTCACGATTAAAGCTCTAGTCCCGTAATCGAGAGCCTGCTTGTGAACGAAAGGACGGTCACCGCAAATCACGAGATACTTTCCGACAAGTCCCTCTTCCCTCGCTGCGTCTAAGCGCCGGCCGACCGTGTCCTGACTGGAAGCCCCCACCATCATGATAAGATCTTCCTCATCTGACGGCGGTGTTGATCCGCATTCTTCGGAAGCCCCCAAAGTTGCTCCGATATTTTCGAGGCTAGCGTGCAAAAGTTTGACATTCCGACCATCTGTTGCAGGAGGCAGAAGGAGTTGTAACAGGTCAAGGAAGTGAAGAAGCCCCTTCACTTCACCTCCGTTGTTCAGAACGGGAACCGCGCGAACGCTATGATCCACCATCAACCGGTAGGCCATAAGGAAGGTGTCATCTTGTCTTACTGCCACCACCGATTTTCTACAGATCGACCCTGCGGTAGGACGAACATCACCAACCAAAACCGGAGCTTCCAAACCCGCTTGTTCGAGAACCACTTTCACTCGAGGTGGCACTTCGCCACAGCGAGCGGCAACCACTTCGGTGTCGCCCATCGCTCTTAGATAGGCGGCATGACCAATCGCAGCACAAATTGCATCTGCATCAGGATTCCGATGTCCCAACACAAACCAGGACTGCTTCATTATCCGATCAATAGCCACGCCAAGCGGTCAGTCCGAGAGTCACAAATAAAAGGCCAAGAGCCAAACCACCCAATGAAAGACCACGCCAGCGGCTATCCGAAGCCGTGACCCAGTTCACACCGTCTCGAAAGAGGTAGGGCATTCCAACGAAATAGAGTCCCTTAATTACCATAATGTAGCAAACCGTGGGCATCAGGAACTGCAACGGGGCATCCTCAAAATCGGAAGCGTAAAGAAGTGGGGCTGCAGCCATCAGAAGGCAAAGTCCAAGACCACGAATGAAAAGAAACTCGCGCACATACACTATCATCCCAACACAAAATACCGGGACACCAATCATCAGGTAGGTCTTAATCTTGTTGAACTCACCGAGATCCATACTCAGTGCCGAAAACATTCCCTTGTCGGGTGGAGCGACCAATAACCAAAACCATACCATTCCGAAACCCATGAAATAGGTTCCAAGATCGGCATTACGTGGCAACTTCCTGGCGATCTCTTTGGCTGCACCAGCCTTCAAAAACATCAAACCGTACAGAACGACCAAAATGATCCCCAGAACCAGCCCGGCGGTTCCGAGCGAGATTTCTTGGTAAGGATGTGGGCCTGCTTTCATGAGCCGCAAAGCTAAGTTCCCAACTCCAGTGGTAAAGGCTTAAATCAGCCCCTCCTAATGAATCTCGGGCGTACCGTAGAGAGTATAGCCAGTTGAGTCCTCGATCCTGACATCAAGCAACTGTCCGCTCATTCTTTCAGCGTTTCCATCGAAGATCACAATCTTGTTCTGGCTCGTCCGTCCGCTCAGGCGCTCTTTGTTCGTTTTACTCGGGCCTTCACAAAGGACTTGTTGGACGGTTCCTATCAATTTGGCATTCTTCGAGGTGGTCAATTCCTCCTGAACCTGGAGCAACATCTGGTTCCGTGCCTCTTTCACCTTGTCGGTCAGCTGTTCCTCCATGTCGGCAGCCGGAGTGTCCTTACGTTTTGAGTACCGGAAAATGAAGCTGTTATCGAAACCAATCCGTTTCATACACGCTACCGTCTCCTGAAAATCCTCGTCGGTCTCACCAGGAAAACCCACGATGACGTCCGTAGTGATCGCGAGATCCGGGCGCGCGGCCTTCATTTTTTCGCAGATCGTGAGAAATTTCTCGTTCTTATAGGGCCGCCGCATCTTCTTTAGGATGCGGTCACTTCCACTCTGCATGGGGAAGTGGATATGGGAACAAAGCTTCGGCAGATAGGTGAAAGCCTCAACCAGATCATCGCGATAACCAATAGGGTGCGGACTCGTGAAGCGGATTCTTTCGAGTCCCTTGACCTCATGCACCGCTTCTAAAAGCTGAACAAATGGTGATTAGCCATCCACCTTGGGAAACTCGGTTCGCCCATAAAGATTAACAATTTGCCCCAAAAGAGTGACCTCTTTGACGCCCTTACCAACTAGTTCCTTAACCTCATCGACAATATCCAAGATCGGTCGTCCGCGTTCCTTACCCCGCGTATCCGGAACAATGCAAAACGAGCACCGCATGTTGCATCCTTGCATGATGCTGACGAAGGCAGTTGCCTGCTGGGTTTCCCGGGGAATGTGATCCTTAATCGTATTTTGGCTGCCCTCTTCCTCTTCCGTGTCAACCATCCGCGCCGAAATGATCCGATCCTGATTAATCTTAATTACCTTATCCTCAACCCGGCCCGTCACCATTTCCGCGCCGACTTCATCCATGCGGGTCTGCAGACGACGACTCAAGATGCTGTCCACATAGTCGAAGACGCGATGATATTTTTGTGTCCCCACCACCAAATCAAGGTGCGGCACCCGGTCAAAAAGCTCTGATCCGCGACTTTGGGCCATACATCCCATAAATCCATAAACAACGTGGTCACGGCTCTCGCGATATTTCCCCATCATCCCCATTTTACCCAAGGCCTTTTGCTCCGCCTGGTCGCGGACACTACAAGTGTTGATCAGGATTGCATCGGCATCCTGTTCTTCTGGGGTGAGAGTGTAACCTCGTTCAGCAAACGTCTGAGCAACCTGCTCGGAATCCCGTTCGTTCATTTGTCACCCGTAGGTTTTGATAAAGACCTTTGGCATTGAGCCCACCGCTTAGCTGCCAACGCCGACTTTGCCAATCCTCAATTCAGCAGGAAAGTACCCTAAAGCCCCAAATAAGTGATTAATGGCCCGATTCCGTAAATAATGATAGCTTTCAAATGAAGGGATTCAATGTCACAGCCCAACCGACTCTCGTTCGCTCTCCAGAAACGCCCGAAACCCTTTCCCTAATTTGACAGGACCGCTTCCGTTGCTCGACTTTACCAACTGGCGGGATTTAGACGTCATACCCATCGTCCTTGTTCCGTCTCCTAGGTGACATCTTACTCTAACGGGAGAATACTCCCCCCCTTGCTACGAGGCACCTGTGGAGATAAACTCAGGATCAACAAAAACGCCCGAAATCGTCGACCTCTTATCACGTGGATCTTGTTCACTCGATAATCTGAGCGTAGGCTATTCGTGAGCTGCAGGATCTCAGGATCCTTCACAATTTGCTCTGTGCCAGCCGAGTAGATTGTATCGAGCAAATTACGAGGCTATTCCCGCCTAGTTTCAGCGCAACTCTCTGCTGTTTTTTATCAGGAAGAATCCTATCGGTCCGAGGTTCCTGTCATTGATGTGTACGAGATGTCCGAAACCGGTGGCATCATCTCAAGCAACTCGATTGGTCCAAGAGAACAACCCATCGGCTCTGTGGAAAAGGAGTTCATTTATTAAAAATACACCGCGTATTGCTGTATGGAGACGGCAAAATTCCGGGGACTCTTAGCGAAAGTGATCTTGCTAAATTCCCACGGGAAACGATTCCCAACCCTGAGCTGAATCACCCGAAATTTAGGGATCACGTCAGACCGACACCTTTTCCTGCCTCAAGCAAATTTCTTCGAAGATTTGAATTCCCCGACTATTCGGAATGCTGTAAGATCTTCTCCCATGAGTGTTCATACTGACAATGAAGTCGACGCCTTCATCGAATTTATGACTACTGAGAAAAATTCTTCTCCAAAGACGCTCGAAAACTACACCCTAGCCCTCCGGCTACTCAGGGAATGGCTGGGTAAAAAACTTTCAAAGTGGCGTAATCTGACTCCCGATCATTTTAGGGCCTACTTATTTCAACTACAAAAAGACGGCCTCGCTCGCAGCACGATACGGCTGCGCTTTGCCGCTTATCGATCCTTTTACAAATTCCTTGTCCATCGCCGTGGCTACCCGAAGAGCCCGGTCGCCGAGGTCGAACTTCCAAAACCCAATAAGGCTCTTCCGGTCGTTCTTACCCTAAGTCAAATCGAGGAGCTTCTTGAACTCCCGATGAAGTCCGAACTTCAGGGGCAAGCGCCAAACTGGATGCGGGAACGAGACGCAGCGATCCTTGAACTCTTTTACTCAACCGGGCTTCGCCTGGCCGAATTGGCTTCACTCGATGTCAATGATGTCGATTCCATCAACGAATCCGTTCGAGTAATCGGCAAAGGGTCAAAGGAACGTCTTGTCCCCATCGGCTCCCATGCCATGAAAGCGATGCAAAAATACCGGAGTATCGCCGAGGTTCACGAAGGCCCCCTCTTCGTTTCCAAGCTTCGTAAACGACTTTCGACGCGATCGTTAAATTCGGTTCTCAAAAAATATCTCGCTCAATCCAATATTCCTTTCAACGTCACCCCGCACAAGCTGAGACACTCCTTCGCAACCCACCTTCTGGACCATGGCGCAGACCTTCGTTCAGTTCAGGCTCTCCTTGGTCACGCCTCACTTTCAACGACGCAAATCTATACGCACGTCACCAAAGAGCGGCTCCGTGAGGCTTATGATTCAGCTCACCCGAGAGCTAAATAGACTCCAAAGCTAATCAGGTAGAAGTTGCTCGAGATCCTCGATCCACTCCGTGGCATGTTCGTTTTCCGGATCAATTTTCAGAACCTCCTCGAAAGCTGACTTCGCTTCAGGGAACCTGCGTTGGCTGGCCAAATAGCCGCCAAGGCTGGAGTATGCCTCATCTCGTTCACACTGATACTTCAAGCCCTCCCTGACCAAATACTCGGCCTTCGCTGGTTCACCCTGATGGAATGCCATATTTGCCGCCATCAAAAGCAACTCTCCCCGAGTCGTGTTTTGCTCATGAGCCAGACGGTAGTACTTCTCGGCTTCCGCCAACTCTCCTTTTTTCTCGTGAAGAGTCGCTAGGTTGAACAAAAGCAATTCCTGGGATTCAGCATCATCGCATAGCTCAGCAACCCGATGAAGAGTCGCCTCAGCCTGGGCGAAATTTCCAAAATCGATTAGATCGGTCGCATACAAAAGCGTCGACAAAACATTCTCGACATCCTCTTGAGTAAGAATCTCTTCGTAAATGACACAGGCACTCGCAACCTGATCAGCATCGCGGGCTTCTTCGAGCGCTTCATAGAGCTCCTCAATTTCGGACATGCAAAAGACTACTCTTCGTCAACCGTCTCGTCACGCTGGTAAATCGGCAACTGTCGATAAGGAACGGTAAAGGCAAGAGTCATCATTGCAGTTCCATAAACCTGCCCGGCCTCGCGACTATACCAAGAGCCGTCGTCTTTTTGCTTTTTCAAGTATGTTTCGTACATCCAATCAGCATAGGTTTCCCAGTATTTCCCACCAAGCTGGAACATGGCCTGGGCATTATAGTAATTACCGTAAAATTCGAACTGAGCGCCTTCCAAGGCACGAAAGCTTTCAAGAATATAGTCAGCAGCCTTAATCGTTGACGGTTTTCCGTGCTCACCACATAGCTCAAGGCAAAGAAGTCCCATTCCGGTTAGAGAATTTTTGGAGTTATGAGGACTGGAATAGCCGAAATGCCCATTCTTTTGGGAAAAATTCCCATAAAGATAAGCGACCGCATCTGCGATTGCCTTATCGGGAACATCCGCTCCATTGAGCTTTGCCGAGCGCAAGGCCATGAGAGCCCAGCCACTGCATGAAGTGTCGGAGTCTCGCGAATTGGAATGGTACCGCCATCCACCTTGGTGGCGGGACGACTTCTTCACAGCCTGTGCACGTAGAATCAATGCCAGTGCACGGGGAAGACTTCCGTTAATTTTCTTCTGGCGATCCGGGTCTACCATTCCAGAAACTTCAGAGAGGAAAAGTGTGGCGATATTGTGACCATACATGGGACCACTACCATACTGGCCACCTGTGTAGAGCCCCTCCCGATTCTGCCTGCCGATCAGAAAATCGATAATCTTATTCAACGGGTCAGCATAAGGGCCCTCGGTTGGAAGATACCCACGGGATAAAAATGCCATTCCAGCTAAGGCCGGTATCCCACAAGAATTACCATAACTCCCGGGATAGCTACCATCATTTTGCTGCGATCGGGCCAAATAATTAAGGCCACGATCAACCGAAGGATCGACCTTCTCTTTCCAGGTGGCAAAAACAGTCGGGGCAACTTCCTGTGCCGGAGCGACCGCAATTAGGAAGATTCCGAGGAGGATTGAGGTAAGCTTTTTCATTTCTTTTTAGAGACTTGCTCGAAGTATTTCTGCACCAATCCCCGATAGTCCTCAGGGATCACCGCGCGACGGGATCCGCTCACGTCGGTCTTAAGCGTCGCTTGGATTTTTTCCCAGTCCGCCGCGTTGATACCAAGTTTCGCAAGCTCGGCTGGAACACCCTGCCCTGCCTGCGCCTGCCGAACGCCTTCTTTCGCTTCATCACTTGGAGGAGCGGCCTGATCACCAGGTTCACCGGGTTGATTAGCCTGAGCTGGATCTCCGGGCTTGCCTCCTCGTTTCATATTGGACATTGCTTCGCTGGCCGCTTGCTTCAGTGCATCGGCAGCAGCCTGTGCTTGGGATGCCGCTTGTTGTTGTTGACCAGACTGTGCCGAACTAGCTGCCTGAGCGCTTTTCTGTAAAGCCTCTGCCATGGCATCTCCCGGGGCTGGTGCCTG
>JBDNAG010000116.1:0-36862 GCA_039768565.1 Akkermansiaceae bacterium | reverse complement strand
TCATGTTGTTCACACTGCGGGGAGTGCGCATCGCATGCCACACCCACCACAAAGCTCCAGATTTGCTCAAATCCGGGAGATTGCACTGTCGATCTCTTCATGGACCTCGGGGACTACTCTTCTCCCTCTCCCCCGGATTTACAGAGCTCTCCAGACAAATTCCTTAAATCTCCACCCTATCTCCCCGCGACCTCTCTCGTTCCTTCCAAGATCTTTAGGGACGCAGCGCACCACGTTCGAGGCCCTCCGCCTCCTTCTCACTCCATTCGCCTCGTGCCTCTGTTTTTGAGCCACTCGGTCTTTCTTCTCTGATTCGCAGACCCCTCCACCCTCGCAAGCCCTGCGACCGTGGCAACTTACGTCGATCCCACTCCCAAACCGTGGCGACCCGTCCCAATCATGACGCCATCATGATTGTCTCCGAACTCAAAGACCAAGACCTCAATGTCTCTCGACGACCTCAAAAAATCATCTTTCACAAACGGACTTCCCTCCCAAAAAAAACGATCCCTTTCGTGGCTTCTCCCCACCGGACTCGTTCTCGGCTTCCTGCTCATCTTTGGACTCCTCTTCGGCCAGCGACTCCTCCCAGCCGTCGCCGTCGAAACCGCCCCCGTCATCACCATCCGTGCTGGCGAATCCGACTCAGCCCCCTCCGGCAAGACCACATCTCAGAGCAAAAAAGGTTCTCTTCTTTTTCAAGCCTCCGGCTGGGCCGAACCTGATCCCTACATCACCTACGTCCCAACCCTAATCAACGGAATGGTCAAAGAAGTCCACGCTCTCGAAGGTCAGACCGTCAAAAAAGGCGACCTCCTCGCCACCCTAGTCGATGAAGATGCCCGCCTTGATCTCCAGACTGCCGAGCGAAACTACGAAAGCCTTCAGAAAAAAATCGTCGCTCACTGCACTGGCTTTGACCTCATCGAAAAAGAAATTGCCTCCAATCAAAAAAAGATTGAAGCCCTCGCCACCCTCGTCGCCGAAGCCCGAGACACTCTCACCCGGCTTCAAAAACTCAGCAGCGGTTCGGTCTCACAACAACAAATCGTACAAGCACATCTCGCCCTTGAACGCCAAATCGCCAACCTTGCTGAAGCCGAATCAGAGATCCCGCGATTCAAGGCCCGCGAGGCCCAATTGATGGCCGAGGAAAACTCCATGGAAGCCAAACTTACCGTCCTCGAAACCGCACGCGACCGCGCCCAACTCGCTCTCGACCGCACCAGCATCAGCGCACCCATGGATGGCATCGTCCTTCACCTCCACGCCGCTCCCGGAAAAAAGCGAATGCTTGCTATGGACGACCCCAAATCAGCCACCATCGTCGAGCTCTACGATCCCAAAAAGCTCCAGGCCCGCATCGACGTCCCCCTCAACGAAGCCTCCGGCCTCTCCGTTGGACAAGCGGTCGAGCTCGTTACCGACTTCCTTCCCGACCGGACCTTCACCGGTAATGTCACCCGCATCACCGGTCAGGCCGACCTTCAGCGGAACACCCTCCAAGCCAAAGTCAAAATCACCAACCCTGACCCGCGCCTCCGGCCCGAAATGCTCGTGCGCGCCAAATTCTTCGCCTCCGGCACATCCCAAAACCCAACATCCACCTCCTCCGGTCGGCTCTCCCTCTACGTTCCCGAGTCCGCCCTTGTTAGCGAAACCCAGGTCTGGGTCGCCTCTCCCGATTCCCGCGCTCAAAAGCGCAGCATCAAACTCGGCAAGGCCACCCGCGAAGACCATCGCCTTGTTCTCGAAGGGCTCCGCTCCGGAGAATCGGTCATCCTCCCGCCACACGACCAACTCGAAGAAGGAACCCGCGTTGAAGTCAGCAACCCCAAACAATAATTTGCCATGAGCAATCTCATCTCCATCAAGTCTGTCACCAAAACGTTCACCAAGGGAAGGACTACCATCAAGCCTCTCGAGGATCTCTCGCTCGAAGTTCCGCGAGGCGAATTCCTCTCCCTCATGGGACCCTCCGGATCGGGCAAAACAACCCTGCTCAATCTAATCGCGGGAATTGACAATCCCACCTCGGGCGAAATTTGGATCGATGGCAATGACATCTCCAAACTCTCCCGCGCACAGCTCACCAAATGGCGTTCGGTCCACGTCGGTTATATCTTCCAACTCTACCACCTCGTCCCCATTTTATCAGCTTACGAGAATATCGAACTCCCCCTTCTGCTGGGTAAACTCAGTAAGGCCGAACGAAAGAAAAAAATCCACGCCGCTCTCGACCTCGTCGGCCTTGCCGACCGGGCCAACCATCGTCCGTCTGAGCTCTCCGGCGGACAGGAACAACGGGTCGCCATCGCCCGAGCCATTGTTCACGACCCCGAGCTCCTGGTAGCTGACGAACCGACTGGCGATCTCGATCGTGAGTCCGCCGACTCGATCCTTAACCTCCTGAATTCTCTCGCCAGCGACCACAGAAAGACAATCGTCATGGTCACCCACGACCCCAAGGCTTCCGCCACCGCCCACCGTGCCCTGCAACTTGAAAAAGGACGCTTCATCGAAGAAGACCATCTCATCACCCTTCAAACCCCGTCATGAAACTCGCCGTTCTTACTCTCAAAAATCTGACCCGTAACCGGCTTCGGTCACTCCTCACCATCCTCGGAGTGGCGGCAGGGATGTTCCTCTACTCGGCGGTCCAGACAATGCAGCATTCGCTCTCAAGGGCCACCGAATCAAGTGCCACCGACACGACCTTGGTCGTCTATCGTGAGAACCGATTCTGCCCCTCCACGTCACGACTCCCCGAACACTACCTCCCCACCATCGAGCGCATCAAAGGTGTGCGCGAAGTCATCCCAATCCAAATCGCTGTCAACAACTGCGGAGCTTCGCTCGACGTCATCACCTTCCGTGGCGTTCCGCCCGAAACACTTCAGAGATACAATACCAACATCAAAGTCATCGATGGCTCCCACGAAGAATTCCTAGCCCGAAACGATGCCGCTCTGGTAGGCCAACATTTCGCCGAACGCCGTTCTCTCTCACCCGGCGACAAGTTCGAAGCGGTCGGCATCAATGTCACCGTAGCCGGCATCATCTCATCTGATTCCCCCCAAGATGAAAATGTTGCCTACGTCCATCTCCCCTTTCTGCAACAAGCCTCCCGCATCGGACTCGGCGTTGTCACCCAGTTCAACGTAAAGGTGGAAAGTGCCGAGCAGCTACAACGGGTCGCCGAGCAAATCGACGAAACATTTAAATCCGATCAACAACCCACCAATACCCGACCGGAAAAGGCCTTCTTCGCAGAAACCGCCAAACAGATGATCGAACTCATCGGCTTCACCCACTGGCTCGGGCTTGGTGCCGTCTTCGCCGTCCTCGGACTTGTCGCAAATGCCGTCCTCCTGATCGTCCGCGGACGCGTCAAGGAAACCGCCATCTTCCAGACCCTTGGATACTCCCGCTTCGCCATCGGTTACATGGTTGTTTTTGAGGGCGTTCTCCTTGGACTCATCGGAGGACTCATCGGCGTCTTCGGAGCAATGACCTTTTTCCACCTTAAGTCTTTCACCCTTGGCAACGAAGGCCTGACTCTCGCCCTCACTCCCTCCCTCAGCGTTACCCTCTCCGGCCTTGGCGTCGCTGTTGCCCTAGGACTTCTCGCCTCCCTTTATCCCGCCTGGAAAGCCACTTCCCGCCCCCTGGTGCAATCTCTCAACGCCTAGAACATGCTTCCATTTTCCTACGCTCTTCGAAACCTCTTCCGCGACCCGTCACGGCTCGCGCAGACGGTGGGTGGTTCGGCCCTGGTGGTTCTTCTGCTCATCGCGGCCGTTGCCTTGAACCAAGGAATGGACCAGGTGCTTTCCAGCTCGGGATCTCCCAAAAATGTCATCCTCGTTGGCAAGGGCTCGGAAGAATCCATTGAACGATCTGAAGTCGCAATCGCCGCTGAATCCGCCGCCGAAACCTCCATTTATGGAATTGATACCCCGCTTGGAGTCGCCGCAATTTCCGGCGAAATCATCTACCAAGCCCCCATCCGCACCGAGTCCGGAAAAGTGGAACCATCTCTCTTGCGCGGGGTTCTGGAAAAGGCCCTTCTCGTTCACACCACCGTCAGCCTCCTTGAAGGAAACTTCCCAGGGCCCGGCGAAGTCATGGTCGGCCATCTCGCGCATCGCAATCTCGGAGTTGGAATTCAGGAGCTGGCAATTGGCAGGACACTCTACTTCGGTGATTCCCCAGTCACCATCTCAGGTCGCTTTGCCGCCCCCGGCACCGTAATGGAATCAGAGATTTGGTTCGACCGAAACGACCTCGCCTCACTCACGCAGCGCGACTCACTTTCTGCCATTGTGGTGCGAATGGAGGAAGCAGATGTTGAAGAAGCCGAGCTCTTCGCCTTTCAGCGTAACGACCTCGAGCTCGCGGCCATTCGGGAAGACGAATATTACGAAAAACTCAGCATCTTTTACCAGCCCATCCAAATCATGACCTGGGTCACCGCTGCACTCGTAGGGGCAGGCGCCATCTTTGGAGGGCTCAACACCCTCTATGCCGCATTCGCCGCCCGCATCAAGGAAATGGGAACCCTGCAGTCTATCGGATACACCCGCACGGCCCTCTTCATTTCCATCATTCAAGAAAGCCTCCTGGCCACGCTCACCGGAACCCTCATAGCCTTCGTCCTTGCCTACTTCTTGCTCGACGGCCGCACCGTTCCTTTTTCGATTGGAACCTTTACCCTCACCCTCACCCCCACCGTAATCATTTCCGGACTCGTCACCGGGATTCTACTCGGATCACTCGGCACCCTTCCCCCGGCCCTTCGCTGCCTTCTTCCTTCCCTGCCAAAAGCCCTACGCTCTTCCTAAAAAAACTAAAACTAGCACCCGAAAAAATGAAAAATATAATCCTCCTCCCACTCGGACTCGCCTTCATCATGGCGTCTTGCTCGGACGACAAAGAGACCTCGAAAGACGACAGCACATTAAAAGGCCCGCTTGAAGAAGTGGTCCTCAATGCCGCTCCTGCCAACCCCATGCAAATTGCCGAACTCCGAAAATCTGCCAAGCCCGGCGACAGCGTCACCTTCACCGGTGAAGTCATCGGGAGCTTCGAGGTCTTCATGGACGGGCGAGCTGTCATGATTATGGGCGACCCCAATAAAATCACCCCCTGCAACCGCATACCGGGTGATGAGTGCGAAACCCCCTGGGATGTCTGCTGTGATGATCCCGATGTGATCACCGCCTCCATCGTAACCGTTCAAGTGGTCGACGAATCCGGTAAGCCCGTCAAATCCGGCCTCAAAGGAATCGGCGGCGTTGCCGAACTCAGCGCGGTCACCATCACGGGCGAAGTCGCAGAGTCATCAAACGAGAAGAACATGATCATCAACGCCACCGGACTCTTCGTTCACCCTGGTGGTCCCCCCAAGAAGCCCGCAGGCGGCGAAAGCCCAACTCCGGCTACCCCGGATGATACGGCAACAGAATCCAAAGTCTAAATCATGATCAAATCAGTTGTCGTCGCCGCACTCGCAGTTGTTGCCCTTGCGTCCTGCTCGAGCACCCCGCCTTCCACCGACCCCGACTCGCCGCAAGCTTCTGCCGAAAAGCGCGCGGGTTTGCCTTGGTGGCAACAGCTGAATGATCCCGCCCTGAATCAAGACATCACCACCGCATTTGCATCCAACCCCGGCCTAAGCAGCGTCGGCTTACGAATCAACAGAGCAGACGCCGATGTCGCTCAAGCCCGCGCTTCCCTGCTTCCCCGATTAAACCTTGGAGCCAGTTACCGCGAGGGTCGCCGAGAAGAGATCGATATCGGCCCCTACGATCTTCCCTCATGGCCAAGCAGTGCCGGTCTCTCCTGGGAGATTGATGTCACCGGAAAACTCCGGGCCGCCCAAAACTCCGCCTCCGAAAAACGTAACGCTGCCATTTGGGACTTCCACGCCGCAAGACTTCTTCTCGGCAGCCGCCTCGCTTCAGCACGCATGAATCTTTATCGATTCAATGCTGAAATCGGAAACCTCGGCGAAGCCCTTGCCGCCAACCAAGGCACTCTCAAGTCGCTCACCGAACGCTCCAACGCCGGGCTCATCCCCGATGCCACTCTCGACAAACAACGCGCCAAGGATGAACAATTACGCCGGACAAAACTCGATCTCGAACGGCTTCGAGATCTCACCCACGTTCAACTCCGCACCCTTCGCGGAGGCAGTAATCCAGGGAAACCCGATCGTAAAACCTTCCCCGTCCCTTCACCACTTTCCGCGCGCCCGCTTGATCAACTTCTTACCTCCCACCCCGAACTCCTCGCCGCCAAAGCCCGCATTCGGTCGGCATTCCAACTCGAAACATCCGCCCGTCTCGACCTTCTTCCGTCATTCCAGATCAATCTCCTCGCAACCGGAGCCCAAAAAAAACTTACCGACCGATTCAGGATCTGGACGACCCAAGCCGGACCCTCGCTCAACATCCCAATCTACGACCCCGCCCGTATTGCGGCACTTCAAACACGCCAAGCCGAGGCAAAAATTGCATCCGCAACCTATCGTCAAACAGTCCTCGATGTCCTGGCCGAAATCGACAGCGCCCGAATCAACCTCGCAAGCCATCGAGCCCAACTCGCCACCGCTCAACGCGAAACCTCAACACTCGCACGCACTCGCACAAACGCGCGTGAACAATTTGAAGCAGGCCTCACTTCACAGATCGAGTTTCTCGATACCGAGCGACAATGGTTGGCAGCGAAACGCAGTCAGACTTCTCTTCATCAGGCCCTACTCAGTGCCCGTATCGATCTTATTAAGGCGACCGGCGGAGGGAGACTCTAATTGAAACTGCTAATAATTTTTCAAATTGCAGAAGTAGAATCAAAACTCAACCGACCTCCCAGAAAACACCTCGACATCAAGAGTCCCTATGGGATCTTCCTCTACAATTGACTTTCGCACTTCCGAGTTAAAAAAGACATTTAAAATTGCATGCGTCTTAGACCCCGATGTCATGGCAGTTCCGAAGACGCTCAAAGAACACTTCGCCTGCCGCTGCCTAGATGTGAAATTCAGCATCACCGAATCATCCCAACAGGTCATCAATGCCGGCCTCACCGCCCGGCTAAATGACGCGACAATCTGCACGCCCAACTTCAATGCCGTGACTTAATTCATCAAGGGAACCGACCTCATCACCACACAGCTCAGAGTGATGGGACATGGTTCCTTGAACGAGTTGGCATGGGGCCTGCCCGTTCGCACCAAACGCCGCCCACTCTTCCTCCTCTAGCATGAGCGCTACAAGGGCGAGCGCAAATAGCGCTGAAACTTCATTTTGCGCGCTCGGAAAATGGGACGGCAGCAAGAACGATCCCAACCAAGCCAGGCAGCCCCTTTCCTACCCCTCCGACTTGCCAGACTCCGTTGGGAGAGCCAAGATCCTGATATGTCACACCTCAACGTTCTCGGAGAAGACCTTGCCACATGCTCGACTGCGCCCATGACCGGCTTCTTCCGCGATGGCTGCTGCCGCACGGGCGCGGGAGATCGTGGTCTACATTGTATTTGCGCGGTAATGACAAGGGAATTTTTGGAATTTAGCCGCAATCAAGGCAACGACCTCATGACCCCGCATCCCGAATTCTCTTTCCCCGGCCTCAAGCCCGGCGACCAATGGTGCCTCTGCGTTCTGCGTTGGAAAGAAGCTTTTGACCACGACTGCGCACCCAAAGTCGATCTAAATGCCACCTCGGTCGTGGCCCTCGAATTCGTAGACCTCCTAGACCTCAGAAAGCATTCAGTTTAATGAAGGAGGAATATCATCAGACTCAATTCGTCACCACCTTTGATAGCGCCGGCACCCCAGATCACTTCTTCATCATCACCGCACACAATCCATGTGGAGAAGTTGCGCCCGACCAACAGAATACCAAAAACAACGCTCTCCTTCTTGAGGGCATTCACGATTCCGGGTGGAAATCCTTTCCAGTGACCGGTCAATGTGAGGATCATGCCGAGGCCGGATTTGGAGTCACCTGCACCAGGACTGAAGCCATCGCACTTGGCAAAACTTTCAGGCAGGATGCCATCTACGAAATTTTCAACGATGAGGTCATCCTCGTCGACTGTAAGGAAATTGAAGCTGACGAAACCATTGGCCATTGGTCCAAACTCCAAGCCCCCATTTCATGAGTAAACACCCTCTCGTTACCGCCGCTGATGATCTCCGCAAAGAACTACGCGATCTGAAATTCCCAAAACCCGTAGCTTTCACCTACAACCCACTCGAATACGCTTGGGATCGCCACTGCGACTACCTGAAGAACTTCGGGAGTGGAACCAAGAAGGTCCTCTTCCTCGGAATGAATCCCGGCCCTTATGGCATGGCTCAAACCGGCATCCCCTTCGGTGAAATCCCCCACGTTCGGGATTGGATCGGGATCTCCGGCCCGATCGATAAACCTAACCCAGAACATCCCAAGCGCCCCGTGACCGGTTTCGATTGCGAACGCTCTGAAGTCTCCGGCCGCCGCCTCTGGGGCCTTTTTGCCGAGCTCTTCGACTCGGCTGAAGCCTTTTTCGCGAACCACTTCGTCGCAAACTTCTGCCCCCTCGTCTGGATGAAAGACACCGGCGCAAACATCACTCCTGACAAGCTCCCGCGCGACTGTATGGAGCCGGTCGAAAAAGCGTGCCGCGAACACCTCGCCCGAATCATCGAAGCTCTTCAGCCTGAAAAATTAATCGGTATTGGAGCCTTCGCCGAAAAGCAACTCGGCACCGTCAAAACCGATGAGCACCAACTCGGAAAAATCCTCCACCCGTCCCCCGCTTCGCCGGCAGCCAACCGTGACTTCGCTGGCACCGCTACCCGTCAGCTCACCGAACTGGGCCTTGTCTCTTCGTAAGACTTCCGGTTATCCAGAGACGCACTCCGTTCCACAGAAGTTGAAAATTCCAAAGATCGTGTCCGGAATCATTCCACTACTCAAGATCCACGAAAAATTACGCGACAGCGACGACTCGAAGCGAGTCATCGACTCCCGCGATCCATATAACTAACGCTTTCAAAAATACCCTTGGTAACAGTTCAGCCATAAGCCGCCTCAGCGAAATGACGATTGGCATACCTGATATTCCGAGCCGCCTCCGTAAAACCAATAAGAAGCGTGAAAAAAACACAACCCTATTTTGGACAAACTCCCCCGAGCTTTCCCTTCTCAATCAAAGCCACATTTTCCGGCTTTGGCAGTCGCTATCGCCAAATTTGAAGATCTTCCGTCACCAAGGACGATCAGATCAAATTAATCACTCATCAGAGGCCAGGAGGTGCTGGAAAGTTTTACGAAACTTGGCAATTTTGGGAGAAATCACCGCCTGACAATAACCCTGATTCGGATTGCGATTGTAATAATTGTCGTGATCTTCAGGCGCCAGATAGAATTTCTCAAAGGCTTTCAGATCCGTGACGATATCTGAGTCAAAAGTGTTTGATAGTTCTCCCAAAAGCCTCTCGGCAACCTGGCGCTCCAGATCAGTTCGATAAAGAATGGTGCTCCGATACTGTGTGCCAACATCAGCTCCCTGTGCGTTCAATGTGGTGGGGTCATGAGTCCCCATATGAATACGAAGTAGTTCCTGATAGCTCACCACCCCGGGGTCATAAGTAACCTGAACCACCTCGGCGTGCCCCGTCTGCCCGGAGCAGACCTCCCGGTAACTCGGATCCACCACCTCACCATCACTAAAGCCACTCTCAACAGAGCTCACTCCTTTTACACTCCGAAAGACTGCTTCGGTGCACCAGTAACAGCCACCACCAAATGTCGCGACCGCCTCGGTCTCCTCAACCTTTTTAAGCGCGACTGCATTCATGCAATATCGCAGACCGCTGGGTGCCGGACCATCAGGAAAAACATGTCCAAGATGCGCATCGCAGGCATTACATAACGTCTCGACCCGCGTCATCCCCATCGTGTTATCTCCGTGATAGGAAATCGCATTCTCCGAGGCTGGTTGCGTAAATGACGGCCAGCCAGTCCCACTGTCAAACTTCTCTCCGGCATCAAACAACAAAGTGTCACAACAAACACAGGCATACTTGCCTAGCTCGAATAGCTCGCACATCCCGGAACTAAAAGGTCGCTCGGTTCCGTGTTTCCGGGTCACGTGAAATTGTTCTGGCGTTAGCTGGGCGAGCCACTCCTCTTCCGACTTCCGAACCTCACGGTCGGGCTCGGGATTTTCTTCGGCAGCGAATTTAAGAATATCGTTCCAGGTTAACATGTTCGTGTTGGATTGAGCTTCGGAAAGGAATCCTATTCCCCGGAAAATGCAAGATTACCGACGCCTGCGGGCCAGCAAAATACAATGGCGCGATCGCTTTGACTTTTCGTGAGGTTTGGATGCAAACTCCTCAACTTGCAAACCGGCTTTGATTAAAAGCTTCTTGAATCGTGGAGCCGGCTCGGAAAGCCAATAGGTCAGACATCCATTCGCGGTAATGACATTGCGTAGCTTATCGAGGAACCCGGGCGAATAGAGACGCGAGTTACCAGACGTAATTAGGTCGTCCGGGGTATTATCGATATCGAGGAGGAGAGAATCGTAGGAACCAGGCTTCGCGTCCGAAATAATATCGTAGAGATCACCCTGGATAATGTGAGTGCGGGGATCTTCAAGGAGTGGCCCGTTGTGCTCCACAAGGTGAGTGCGATTCCACTCGATCAGCGGTGGCATCAATTCGGCCACGTCAACCGTCGCGGGGCTCCCCACCAACTCCAGGGTTCGCTTCAAGGTGAAACCCAGCCCGAGACCACCAATCAGGATTCTTGGATGAGCCGGTCTTGATCCCTTGCCTTCTTTCAAAGCCTGACACCCGTAGTCCGCCAGCATTTGCTCGGAGTATGTGAGCGCGGTGCTCATCAACTCGAAACCGTTATATTTGAGGTAGATCTTTCCGTCGTGCTTGTGGAGCGAATAGATCGTACCATCCGGCATGGTGGACTCGGCAAGCTTCACGTAAGGTTTCATGGCCAAGACCTTCTCCACTGGAGCCGGATGAGCAAGGCAAAGTCTAACGATTCAGCGCCTGAACCAGATCGCGTCCCAAGGCGTCACCAATCAGGAAGTAGCTCTCGGCATTTCCAAACCAATGATGACCGTGACCGATATTTGGAGAAAGCTCCGGCGGACGGGCGAACCCGCTGGTAGAGGTAAACCAAGCTCTCTCAATTTTCTTCACTCCCTCTTTTTGTGCCTTTCGAAATTTCCCCATCCCTGATTCCGGCTTGGCATCTCCTCCATTCCCAAGCTCTCCGACAACGAAGGGCACAGGCCCAACCTTGAATTCCTCTCGTAAGTCAGTCGCGAGGTTGACGAGATTTCCGGCATATTCTGCAGTCGCCTCTTCCGAGACCATATCGTTCCATCCCTGCATCCAAACGAACCCCTTAAGCTCATAGCCTCCGGGGGGCAGTTCCTCGAGGCCAGCGCGAATCTCCTCAACCATCTTGGTGTAATACTCGCCGGTTTCACCTTCCGAACTTGGAGGCCGGAAGTCCTTGTGAAGGCTCTTCCCACCCCATGCGGTTTTGATGAGGAGCACTTCACGATCCTTGAAGTGTTCACCCACCACAAAACCAAACTGCAACTCTGGACCGATATGACTCGAGCCTCCATACCCCGTGTAGCCGATGGTTAGAGGACCTGTTCTCACCTCGTGTTTTTGTTTGTATCTAATCCGCACATTTTTTGGCCCAGTCCAGTCCCCTTCGTCATCCCGGAGGTGTTTCATCTTCTCCTTGCTCTGCGAGTAATCTATCGACCAAACCAGATTCCCCTTCCCCCCATTATAATACTTCTCATGGTCCATCGAGACCACTCCCTGCCCTTGCATGTTCGATTGCCCCGCGAGCACGAAAACAACAGTCTCCTTTTTCGCCAATTCCTTCATCAACCAAGGCGTCACTTTTTCAGCCCAGGCCCTGCCATGAGCCCGCAACCCTTTCCCGCTGAAATGCACCCCTTTCCCGCCCTGATCGCGATAGTCACCAGCCAGCTCATCGGTATCCGGCCCCTCCAAGGCCGAACCTGATTTCCAAAGAGAGCTTTGTGCCGCACGAATGTCTTCTGATCCGGTGTCGCTGGGATTGTGGTAGGTAGCCTGAGCTACAAACCATGGACACTCCCAGCCAAGATCCTTTCGGGTCTCCGCAATCACCTTCCCAAGATACTCCTTATATAATTCGCCCGGCAAGGTCCGGCCCTTGTCCTTCTGATTGGCATCCGATTCCCCCTGATGCCACAGCACCGCACGAAACCCATAAAGACCCAACAAGTTCACCTTTGACAAAAAATTGCGGTAAACCTCCCCTTTGCTCACCCAACCACCTTCAGGATGAGCGTCCACTTTATTCATAATGGTTGGAGGGTTTGGAAACCTCTCTCCTTTCGGCAACCACTCACGCACGCTCGTCGCACCGACTCCGGTAGAAACAATTCCCACCGGAACCCCAAACTTCTTTACCAATTCGTTCGCAAAAGGCGGGATAAAGCTACCTCCCCGACCACTGGCACCAGGCTGAGGATCGTCGGCAATCCTCCAAGCCTTCCCATCAAAAGTCGAGACCACCCGAGTTTTCACCTCCTGCTTTTCCTCACCGTGATTCGCCGAATTCGACTGGCCGGCAATCACAAAAACTTCCCCGATCCCGACATGATCGACAGTCGCTCCGCCTACGATTTTTTCACCCGCTACTGCCCGGACATCCAACCGATACCACCCGCCTTCACTCCACCGCAACTTCACCCGAAAATGCGATTCTCCTTTCTCGATCAGCCCCAAGGTATGAAAGCCGCCCTCCATGGTCTGTTGACGATCACCATACTTCGCCTGAATTTTCGTAACCCCAACCGCAGGCTCACTTAGCTGCCCTTCAATAATTACATCACCTGCGCTTTGGGTGTTCCGCTGAAAAACCTGATAGTCCAATGGGGCGCTCAAGGTCATTGCGGAAGCTTCTGCACACAGGGAAACAAGACAGCCCAAAACAAACGCCACGAATTTCATGGCAACTACCCTCGCAGCAAAGTCGCTCCGAATTAAGCCCAAAGAATGAAAATCGCGAAATGCCGATTGAAGGCAGCCCGCAGGATCTACTTACCCTGAATCTGCAATACGGGATCTTCCATCGCGTAAACCAAAGCCATCGCAGCAGTGAGATGAAGTCGGGATGACATGTAGTATCCCTTATCGTACATATCCCGCCCCGGAAGCGAAACAAAAGAGCCGTCATGACACCTTGCCATGTTGAGCCATGCCAGATTGTAGTCCATCATCTCGCGGATCGTTTTCTCATCACCCGAGACATTACTTCCGAGCAAGCCCCAGCAAACCGAGAGAATATTGTCGGCATGAGCATCATTGAGGTACTTTTTTGAGCGAATCAAACCGTCAGAAACCAACCCGATGTATTCACGATTCACCTTACTTTCGCCCGCAAGCTCATGGGCGATCAAAGCCAAACCCTGACGTCCCGCCGCAGAATAGGCCCCCCGCTTGGTGTGATAGCCAATATAGCCATTTTCGTCCGTGCTCGTGCGAAGATAATCAAAGCCCAGTTCAACCTTGGCCTGATCCACTTCCACGCCACACTTCTTTGCCAACTCCCATGCCGCCAATGCTAGAGCTGTTGTAATATTCATTGTACCATAGCCACCAACATTTGTATTGTGACCAAATCCCCCTGTCCTAAATTTATGTCCAACATTCCCCATCTTACCATGGGTCCGGTCCTTGTAATTGACCATATCTTCAACCTGCGCTGTTTCCAACTTAGCCGCCAATGTCTGAATCGTTTTAAGAACCTTCTTGTCCTTGGAGAGGAGGTAATACTCGGACAGGAAAATACACTGGTAACTGACCGGCCAAACCCAGATTCCATCACGAGGGAACTGCAACCAAGAATGAGCCAACGTCTTTGCTTGCTCCATCTGCCCCGACGCCAAAAGCGCCAGACCACTCATACACTTGGCATGACATTGCTCCTTCTGAATGAAGGAATGATTAGTAAGATACTTCGCCGCTCGCTCCGCAAGAAGCTGTGACTTCTTGCACTTAAAAGGATGAGTTTTGGCAAAGCACCCGATCGCCTCTAACGGAACCACCACTTCTTGGTGACTCCCATCGCGAGTCACCATCAAGGTCAACTTACCGTCACCACCCTCGGATTCCTCGATAGCATTACCGAAGTCCATCAAAGGCCCTTCATAACCAATCTCCGGGAACTCTTTCATTCGGGTCATATGATGGCCAAAAGTGTGAGCAACCTCAAACTTGCGTCCATTCACACCAGTGATGACATCATCGATCTCAAGCTTCCCAACCGCTGGCGAATTCTCGAAAATATATTTCACCGTAAACGACTTGCTCTCCAAAGTTCCACGCGCACCGGTTGGCCCCAAGTTGATCAGATATCCCGGGACCTCCTTGTCAGGTCCCTTTTTAATAGGCTTCTCCCAGCGTTCCCGATTATCTTTTTCGATCGCACCAAGAGGCAGGCTCAACAACACAAGAGTCACGATAAGGCGCACAGCCGAAAATCTCTTCGTCAAATTCACAGTGGTGGTCCTAGCGACAGAGCGATCGGAATGCCAATCCAAAACAGAATCCACCCTACCCACACCTGAGCACCTTCCAGACAAAATTTTCTCTGTGCGGACGCTGTCTGGTCGCCGACAACCTCGTTGAGGCGCGCCATAAAACCCGACAGCTTCGTTCCCACAACAACCAGCAAAGATAGTGAAAAACCACTCTTAATTATTGGCTGCACCTGGATTCGTGGCTTGCCGAATCGTCAAAAACTGATCTAAGGATTCCTTGCAAATTGGCTTTGATACGGAAGCCCCTTCATCAGTCACCCACTATCCGATCCTCCCATCATGAAGACGATCCAACTTATTACCCTCCCTGTTCTTCTTCTCTGCCTGCCAATCGCGGCAAAAGAACCGCCAAGACAAGATCTTCCAGCAGGCACTCCCGGCGAGCTCGGCATGTCCCCGGAGATTCTCGCAAAAATCGATCCAACGGTTGAATCCCTCATCGAAAAAAAGAGGCTTGCAGGCGGCTCCATCCTGATTCTCCGCGATGGTAAAATTGTCTACCAAAAACAATTTGGTTATGCCAACCGGGCGGCCAAGATCCCCGTAAAAAAGGATACCATCTTCCGAATCTACTCCATGAGCAAAGCCATCACCTCGGCGGCGGCCCTCATGCTCTCCGAGGAAAATAAGCTCAACCTCGATGATCCCATCACAAGATTTCTTCCGGAATTTTCGATCCTAAATGTCTGGCAGAGACGGGGCGACCCCGTCCCCGCTGAGCCAATGCCGACCGTTCGCGACCTCCTTCGCCACACTGCCGGCTTTTCCTATGGTTGGGGCGGGCACCCGGTAGATCGATACTACCGGAGGTTTAACCCTCTTGACCGCGATAAAACGCTCGCCGAAATGTCTCGTTCCATTTCTGGCGCACCCCTCCTTTTTCAGCCGGGAACCAAATGGAACTACGGTATTAGCACTGACCTCCTTGGGCGGGTCGTTGAGGTTGCCTCCGGACAAACCTTCGACGAATTCCTCAAGCAGCGACTCTTCACCCCCCTCGGCATGCCCGACACCGGCTTTTACGTTCCCGCCGACAAAGCTCACCGACTGGCCGATGTCTTCCAAACCAAAGGAATCTTTCTCACCACCTCCGAACCGGGAAAAACTTCACCCTTCCTCAAAAATCCCGCAAACCTATCCGGCGGCGGTGGCCTCGTCTCCACCATCAACGATTACGCCCGCTTCCTTCAGATGATTGCAAACGGCGGCACCTTTCAGAAAAAACGATACCTAAAGGAGGAAACCGTCAAGCTCATGACGACCAATCAACTCCCTGACGAGATCGGCTCGATCTCTCTGGGAGAGCGACGCCACGGAACCGGATTCGGCCTTGGGTTTTCCGTTCGCATTGCTCCCGACCAACGTTGGGCCAAAGACTCGGTTGTCGGCGAATATGGATGGGGCGGCATGGCATCCACCCATTATTGGGCCTCACCAAAGCACAAGCTCGTCGTTGTCACCATGGAACAAACCCTCCCCTTCAACTGGAACCTCGAGCGCCTTATTAAACCCATTGTCTACGAGGCCATTAATGAGTAGCCTCTCTCGAGGACAATTGATCGCCCGTTGAGTCATTCATTTCCCTTCAAATGCCTGGAGGCAAACTCGATAAACTTCTCCCAGTCACCCTCTTCAATCGAGTGACCTCCTTCACGGATGTGATACCCCACTTCTCCCTCCATTACAGCCTTCCCAACCTCCGGCGATTTTTCACTCTCCAGTCCCTTCTTTCCAAGCAAGCGATAAACCTCGCTGGCATGATAGGCTGACAAATATTCTCCCCGTCCATCAGCCCACGTGTCCTCCACTCCGCTGTGCACATAAACCGGTCGCGGCGCAATACACGCCAGCAGCATGTGCTGGTCCACCGGAAGGTCGTCTTCCTGCTCCACAAACTTCTGGGCATTACGACACAACCAGTATGGAAAACGCGTCACCATCTTCTTCAGTGTCTCACCTGATTTCCTCCTCCATAACGCCGCCCCGGCGCACCCCGACTGGGAAGAGACTGCCATCGCAAATCGCTCATCCTGCGCCGCCGTCCACAACGCCGTCTTTCCCATCTTGGAGTGCCCCATGATTGCAACCCGCTTGGCATCCACATCGACATCTGTTTCCAAATAGTCCAACGCCCGCATCCCTCCCCAGGCACAGGCTGATAGCACCCCCCACTCGTGCGCCTTCGGAAAGCTCTGCCCTTTTGGATAAAATAAGCGATGGATACTATTTCGAAATTCCACTTCATTGTGCTTCACCAAATCCTCGTGATAGACCGCACAAAACGCAAAGCCAGCATCCAGAATTTTCCCAAGCGGCCATCCGTTTTTCAGCCGGTCCTTACTCAGGAATCCCGCGTCAAAATCTCCCAACCGCGTATTGTTAAAACTGTGCTTCATGATTGCTGGCACCGGGCGGCCTACCCCATTCGGAACAAAGACTAAAATTCTCATCGTCTTTTCTCCACTTTCTGTTGTCAGCTGGATCTCAACATCCTTGCGGGTTGCCTTTCCCCCCATAAAGCCCTCGTCCTTTTTCACCTCCCGAAAAGTCACCCTCAGCGGTGTCGACGGCTCCGGCACCCGTCCATAAACCAGATTACTGAAGAGCGCCATGATCTGGGGCCTTCTCAGCGAACGCCACCCCTCTACCGTCGTAATTCGTTGCCCTTCCGCCGTCACCAAAATCTCGGGCAAATCATAAGCTGGAATCCTGGCCTCATCATAATTGACATCCTTGTCACCTTCCTTCGCCTCGCGCCCAAAAACCGCAGCCACCATTAACAACATCAAAATTCCCTGAAACTTCATCGCTCCACCCTGCGTTCTTCACCCATCCCTCGTCAACCCGACAACCCCATCTTGTCATTTTTAATCCAATCCTTAACGTACAACTCTCATGAAGCTCTTTCTCGCCATTGCCTTCCTTTTCTCACTGCCCGCCCTCGCGCAACTCACTTACGAAGGCACTTCCGGCCCCGGTAAAGGCAAGCATATTATCTTTGTCGCTTCCGATCACGAATATCGCGCCGAGGAAACCTGTCCCACCCTCGCCCGCATTCTTGCAGAACATCACGGATTCAAGACCACTGTCCTCTTCGGTGTCGACGACAAGGGTGAAATCTCCGCTGGCGCTTCCAACATCAAAGGCCTCGAAGCTCTTAAGGACGCCGACCTCATATTCATCTTCGCACGCTTCCTCGACCTACCTGACGACCAAATGGTCCACATCGACGAATACCTTCAGCGCGGCGGCCCCGTCGTCGGACTCCGGACCTCGTCCCACGCCTTCAAAATACCCAAAGGCAAAAAATACTCCCGCTACGACTTCCAATACACGGGCAAGGACTTCGATCGCGGCTTCGGCCACCAAATCCTCGGCAACACCTGGGTCGGACACTACGGGCGTAATCACAAGCAAGCCACCCGCATTCAAATCATCCCTAAAAATAAGGACCACATCATCCTCACCGGAGTCGGCAATAACGCCCACACCATCGCCGGGGCCTACACCGGCATCCCTGACGAAACCTTCACCGTCCTCACCGAGTCGCAACCTCTCAACGGAATGAAGAAGGGCTCCCCCGCCGATAAGACCAAGAAACCTTCTCCTTCAACCTGGACCCGCCACTACATCAGCAAGAGCGGTAAAAAGGCCCGCGTTTTCCACTCCACCCAGGGCGCTTCCCAAGACTTCCTCGATGCCGACTACCGGCGCCTCGTCATCAATGGCACCTACTGGGCCTTGGGCCTTGAAAAAGAAATCAAAGCTGATTCCAAGGTCGATCTCGTCGGCCCCTACAAGCCCACCACCTTCAAAACCGGTGGCCACGTCAGCGGTCTCAGACCAGAGGTCTACCAAAACATCAACTCTCCCATTCCCGGCAAGCCGACCAAAAAAACCGCCAACAAAAACCACGGTCAAAATAGCAAAAAAGACGCCCGTAACACCCAACTCAAAAGCAAGGCTCCGCCCAAAGATCCCGACCTCGCCAAATACTACATTAATCTCAAAACCTCCCCCCGCCCGCCCAAAGCCGAACCCGTCGAAACAAGGCTCCCTCTTGACATCGCTCCCGGCACCCGTATCGCCCTCATCGGCAACCTCCTTCTTGATGCCGAACGCCGCTACGGCCATCTCGAAACCCTTCTCCACCAGCACCACCCCGATCACAAACTCACCGTCCGTAACCTCGCATGGCCCGCCGATGAAGTCGACCTCATGCCCCGTCCCGACAACTTCGGCGACCTCGATCAACACCTACATCACTTCAAAGCCGACCTAATCATAGCCGCTTACGGTTACAACGAATCCTTCGCTGGAGAGGAAGGACTCCCCGCTTTTGAGGAACGCCTTCATAAATTCCTCACCCATTTTAAATCGCAAGCATACAATGGCCAGAGCGCTCCCCGAATCGTTCTCCTGTCACCCGTTGCCAGCGAAAATATCGCAGCCGCCAATGCTGCCGACCAAAACAACGAAAACCTTGATCTCTACACCAAGGCTCTTGCCAAAGGGGCCCAGAACCATTCGATCGGTTTTGCCAATGTCTTCGACGGAACCAAGAGTGAAATCTCTGTCGGCAAGCCCGTTCAACGAACTATTGATGGACACCAAAATAACATTAATGGCCACCAACGATTCGCAAACGTCGCATTCAAAGCCCTCTTCGACAAGGATCCCACCGCCATCAACGCAGACCTCCGCCAACTCGTCGTCGATAAGGCCACCCAATTTCACTACCGCTATCGTCCGCTCAACACTTTCTACTACACCGGTGGCCGCAACAAATCTTATGGCTACCTCGACTTTCTTCCCGCCATGCGGAACTTCGACCTCATGGTCGCCAACCGCGACAAGGCCATTCACCAAACCGTCGCCACCGGAAAACTCGTCAAACCCGACGACTCCAACATCCCCAAGATGGACGACGTCCTACTCTCACGTGGAGCCAATAAATTCCTCTCCCCGGCCGACGAACTAAAAGCATTCAAAATCGACCCCCGCTTCGAGGTCAACTGTTTCGCCTCCGAAGAAGACTTCCCCGAAATGGCCTGCCCCATCCAAATGCGTTGGGACAAACACGGTCGTCTCTGGGTCTCGACATCTGTCACCTACCCCCACGTCTACCCCGGCCAAAAACCTTGCGACAAAATCATCATTCTTGAAGACACCGACAAGGACGGCAAAGCCGACAAATGCACTACTTGGGCCGACGACCTTCACATCCCCCTCTCCTTCGTTCTCGATGGCAATGGCGGCGTCTACTGCTCCGAAGAACCCCACTTCACCCACCTCACTGACACCGATGGCGACGGCAAGATGGACACCCGCGAAGTTCTCTTCACCGGCTTCGGCTGCGAGGACTCCCACCACGCGCTTCACGACTTCACCTGGACTCCAGGCGGCGATCTACTCTTTCGCGAAGCCATCTTCCACCACTCCCAGGTCGAAACCGCTTACGGCCCCATCCGCGCCAAAAACTCATCCTGGTTCCTCTACCATCCCTCCACCAAAAAGCTCACCGCCTTCGGAGCTTATCCAAACACCAACCCTTGGGGTGTAACCTTCGATCCCTATGGGAACCACGTCGCCTCCCACCCCGTCTTCGCCTCCACCTTCCACGCCACCAATCCCGACTACCCCACCCAGCATCCAAGTGCCAAAGGGATGCAGGCTTACTCCGGCGTCTGTGGTCAGGACTTCGTCTCTCACGATTTCTGGCCCAAGGAAATGCAAGGCGGCTTCATCAAGGTCCGCTACAAGCCCACCAACCGCGTCGAGTTCCACCAGTGGAACGAAGAGCGCGACCACTTTTCCGAGAAGTATCAATTCGACCTCATCTTCTCCACCAACCTCTCCTTCATCCCCGTTGATTTCAAATTCGGACCTCGCGGTGCCGCCTACGTTTGCGACTGGTATAACCCCGTCAAAGGCCACGCCCAATACTCTCTTCGTGATCCCCGTCGCGACCGCAAAGCCGGCCGCATTTGGCGCATCATTCCCAAAGGAGCCAAACTCGATTCCGCGCCCAAGATCGCCAAAGCTTCCATCGAAAAGCTCCTCGACCATCTCAAGTCGCCTCACTACCGCACCCGCTACTGGGCCAAACGCGAACTCCGCGCGCGCTATGAGAACCCATCGGAATTCTACTATGGCAAAATGCCGCCACGGGACGCGATTGATAAAGTCCTCCCCAAGTGGATTGCCAAACAAAAAAAACCTCTCCACCTCCTCGAGGCACTCTGGCTCCACCAGGCCTTCGACCGACCCAATTTGGAACTCCTGGAAAAGCTCATCCATTGCGACAATCACCTCGTCGCCGCCTCCGCATTTGGGCCTCTCCGCTTCTGGGCAACTCAACTCCCGCCTAAAAAATCCCTCGCTCTCCTCAAGCACGGCATCGCCCACAAATCCCAACACGTGCGTCGCGAGGCCATCCTCTGCGCATCCTACCTCCTTCCTTCCCACAGCAATCGGACAGAATCACCCATCACTTCATCGGACCTAGTCGAGACCGTGGCACCGATCCTCAATCAGGCTGCCGACACCCACCTCGCCTATGCGATCAGCACTGCGCTCAGTTCCTCCGCTCTCAAACCCCATTGGAAGGACTCAGGACACGCTCCTGTCATCACCGCAGCCCTCGCCGACTTCAAAAATTCCAACAAGCTCAAACCCACCACCCGAAGTGCCGTCGAAGCCTCCTTCGACTCCCAAAAAGGCCTCCAAACCATCGAGATCTCCTGCATCCCAGAACGGCTCCTTTTCACAAAGGAAGAGTTTACGGTCAAAGCCGGCAAGCCCGTTCGCCTACACTTCTCGAATCCCGATGTCACCGAACACAACCTCCTCATTCTTGACGAAGGCACCCCCATCCAGGAAATCGGCGACGCCGCCAACCAAATGGCGACAGATCCTGAAGCCGCCAAAAAGGGCTTCATTCCTTACGACAAACGAATCCTTCACGCCACCAAGCTCTTGAAGAAGGACACCATCCAAACTCTCCGCTTCATCGCTCCGAAAAAGCCAGGGAAGTATTCCTATCTTTGCTCCTATCCTGGCCACTGGACCATCATGAAGGGTGTCATGATCGTAGAATAGCCGATCCCTCCCAAATCAAATTTTGGAGTGCGGGAGCTTGCTCCCGCTTTTCCAGAACTCCGCCACCCTTCAACGAAGATCGTGGTATCTTAAGCCTCCATCAAATCCACGGCCCGCCGCATGATTGAACGAGGGATCCGCTTCGTACGAATTTACTCCGGCGGCATGGCGAACCAACGAAGCTGGGACGGCCTCAATGACATCCAAGGCAACTACAGCCAATTTTCCGGCGAAACCGACACCCCGATGACCGGGCTCCTCACCGACCTTGAGCAACGAGGCCTTTTGAAAGACACCCTCGTCATCTGGGGCAGAGAATTCGGGAGACTTTTCCTTTCCCCAAAAAGCAAAGAAACCCGGTCGCGACCGCTTTACCAGCTGGATGGCAGGCGGAGGAATCAAAGATAGTGTGAGCTACGGCGAGTCCGATGAAATCGGCCAAAACACCGCCGTCGACAACCCCCCCCTTAGCGTAACGAATCACCGATCCAATGGCAGTTTTAACATGGAGATGAGCAAAGACCTCAAAATTTGGACGAGTGACACCATAGAGATGACCCCTTCCCCTTCGAACGTAGATGGAACGATCAGTCGAGAATGATCACTCTCAGATATTCCGGTCCGCTTCCACGCGCAGTCTTAAACTCTGCAACTCCGTCACCAAGATCTTCGAACTCAGCCTCCTCATCGACCGACCAACTCTCAAGGTCTAAACTTCTTTCCAGCTGATAGCTTTTTCCTGTCAGCGTTTTGAATTCCACTGTCACGAGCTCCGTTCCAACTTCGATCTGGCTCACTTCAACCGAGGAATCCTTCACTGTTGGGTCGGTTTCCTCTTCCAACTCAAGGGCATTACTCCTCCCATCTCCATCGAAATCACCATCCCCCGGCTGATCCAGATTTCCGAAATATCCAGCCTCAATCGGATCAGACATTCCATCTTGATCGACATCAGGACAGTCGTCCGATTCGTAGTTATCCATCACGAAGTCGATGATCCCGTCCGGCTTTCCGGCATTTCCAAAAAGTCCGGCCGTGCCACCTGGGTGCGATTCATCTTCTCCCTCCACCGAAACAAGAGGACTTGTCAGGTCTGCCACATCAAAAACCTCAGCGAGAAATCGCCCCTCGTATCCATGAAAGACTAGCCGGTAATCCTTGTCAGGATCCAAAGCCACATCGGCATCCCCAATTCCGGACGCCTCCTCGGAATCGATCCGAGATAAAAATATCCTCCCCTCATCAACATCAAAAGTCGCAGAATAGCCATTTAATGTCCCCAAACCCGGCGATGTCACTCGAGCCAAAATGCCCACGTCCTGTTCGATTGCCGGATTGAACGATACCAAATCCATCGAAACCCGGAATGCCGTGTAATTCACATCGCTGCGCAGGGACCCAACCCGGCTCTGCCCCATGGCGTCAGGATTCGGCGAAGCCGTAGCCTGCATGCGATAAGTCGTGCCGTCGGGAAACGAATAGGTTGCATTCACCCCAAAACCGGAAAGTGGATTCAACCTGGTCCACCCCGCATCATCGCCATCGTTAAAATCATCTGAAATCTGACCACATACTACTGAGGGAACGATAAACAGCGATAGGGCAAGCGATTGAAAGGGAATATATTGCATCATCGAAAATGAGGTTCAGTTAGCCGATTTCGACTCTATGAGTCAAACTCATTTAGCCCCACCCAGCGCCACCGACCTACCCGATATCGGGTCAACTCGTCGCCCCCTTCTGCTTTGACATCAGCCATCGATCTGCAACCGTCGGAGCAATGAAAAAGAGTATCCTTGCGGCCCTTGCCCTTCTCGCATCGCCCTCGCTCACCGCGCAGGATGTCCCACCAACCTCCATCCCGTTGGAAAGCACGAGGACATCGCTCCTATCCAAGGCATCCAACAACCTGGTCAAACATGACCCTCAAACCAACTTCCGGCTTTTTCTCAATTATTCCTCGGCCAAAAACATCACGCTCAAGTTTAGCGACCACCCTGTCGAACTCCCTTCGGGTGAAAAAGTCACCGCTGAGCTGACCTACGAGCATATTCCAAATTCCCCGGCTCTCATCCACCTCACCACTTCCGCCGACCCCACTGCCAAACGTATCGAAATCCCGGATTCCCACGTGGCGGACGGCAATGTCGCTTTTAAGTCTCTCCCCGGAAAGGACTTTCCGATGGATAAAGCCTTCACCCTGATGGTTCGGTTCAAAACAACAACCAACAAAGGCACCCTCGCTGCTCTCGCACCTGCCAACGGCAAATGGGAACGCGGAGGAAAAACCCTTTTCGTTCAGGGCGGGCGCCTCCACTACGACGTCGGCTGGGAAGGTTCCATCCGGGGGGGGAACCGCGTCAATGATGGCAAGGAGCATCTCGCCACCCTAGTCGGCGATGAAGAAGGGGGCGTCCGGATCTTCCTCGATGGCAAGGAAGTAGCCTCCCAAAAGGAGCTCACTTCCAAAGACAAAAAAGGCCATGTCTTTAAGATCGGCAGCACCACGAAAGACTTCGGCGGCGATTTCAACGACGGCTCCATCGATCAAGTCCTCTTCTGGAAACGGGCCCTCTCCGCCAAGGAAGCCGCCTCCGGAAAAAAAGTCGAAGGCCTCAACACCCCCGACTTCCATTGGAAAAAACCCGGTGCCACCAAGGGAAACAAGCCGGATCTCGTCGAAACCTCCATTCACCCTGGCTACGGAACCACCGTCTCACTTGAAAAAAATGACGGGCTCACCCTCCACGACGTCTGGATTCAATCACTCGAAACCTCGGATCACCAAGACATCGTTGCGAAGTGGGATTCAGCCTCCGCCAAACGTGGCGAAAAAATTTACACCCAGCTCTGCATCACCTGTCATGGCAACGAGAAAATCGAAGGCTCCATCCCCATCGCCCTCAAGTTCCACAAAGGAAAATTCAAGAACGGAAACGATCCCTTCCGCATGTATCAAACCCTCACCAAGGGATACGGCATGATGATGCCCATGCCACAGTTTTCCACCCGGCAGAAGTACGACGTCATTCACTACATCCGCGAAACCTTCCTCAAAGGAAAGAACCCCTCCCAATTTGTACAAACCGATAACACCTACCTCGCCTCCCTCCCGCGCGGAATGTCGCAAATCGAGGAAAAGGAATCCGGCAAAACTCCGCCACCCTACGAGCAGATGGACTTTGGCAACGTCCTATTCTGGACCTACCAGATCGAACCCGGCCCGCTGAATGAAGATGTCAATATCGCCCAAAAAGGCATCGCCATTCGGCTCAACGAAGGTCAAGGCGGGATTTCCAAAGGCAAGGCTTGGGCCATCTATGATCACGACACCATGCGCCTCGCGGCCATCTACACGGGAGATAAATTCGTCGACTGGAAAGGCATCGCCTTCGACGGCTCCCACGGAACCCACACCTCGATCGTCGGCAATCGCATTATCGTCAACGAAGACAAACCCGGCTGGGCCCATCCCGAGACCGGCTCCTGGGATCCCATTCGCGTAAAGGGTAAGGACGGGCGTCTTTTTGGTCCACTACCGATAAACTGGGTCAAGTTTGAAGGGGTCCAGGACCGTCAATCAATACCCACGCTGAAGTATCGCGTTGGAAACACCGGAGTTGGCGAACAAATATTTCAATGGGACGACAACACGATTGCTCGAAAAATCATCGTAAACCCGCACTCTCAGAAACTTGTTCTCCGAGTCAGCAAAAAAATCCCGGAATCCGTTGAACTGCCTTGGGTTATCCAAGACGAAGCGTTGTGCCTGCAATTCGCACCATCCAAAAAAGTCCAAACAGTTGCTATTCTCATCTCTCCCGATGGCGGAACCCAGTTTATTGGAAACCCTGGAACTGAAAAGGATATCACAAGAGGATCAAACATGCTCATTAAGAGCCTATCAGAGCAGCTCGGCAAACCCACCATTGTCACCACCCAAATCCAACGCGGCGACGAATCCGGCCCCTTCGCCGTCGATACTCTCACCGTTCCCGTCGCCAATCTCAACCCGCACCAGTCATGGATGCGCACAAGCGGGTTCGACTTTTACCCTGACGGCAAACGCGCTGCTGTCTGCACCTGGATGGGCGACGTTTGGATCGTTGAAGGCATCGACCAACTCGAAGGAACCCTCACCTGGAAGCGCATCTGCTCCGGCCTTTTCCAACCGCTTGGACTCAAGATCATTGATGAAAAAATTCACGTCACCTGCCGAGATCAACTCGCCAAGCTCCACGATCACAATGGCGACGAAACCATCGACTTCATCGAGTGCCTCAACAATGACCACCAGGTCACCGAGCACTTCCACGAATTTGCGATGGGGCTTCAAACCGATGACAAAGGCAACTTCTACTACGCCAAGTCTGCCCGCCACGCCAAGGACTCGCTCGTCCCCCATCACGGCACCCTCCTCCGTATCTCTCCCGATGGCTCCAAGACCGATATTCTTGCCACCGGATTCCGCGCCGCTAACGGTGTCTGCCTCAATCCCGATGGAACTTTTATCGTCACCGACCAGGAGGGCCACTGGAATCCCAAGAACCGCATCAACTGGGTCAACGGCGATGGACCCACCGAATTCTTCGGTAACATTTACGGATACTCGCCCGTCACTGACACCCGCGACGAAGCAATGAAGAACCCCCTCTGTTGGATCACCAACGGTTTCGACCGTTCCCCTTCTGAGCTCCTCTGGGTTCCAAAAGATGCAAAGTGGGGCGCTCTCAACGGCCAACTTCTCAACCTCAGCTATGGCTACGGAAAAATCTATGTTGTCCCGCACGAAAGGATCGGCGATCAACGACAGGGCGGTCTCTGCGAGCTGCCGCTCAAGCAATTCCCGACCGGCATCATGCGCGGACGTTTCCACCCTGGGGACGGCCAACTTTACGGTTGCGGTATGTTTGCCTGGGCTGGTTCCCAGCGAAAAGCCGGGGGCTTCTATCGGATTCGTAAAACCAAACAACCAGCTAACCTCCCAACCAAAATCGAAGCCAGCAAATCCTGCGTCACTCTCACCCTCTCCGATGAAATCGATTCAGCCTCGGTAAAGCCCGAGAGATTCAACATCAAAGCCTGGGATCTAAAGCGTACTAAAAACTACGGCTCCAAGCACTTCAATGAACGTGAGTGGAAAGTCACCAAAGCCACCATCACCGGCAACAAGATCACCCTCACCATTCCAGATCTCGAACCAACCTGGGGCATGTCCATCAACCTCGAGCTCACCAACAAAAAAGGCCAGCTCTTCCAACGCCTCATTCACAACTCAATCTTCGAGATCCCCCAATAAAGGGAGCCACGACGCCGCCGTATTCGTCTATCAAGCCCACCCAAAAAATTACGGTGATGGCGCAGTGCCAAATCCCGCAACCCCACTTCCGAGTCAGGTCGCATCCAGAGAATCCGAGCGAAAAAGAAGCAGCTCAGACCGCGCGTTTCCTTTCGAATCGCCTCGCCAACTTTTAAGTATCGTGAATTCCACAGTAAGCAAGATCTTCATAAACCAAGCAAACAAGATTCCCTTCCGCAACGCCATTTCATAAGTTGTAAAACACCAACTTTGAATCACAAAAAGGGACACGCTTGTGAATTTTCGCCTCAACGGTGGCCGCCTTAAACTCTGCTGACTCCCCCTGATTTTGAGTTAGATCTGCCTGAAATAGAGAATCGCTTATAACCACAGGAACAAGCACCTCATCTTACACTCTGACACACTTCACACAAAAATGTTTGAAGCTAACTCCAATGTGGAGGCTCGCCAACACTATCAACCTTTGTCCTTTTGAGAAAAAGTGCGAAATCCTTTCTGCCAACCGCCTCGTTCATTTCATGAAAATTTCAAAGTTCCTTTTCATCTCTTGGCTTGTCTTGTGCAGCTCGTTCACAAGCCCTGCTCAAGACAAAGCCAGTCTCGTCACAGATGCCGACACCGGAATTACGTTGCGTGAGAGCTTCGACGCTGAGCTCCTATACGAAATCCCCGAGGAACAAGGTTCCTGGGTTGCGATGTCCTTCGATCCAAAAGGTCGCCTTGTCGTATCCGATCAGGACGACAAGGGCGTTTATCGAGTTACCCTTCCGAGGGATAATACCCCGATCAAGGTCGAGCCTTTGAAGGGATTTCCCTATGAGCCTATTAATTGGGGTAAGCGTAAAGTCGGTGGAGCCCTCGGATTCCTCCATGCCTTCGACAGCCTCTACATGGTCACAATGACCGGACTTTACCGCTGTCAGGATACCAACGGTGACGACAGTTACGATAAGTTCGAACTCCTCAAAAAGCTCCGCATGGGTTACGAGCACTCCGCTCACAACATTATCAAAACCGAAGACGGCAAAGGTCTCTACCTGGTCAGCGGGAACTATGGCCGCATCCCAAAAGATGTTCCCAGCCTTCAACCACCGTTTTGGCAAAAGGACTCCCTCCTCGAGTCAATGCCCGACCAAATGGGCCACGCCGTTTCGATCAAGGTTCCGGCCGGCTGGGTCTCGCGTATTTCTCCCGATGGCAGCGAATGGACCATGATCTCATCCGGCTATCGGAACCCCGTCGATCTCGCCATCAATCGCGAGGGCGAACTCTTCACCTTCGATTCCGATCTCGAGTTCGATGTCGGCAGCCCTTGGTATCGCCCCACCCGTGTCTGCCACGTCACTTCGGCGAGCGAGTTCGGCTGGCGCAATGGGTCCGCGAAGTGGCGTGAATATTTTGCGGACAGCAACGGCCCCGTCCTCAACATCGGCCCTGGGTCTCCCACGGGAGTCAGCTTTGGTCATCACGCCCAATTCCCACCCTACTATCAAGACAAGCTCTTCGTCTGCGATTGGACTTTTGGCACCATTTACACCATCATGCTCGAAGAAGACGGATCCAGCTACACCGGCACCAAAGAAGAGTTCCTCCACGGTCATCCACTCAACATCACCGCAATGCGCTTCGGCCCGGACGGGAACATGTATTTCCTGACTGGCGGTCGTAACACCGACTCCAAACTTTACCGTGTCCGCTACACCCAGTCCATCCCAGAAGAGCCCTCACGACAACTCACCAATAGCCAAAAGCTCCGCGACCTCCGCCACTCCCTCGAAGCCTTTCATGGCTCCAACAACGGCGGTGAAAAAGCGATCAATATCGCCTGGCAACACCTTGATCATGACGACCGAAGCATCCGCTACGCCGCCCGTCTCGCCATCGAGTGCCAAGATCTTCCACTCTGGCAGAGTCGCGTATTCGCTGAGGAGAATACCCGTCAGTTGATTTATGGCGCGATTGCCCTGGCCCGACACGGCGAGCCTGAACTCTCAGCAAGGGTCATCGCGAAGCTCAAAGACATCTCATTCGACAAACTCGTCGAGGAAGACCAACTCGCCCTATTGCGCGCCTATTCACTCTGCTTCATCAGGCTGGAAAAACCGTCCGCCCCGGGAGTCGCCAGCATCATTTCTCAACTCGATTCACACTATCCCGCCAAAGATGACCGAGTGAATGCCGAACTCTGCCGCGTTCTCTCCTATCTCGACGCACCTTCAATCGTCGCAAAGACCATCCGACTCATGAAGTCCACCCAAACTGCGACCGTAGCTTATGACAAGGAGATGCTGGAACGCAGCGAGGAGTATGGTCAGGAGATCCTCAAAATGATGAGCAAAACTCCAAACAGCCAAAACATTCACTACACATACTGTTTGCGACAAGTGCTGACTGGTTGGACGCTCGACGATCGCAAATACTACTTTGGCTGGCTCAACGAGACCCTTAAAAAAGGCGGCGGAAAAAGCTTTGCGGGATACATCCGTGCGATTCGTCAGGATGCCATCGACCACCTTCCTCCCGAAACCAAAGCCTCGATCTCATGGCTGCTCGGAGACATCGCCGGCATCGATTTAAGCAAGCTCCCCATCCCGAAGGGACCTCCCGTCGCATGGACGATAGAGACCGCCATGAAGCAATTCAAAGAACCACTCACTGGGCGAGACTTTGAAAATGGCAAAAAGATGTTCTCGGCCGGGCGCTGTGTCGCGTGCCATCGTTTTTCAGGCTCCGGCGGCTACTCCGGGCCCGATCTCGGGTCGGTTGGAAATCGTTATTCCATTCGCGATATCGTCGTGGCGATCTGTGAACCCAGCCAATCGATTTCTGAACAATACCAGGCCAGCACGATCACTTTAAAAGACGGCAGCGGACTTTATGGCCGCCTCATCTACAAGAACGACAAGGAAGTTGCCGTCGCCCCGAACCCCTTCAACTTCGGTGATCTTCAAAAGAACCCCGCCCACCTGGTCAAAAAAATTGAACCCTCCCAGATCTCCATGATGCCCGCCGGAACCATCAACGCGATGAATAAGGAAGAACTCAAAGACCTCGTCGCTTACCTCCTCTCCGGCGGCAACAAGAAGCACGAAGCTTTCCAAAAGAAGTAAAATCAATCAGTCTCACCCCCATGAGACCATTGGTAATTTTCCTATCCCTTATCGTCGCCCTTGCCGCTGATGAGCGCCCGCTCCCCAAGGTGAAGCACATGATCGACACCCATATTCACCTCTACGACCCAACACGGGAAGACGGAATCCCATGGCCCCCGAAGAACGACAAGGTTCTCTACAAGCCACATCTTCCCGCCGAATTCCACAAGGTCTCCAAGCCTGCAGGCACAACGGGCGTAATCGTTGTCGAAGCCAGCGATCGTATTGAAGACAATCGCTGGGTTCTCGATCTCGTCAAAGATGATGACTACTTCGTGGGGCTGGTTGGCAATGTCGATCCGTATTCAGACGACTTCAAGTTCGCGATTCAAAAATTCAAGAGAGATCCTCGTTTCGTGGGAATCCGCCTGCGCAATGGTAAAAGTAAAAAAGCCATCGACTACGCAAACCCGAAGCTCATCGCAAGCCTGCGCGGACTTTCCAAGAGCAAGCTCACTGCCGACATTCTCGTCAACGGAGGTGGCGTGGAGGCCGTGAAACAAGTCAACCAACTCGCCCGCGCCGTCCCCAACCTCAACATCGTGGTGGACCACGTTCTCGGTTACGACTTCGACGGAAAACCCGCTCCCAAGGAGTGGGCGAGCGCAGTCGAGAAGCTAGTCGAGAATAAGAATGTCTGGTGCAAAATATCGGGCCTTTATCAACGGAGCATCCCCCAGCCCGCACCTCACAAGCTCGACCACTACCGAAGCGTGCTTGATGTCCTGTGGAAAAATTTCGGCTCCGAGCGCCTCATCTTTGGTAGCAACTGGCCGTGCACTAAAAATACCGGCGACTACACCGGCTTCGTGAAACTCGTGAACGAATACTTCTCGACCAAAGGCCAAGAGGCGTGCGAGCGATACTTTTGGAAAAACGCCGCTGAAGCCTACCGACTTCCTTTGAAGTAAGGCTAGGCCATCAACTCGGCCAGCGGACCGGTGACATCGAGGTCTTTCAAATTAAAATCGGCTTGGCCGAAGGTCTCGGGCAGCTTGACCCCGGCCGCTTGCAGGAAGGACAAGTAAAGATTTCCGATCGTGCTGTGCCCACTTTCGCGATACTTGGGGAACTCAAGATAGTGGCCCATTTTGAGCTTTCCAGCCATCCTACCGAGCAGAAGGAAGGGCCAGTCCGCTTATCCACCATTGTGATTGCCTCCCGCACAAGACATGTAAACAGTAAGGGTATTATCCAACATGGTAACGTCGCTCTCCGGCATGGTATCAAGCTTTTCCGCCAACCGCGCGATACCCCCAAGATCTAGCTCTTCGACCGCTGCACGCGCTTCGTCGCCGGTCATATCGTCGGTCGCCTTATTGTCCTAAAAATGCCCCAAAGCGGACACCGAATTACGGATGCCAAGCACGGTTTACTGCACGCCCAAGGGACAAGGCCTAAGTGCAACCACATAGGTCAAGGTTGGTGATCTGGGCAAAAGCTGCCTGTTCAGGCGATAATCTCTGAAATGGGATCCGCTCCCTCTACCCCAACCAGCTTCTCGTTTAAGCCGGCATGGTGGAAGTGGAGGTCGTTGGGGTCAAATCCGAGCTGCTGCAGAATGGTCGCGTGAAGATGCTTCACCTCAAGAGGTCTTTCCACCGCTTTTGAGCCGAGTTCGTCGGTCTGCCCGACGCTCACACCACCCTTAATTCCACCTCCGGCCATCCACATTGTAAAGCCAGCTGAATTATGATCGCGCCCTGTGCCTTTAGCGTATTCGGCGGTGGGTTGCCTGCCAAATTCACCACCCCACACGACGAGAGTTTCATCGAGCAGACCGCGCTGCTTGAGATCCTTGAGCAGCCCTGCAATCGGCTTATCGGTATTGCCGGCATGCTTGTTGTGATTATTCTCGAGATCGCCGTGCGCGTCCCAGTTGTCATCATTGTGGGCACCACCGGAATAGATCTGAATGAAGGGCGTGCCTCGTTCGACAAGTCGTCGGGCCAGCAGGCACTTCTTACCAAAGTCCTCGGTGCGACCTTCGTCGATGCCATAAAGTTTCTTGGTCGCCTCGCTCTCCTGATCAAAGTCGATCGCCTCGGGTGCGGTCGACTGCATCTTGAACGCGAGTTCGTAGCTATCGATACGAGCCTGCAAATTCGTGTTCCCGTGACGTTGTGAAAGATGACCGGCGTTGAGCTGATTCAGCGATTCGATGATGCGATATTGTTCCTCACGCCCCATGCCACGTGAATGCTTGAGATCAAGAATGGGATCCCCTTTCGAGCGAAGCACCGTGCCTTGGTAATTCGCGGGCATAAACCCGGACGACCAGTTCTTTGCTCCTGAAATTGGACCGCCGGCTTTGTCGAGCATCACGACATAGCCGGGAAGATTTTCATTAATGTTACCCAAGCCATAATTCACCCAGCTCCCGAGTGATGGCTTTCCGCTGATGAGCGAACCGGAATTCATTTTCAACATCGCCGAGCCGTGAATCGGAGATTCGGCGGTGAGCGAATGAAGGAAGGCGATATCATCGACGCACTCGCCGAGATGAGGGAAAAGATCAGAGACCCACTTCCCACACTGGCCGTATTGTTTGAAATTCCATTTGGGCTCCACGATGCGGCCCTCATTCTTTTTCCCCCCACGCCCAAAGGTTTTCACCTTCATTGTCTTGCCATCCATGCCCTTCATGCCGGGCTTGTAGTCGAAGGTATCAATGTGTGATGGCCCGCCATACATGAAGAGAAAAATCACGCTCTTGGCCTTGGGTGCAAAGTTGGTTTCCTTCTTCTTCGCCTGGGCCATCATCCCGGCAAGGGCAAGGGAAGTGAAGCCGCCTCCAGCGGTTGAGATAAACTCGCGCCGGTTGGTTTGTCCGCAAAAATCTTTCATGACTAGTCGAGGTAGAGGGTTTCGTTCAAATTGAGAATGAGGAGGCAAATCCGCGACATCAGTCGCTCATCGGAAACGCCATGTTTTTCTTTGAGATCTTTGGCAAGACCGGTGAGCTCGTGAAACTCGCCATCGGTGATTTCGCGACTGGTCGCCAAGCGGAAAGCTTCGCGAATCTGCTCTTCGAGCGATCCATTCAACCGCGCCGCGAACTTACTCGAGAACTCGTTTATACGCTCGCTGTTGAGCATGGTCAGGGCCTGGGTTGGAACGGTGGTGGCAAATCGCGAAGGGCAGGAGAAATCGCGCTCGGGCGAATCAAAGTTCGCCAGCAAAGGCAGCTTAATGGATCGCTTGACGTGAATATAGACGGCACGGCGGTTGGCTGAATCACCCGGTGATGGTGGCCAAACGTTTCCAGGGCGCGATGATGTCCGGAGGACTGCATCCGGCATCTTGGGGCGCACCGGAGGTCCTCCAACTTCAAATTTCATCTGCTTCGTCAGCACGAGATAACTGTCCCAAATTTCTTCGGCAGAAAGACGGCGGGAGGAATACCTCCAATGTAAGCGATTACCGGGATCCTTGTCGCTCATCCCCTTGGACGAAAGCTGATAGGTCGAACTATTCAGCATGAGTCGAAGGATGTGCTTTGTATCCCACCCCGATTTCACAAGCTCCCCGGCCAGGTAATCGAGAAGCTTTTGATCGGATACTCCGGTGCCAAGCTTGCCAAATTCGTTGGAACTCTCGACCAACCCCGCTCCAAAGCAATACTGCCAAAGGCGGTTCACCCAGACCCGGGCGGTCGTGGGATGCTCCGGTGATACAATCCACTCAGCCAACTCAAGCCGGTTCCGCTGGGGCTCCAACCTGGCGGAATCAAGCACGACGGGAAAGGCCACCGGAACTTCATCGCCCTGGGCATGCACGCTTCCCCGGGTGTGAATCCTTGGAGCCGCGACCTCACCTTCTTCATGAACACCGTGGTAACGAACCCCTTGGACCGGGCGCTCCAAATCACGCCGTCGTTGCTGAAGAGACTTCATGCGCCCTCCAAAATCATCACCAAAAATCCCGGAAATCATGCCGGAGTGAATGGAGGAAAATTGGTCGGCATTCAGATCATGGACTGGCTCGCGTGTGATTCTGATCTCGGGACGATTCCGATTAAACTTGGTGATGAGACCGATGACATTTTTTCCGGTCGTGAGTTCCTCAACCGGAAGCGGCACGAAGATTTCTCCGTGGACTTTCTCAATCACACCTTCATGAACCGGAGCACCATTGATGAAGATCTGGAGATGTTGCAACTCACCCTTCAGATAAATTAGAAACTGCTTGGGGATTTCCTGAAGGCCGAACTCCGAACGCGAGGTCACAAGCTTGTTGCGGGGTAACTTGTCGAGTTTCTTGAAGCCCGCTCCATTCGCATCGAACGAAGGCAGCGACCACCCCGGATTCTTGGGCTCCCTTGGAATGAACACCCAATTGGTCCCGACATTCCGGGGATTCTTTGAACGTTTCAAATAGGGATCGAGCAACTTTCGATCGGCTTGCTTCCAAAGTTCCTCAATCTGGCCACGGTTCGCTTGCTTTTCCTCTTCCCTCTTTCGAGCCACTTCGGGATCGATCCAGGTTTGGTTCCCTGACTTGAAAAGATCCTGCCTGATACCATCGAAAAACGACATCATCGAAAAGTAGTCAGCTTGGGAAATAGGATCGACCTTGTGATCGTGACACTTGGCACACCCCATCGTCGTACCCATGAAGGCCTCGGACGAGACATCAACAATGTCACCAATCCGGTCAGCATGGGCCTGAGGGCGATCTGCAGGTTCGTCATCACGCTGCATGAGCGTCATGAACCCGGTCGCGATACAACTATCCAGAGTCTTGTCAGGAAGTTGGTCGCCCGCGAGCTGCTCCAAAATAAATCGATCATAACCCTTGTTCTCGTTGAACGACTTGATGACGTAGTCACGATATCGCCAGATCTCGGGTTTAGCGCTATCACGCTCAAAGCCATTGGTCTCAGCATAACGAACGAGATCGAGCCAGTGGGTGGCGAACTTTTCACCAAATCGGGGCGAGTCCAAATAATGATCGACCAACTCCGACCAATTCATCGCGTTCTTCTCCGGTGGGAGTCCGGTCAAATCATAAGAAAGCCGACGACGAAGCTGGAACTCGTCCGCCCGCTCGTTCGGTTTAATCCCATTCTCCTGAAGTGCAGCAAGGATAAAAGCATCAATCGGGTTACGAACGAATGGATCCGTCACCGCAGGGACGGAAACTTTTTGCACAGGCTGATAGGCCCAATACTTAGAATCGGCTTTTTGCGCCAACAAAGCGGAGCTTTGAATCAAAAAGGGCAGGAGTATGGTAGTGAGAGGCTTCACAGACTAAAGGTTGCTCTTTTAAACTCACTCGAATTTGACAATCTTTCAAGCTCACAATTCTTGCGCGAGACCTTCGAATCCGGAAGGAATTGCGCCAACAAAATTACAATGGATTTCTAGCGACTCAATCGGTCATTTCGGTAGATCGTGGGTGAGACTCCTTCAATCCTCATGAAGACCTTGTAAAAGTGATCGGCATTGCGAAAGCCGGCGTCAATCGCAACATCCTTCATACGGACATCGGTCTCGCTCATACGCCTCTTCGCCCGCTCCAATTTCAGGCGGGTAATCTCACCGGCAATCGTTCGCCCCAACGAATCGCGAAATTTTCTCTCAAGCCCACGCCGATTGGTCGCCGCAGCCTGCACCACGTCACGAACCTCGATTCTGAGGTGGCTGTTCTCGGCGATAAATCTCAGCGCCTTGGCAACGAGCGGATCATCAGCAACATAAAGATCGGTCGAGTCACGAGGGACGAGGGAAACCGGTTGAATCAATTGCACCAGGGGATCGACCTCCTTCCCGCTCATCAGGCGGTCCAACGTTGCCGCGGCTTGGTAGCCAATCTGTTCAAACCCCATTTCAATACTCGTCAAACTTGGTGATGGAGACTCACAAATCAGGGGCTCGTTGAAGGTGCTTACAATCGAAACATCCTGAGAAATATGAAGCCCGCGCGATTGGCAAATATCAACGAGGTAACGGGCAAAAAGATCACTACAAACCAACACACCAATCGGCAGCTCCCAGGTCGAAATCCATTCCTCGATTCCAGAAACAAATTGCTCCCAACCCTCAGCATTGCGCTCCACTCCCATTCTCGAGAAATAATGCGAACTACAAGAAAACCCTGCCTTAACCAACCTGGAACAAAAGCCATCATTTTGTGCCCTGGCATCGATATCACGAATAAATCCCAAGTGCCCGAAGTTGCGCAATCCCCGTCCCACAAGGTGATCCGCTCCAATTTCTCCCGTCCGGCGAAAATCAGGAAAGACACCGTGAATCCCTTCGGTTGGAGTGTTCAGCCAGACATTTACCAGTGGCGTTCCCGTCTTCTTGGCAGCGCGAGCAAGAGGGCCCGACACTCGCGCAATCACTCCATCGAGAGAGCCTGATTCTTCATCCCGCTCAAGGACCTTATCAATCGCAGGATGAATCCGACAATCCCAGCCCGCCTCGTCTGCATAATTTTGACACCCCGCATAGACTTCCAAATGCCGCTTAAATCCCCAGCCCATCTCCAGCGAGATGGCTACCCGACGAACTCGTTCTTTAGCAATTTTATTCAACAGAGCTTCAAGATGACCAAAAAACAAGACTACGGCAACAACAGACGTCGCAAATAAGAGATTAATACACGCAAATAGACTCCCTCAAAACTCGCATTTCCGAAAGATGC
>JBDNAG010000115.1:0-10185 GCA_039768565.1 Akkermansiaceae bacterium | reverse complement strand
TCACCAAACTATTGACCGATGCAGATAAGCTCCCTGATGGTGTGGGCATAAGCTTTACCATTCGCAAATGAAAGACTTGCACGGTTGTAAGACTTTCCGGCAGGGCCCAGATCATTGATCGCAACGATGGCATTTTCATTAAGAGTCTTTGCCTTCCAGTTGATCACATAAACCGTCCCATTCATCACCGGAACATAGAGATGATCGCCGGCCACACTAGGTGAAGCGGCAGCGACATGCCCCCATCCACTGCCCTTGGATCGTTTGTCTCCAAATACCACAAGCCCTCTCGAGTTCTTCATTTCATTTGGGACAATTGTTTGTGTTTCCATCTTCTTCTTACTCACATCAAACCAAAGGAATTGATCTTTTTGATTTTTTACCCGGGACAGTTGAAGAGGGAGTTCCAAATACTCAACAGTGCCTGCAACAACATTCACGCGTCCCAGCAAGGGCTGCTTGTAATGTCGGAAGTAATTCCATTCGCCAACAAGAAGATTAGAGGTCTGGGTGATATTCCGGCTGCCTGCTTTCTTCAGAGTCTTCGTTTCCGTTTTCCGATCACCCATGTTCCAAAGGCAGACCGCGACATCAGTGATGATGGAAATCTTCTTCACGATTTTTCCAGTTCTGGCATCAACCGAAAGATGATCCGTGCCATGGAAAAAATGCACCTGATCATTGTGAATTCCAAAACTCATTGTTGCACTGAATTTTTCGAGAGGGAGAGTCCAAAGCGTCGTTCCATCAGCCAAATCAACCAAAGAAATCCCCTGTGGTTTTTCCGGAGGTCCGTGACCTCCTCCTCGTCCGGTGACGGCGACTTCACGCCCGTCGCTCAGCTTTTGGGGGATCACCGAAACACCCATGTTGATTCCACACTCTGTCGTCCAGACGATTTCGCCGGTTTTAAGGTCAAGCGCTTGTAACTGGGTCCACATCTCCTTCGGTGCCTTAGCGTATTTGTGAGGAAAGCGACCATCTGGTTCGGGAGTGTAGATTTGCCGGGTAAAGATGAGCTTACCTTCATGAAGAAATGGAAGCCCCCGCCCAACTGTGAAAAAATCCTGACTCCAAACCAACTCACCTTCGAGCGTGAAACAAAAGATCCCGGAAGAGGCATTCACGAAAACCACATGCTTCCCATCGGTAACGGCCGGAGGAGAGCTACTATCGCTAAAACAGCCGGAAAGCTTCAGGGGATGTTTGCCAATGATTTCCTTCTTCCAAAAGATCTTTCCGGATGAGGCGTCACAGCACCAGGCGATGATATCCTTGCCTATTGCCGCATCAGCTTCGACCGGTTTCAAAGTCGAAAAAAAGACCTTCCCTTTTGAGATTACGGGAGTGCTTTGACCGGTTTCGGGCAGGGTGAGTTTCCACGAAACATTTTGATCCAAAGCTACACTCCAGCTCGTCGGGCCCGAATCTGAAGTCCTGAAATTCCCATTGGCACCACTGGCTTGGGGCCAGTCAGCGGCCCGGAGCAATGAAAAGCAGGCAAGGAAGATGAATGTGAAGCGTGGAAGTGTCATGAAACAAGAGGGTTGAAATACATACTCAACTCGTATTGAGCTTCTTGCTCTCCCTCCACAAGAGATCAGCAACACCTAAAAAAATCGTCTCAGGCCAAATTCAGAAAAGATGGCCGCGTGAAGTCGCGGTAAATTGCATCTCCTCGCCAAAGATGAAATTTGCTTGCTGACCAGAATCAGCGGAGCATTTCACAGCGAAGGCGAGCAAGTAAGGCTCATCGTCGATCATTCAGGGCAATGGCAACCCGGTGGACGTTCACACCTCATCAACACGAGAGTGAAGGTAATGGTGATGCGCTTCAAATCGCGGAACTATCCCCGTGCCTCTATTTCGCCTACGACCCGTATTCCTTTAGAATTTTTTCAGTCTTTGCTTCTTCGACCCGATTGATGATCCGGTCGAACTCGTGCTTATCCCGCAAGGTCTTGGAAGCTGAAATTGTGCTGCTCACCAGGAAGAACAATCCCATACCAAGGTAGCCTCTCGCCCACATGTCCAACGGGAGCATCGATATGCCCAATGCCATTGCACCAAGTGAGACTAAAAATGACATCTTGGTAAAAAGAATCCATGACGCCGAATCTGAATACATACGTTTTTCGCTCATAACGTGACGAACTTACCAGCGACCCCTTGAATATTCTAAATCGATTATAATATTTTCAACATTACTTATATCGATTCATTTTTGATGTATCACTTTCCAATCCGGATCCCACGATTTCACCCGATAAAAAGACACGCTGCACCTCTCAATTTGTGGCGCTTGAAAATCCCACCCGGAATCTGGAAGGGTGAAATTTGAAGTTGTCTTTTAATGACCTCCCCCCAACCCTGCCCCTAAACTCGGAATATGAAAATGAGGCAACAATGGTCACTCGCAATACTAATCACGTTAATTGGTGCTCTCATCGCCGCTCCTCAAAAAAATAGATCAGCCCCACAGCCCAACAAGCTCATGACAAAAAACGAAGTGATGGAATTAACCGGAAAATTCGAAGGAGCCAAATTGAGTCGAGATATCCGGATTCTCTGGCTCTCCGGTCCTGAAGATCATCGAGGTGGCGAACACGACTATATTCGCATCAAGGAGTTGTTTGTCCCCATGCTGAAAAGCATTCCACGCGTTACGGTCGACGAGGCATTTCAATTTCCAGCTCAAGAGCAGTTCGACCAAGCAGACCTTTTGATCCAATACCTACACCTCCCGGACCTGACAGACGAACAATTCGCAAGTTATCAAAAATTCGTCGATAACGGCGGCAGGGTCGTTTCAATCCACGAGTCATGCATCATGCGCCCGGTCGCCAAAGCCGAACAGCTTGCTGGGTGCATCGGTTGTTCCTGGAAGGGCAACAAAACATCGAAATGGAGCAAATTTAGCCATGATCACTCTGTCTACCTGAAGACAAGCCACCCCGCCTTTAAAGGACTGCCAAATTCGGTTAAGCTGAACGACGAGTCCTATTGGAATCTGCTCAAGCGCAAAAACGTGGAAGTGGTCGGCGCCGTTGCTCCCACCGGAGATGATCAATTTGAAGAGGTGCTAAAAAAAGAAGGAGTTCGAGGAGATGCCTTTTGGACCTACACCTCTGGGAAAGGTCGCGTGTTCGGAACGACAACCGGACATTACACCTACACTTTTCATGACCCGATTTACCGGATACTGCTCTTTCGGGGAATGGCATGGGCGCTCGAAGAAGACCCAGCCCCCTTCATGCCGCTCGTTTTTCGCGGCATTACAAGTAAAACTGATTTGGTAGGAACCACGGATAACATGATGGACTATGCAAACCGCAAAATTGAGTAATCACGACAAAATAAAGATAGCGCTTTTTGAGACTGGTTCAAAAGACAGCTGGTAATCTTTATTTAATCAGAGGACTCAGCATCGTAGGCAACCCTCGCGGGATCAAATTGCGAAACTTCACCATCCTGACCCAAACTCAAAGGATGATTTCCGTCGTCTGAGTGAAACCACAACTTCTCGGAGTTTGGCCCAGCTGGAGAATCAGCCGCCTTTTTACTCTCGGGCTTCTCTTCTTTCGGTTCCTCGACCTTTTCGGACTGCCCTTTTTTCCATCCATCAAGACCGCCCACAATCGGCAGCGTAATCGAGGTAGCGTCAAGATCGACCGTCAACTCGGTGCCCGGATCAGGCCACAAGGTGAACTCACGATCGCTTGAAAAAATCATGAGTCCAATCTGTTGCCCCGCTGGAATCACCTGATCATCAGGCTGCAGATCAAAGGTCATGTCGTAAAACTTGCCCGGCTTCAGCCTCTCGCCTTTTCGAATGGAGCGATAATTCTGCGGGTCTGCCCATCCACGAGTGATAATGTTGTCAGTGATCAACGTCTTCTGCCCATCTTCCCAGGGAAGTGAAACCATCCACACCGAGAGGTTTGCGGTCGGCTTACTGCTGGCCAATCGAATCTTGATCGTCGATGTCCCGGAAAGGTGAACCGATTGCTTTAAAATCGGCGTGGTATAAATCAATCGATGCTTGGTCCACTCCGCCTTGGCCAGAGCTGTTCCATCGAACGAAAAATTATCCACTAATTTCTCCCTCCCCGATTTAGCTGCCTTCCTGAGATTCAGTCCACCTCGCTCCGGAGCTCCCGGGCTCAAGAAAAACTCAACGGGCCGCGCTGCTGGATTTGGATAGTCGTGATACGAGGTTGGCTCGTCTCGTTTGGCACCTTCTCGAACGATCCACGACTTGGGATCGTTTTCAACATCGTTCACCACACCATGAAGGTAACGAGTGAACCATCGGTTCATTTGCTTTAAGGGAGGCTCTCCCCCGTGACCGCCTTGGTGAAAATAGGCCTGTACGGAAACGCCCTTTTTTTTCAAAGCCTCATAAATTCTAACACTATGCTCTGGCTGCACATTCCAGTCATTGAAGGCATGAGCCATCAAAGTGGCCGCCTTTAGCTTGTCCAACTGGTTTAGATAATCCCGTCCAGCCCAGAAGTCATTGTAGTCTCCGTTCTTACGATCAAAGCTTTTGATCATTTCCTCGTCACGAATGGCGCAATCACAAAACTCACGCTTCTCCGGGTTGCCGCTATGAACGACATCAAAAAGACAATCAATATCCTCCCCGATGTATCCACCGGGATGTCTGACCAGGCCATTCGAACGATAATAGTGGTAGTAGGAAGTATTTGGCGCGATTGGGATAATCGCTTCCAAGCCATCCACACCAGTGGTTGCAGCAGCAAGAGGAAGAGTTCCATTGTAGGATGTTCCAGTCATCCCCACCTTCCCGGTTGACCAATAGGCTTCGACCTTTTCCTGACCCTCGGGAGTTGTGAATCCGGGAGCTTTTCCGGTGAGCCATTGAATTACTGCTTTTGGAGCAAGCGCTTCATTCAAGCCTCCGATTGTAGGACAGCCCTGAGAAAGCCCGGTTCCCGGAGAAGACGAATGCACCACAATATATCCGCGAGGCACCCATGTCCTCACATGACTTTTCGATATGATTGGCCGCTCGCCTTTTCGCTTGATCGGATTGCTATCAGATCGCTTGGGAGGATTCTCACCCAGCTCCTGACGAGGAGACCACATGGTATCTTTCGCATTGGGAGCAGTACCTGCAAAGTAGGGGCTCGTGACATAGACTATCGGTAGCTTCAAGCCCTCGGTTTCGGTCTGTCGCGGACGGGTTACCGCGACATGCACTCGATCTAAGCGGCCATCTTGGTCGACATCACTTTCTGTCTCAACCCACAGGTCATGACGAATCCAAAAGTCCGGATCTTCAAATCGTTTAACAATTTGCGCCTCACCATCTTTGAAAACAGGAACAGCCTTTTCCGGCCTTCCCGAATCTGCATGGAGAAAAGATCCCACCAAACCTGAGAAACAAACCGCCTTCAAAACACAAAGCCCCCTTCGAATTTCAATCATGGGCTGAGTATTCACGTTTTCCAGCACAGTCAAAGAACCAAGCGAAGAGACGACCTTCCGCAGCGTGAATTTTTCCTTCAAGGCGAGATAGGCTAAAATCACTGACACCGACCAGAACAGCGCCGAAACCACAGCACACACACACACCCCGCAGGACGTCCGGATTCCCAGGACAATCAACCCCTCATCGGGGCACTTGAATTACGAGAGAATTCCATGAACCACCTTGCCCTCCACATCGGTGAGCCGGAAATCGCGTCCCGCATAACGGTACGTGAATTCTTCATGATCAATTCCCATTTGATGGAGAATAGTCGCATGAAGATCGTGGAAGTGGACCGGCTTATCTTCGGCATAATACCCGTAGTCATCAGTCGAGCCGTAAACGGTTCCCGGTTTGATTCCACCGCCGGCCATAAACATGGTGAATCCATGCGGGTTGTGATCGCGGCCGTCCTTTCCTTGCGCAGTTGGGGTTCGTCCAAATTCCCCTCCCCACAAGACGAGGGTTTCATCGAGAAGCCCTCTTTGTTTGAGATCAGAAATCAGCCCCGCGACAGGTTTATCCATCTCTTGGCTCAGCTTCTCATGATCTCGTTTCAAGTTTCCATGAGAATCCCAATAACGATGAGTTACCTGAACGAAACGAACTCCGGCTTCGCTAAACCGACGCGCCATAAGGCATTGCTCGCCGAATGACTTTGTGGGATCGACGTCGGCACCATAAAGTTTTTTAACATGATCAGGCTCGCTGGAAATATCCTGCACTCCGGGCACTTCCATTTGCATTTTAAATCCTAATTCATAGGAGGCTATCCGTGACTCCAATTCACTATCAACTCCTCGTTGTGCTAGATGTTCACGATTAAAAGATGCCAACAAATCCAATTCCTTGCGTTGCTTACTTCTATCATGCAACGGATTATCAATGAAAGGGACCTTCATCTCCCCACTCTTGCCACCAATTCGAGTGCCACTGTATTTCGCGGGCAAGAAAGCCGATGACCAAGCCCCGGCGCCTCCGTGGCTTCCGCTGGGATTGATCGTAATAAAGCCGGGAAGGTTTTCGTTCTCGGAACCCAGACCGTAATTAATCCACGATCCCATCGAAGGCCGAGTGAAGGTATCTGATCCGGTATGAAGTTCGAGAAGTGCTCCACCATGACGCGAATTGGAGCAGTACATCGACCTTACAAAGCACAGGTCATCCGCAATGGATGCAATGTGTGGGAGCAGCTCGCTGACCTGAGCTCCGCTTTGCCCGTGTTGTTGACAGGACCAGGGCGACTTCAGGAGAAGGTTCTTTGATTTGTGCGAGGTGATTCGGGGAGCTTTCAGCGGAAAAGGTTTCCCGTCATCACGAGTGAGAAGTGGCTTGGGATCAAATAGGTCCACCGTTGACGGACCACCATGCATGAAAAGAAAGATGACTCGCTTGGCCTTTCCAGGTAGCGGCGGCGCCTTCGTTTTACCCAAGGCCTCTCTGGCCAGCATCGCCTGCAAAGCAAGCGCCCCAAATCCCGTCCCGGATCGCTGAAGCAATTCCCGGCGCGAGAGCGGACGCCCCGCACGATGACTACATAAACTCATGATTTTCTACTCCACATACAAAAATTCATTACTCGATAAAAGCACTCTTGCAAAAGCTGCCAAGGCACCTTTTTCGTCACCATATCCTTCGACAAAAGCTTCACCGCGAGCTGCCTCCTCCTCGGTCGCGTCGCGTCCAAGAACATGTTTGACCAACCAGGCCGACCGATTTTCCTCTGCCTCAGAAAGCACCAGATCGGACAAGGCCTTCGACGACTCGTGCATGAGTTCGCTGTTCATCAAATAGAGCGCCTGCCCTGCAACCGTGGAGGTGCGCCGGTTTCCATCGGGCACTGCCGGGTCAGCGACATCAAAAGCCTTTTGACCATCGTAACCCGAACTCCGGTAAACCGGCAGATACACCGTGCGACGAGGCACTAGGGAATGATCATTTAACTTCCCGCGATCAACGTACTTGTTTGGGCGAAGCACCAACATCGAACCGCCCATCGTAAAATCGAGCCGATTCGATTTCATCAGGATGCTATCACGAATCACTTCCGACTCGACCCGCCGGCGTTGCCAACGAGCGAAAAGCTTATTCTCCGGATCATACTCCAACAGAGCCATATCGGCGTCCGATGATTGACGGTAAGTCGCCGAGTTCATCATGAGACGATGCATTGCCTTCACCGACCAACCGGACTCCATAAACTTTCTCGCCAAGTGATCCAGGAGCTTGGGATGGGTTGGCTCTTCGCCCAGTCCACCAAAATTATCCGGAGTCGGAACGATTCCTCTTCCAAAATGCCAGCGCCAGAGACGATTCACAATGACACGTGAAGTGAGCGGGTTCCTAGCCGAGGTAATCCATCGCGCCAGCTCCAGTCGACCACTCTTCTCCTCCGGCATTGAGACCCTCTCCCCGTCGGTCCAGGCCGAAGGAACCCCACGAGGAACTTCATCACCAAGGGTCAGATAATCACCCCGCAGATGAACTTTCACATTCTGGGTGGGATACTCGGTCACACCCATCACCTTGAAGCGCGCTGGCAGGCCCTTCTTCAACTCAGAAATCTCTTTGCCTAGCTCTTCTTTTTCTTCCTTCGAAACTTCCTTTTTCTTTCGCTTCTCCTCAAGCCGATCGACTTTCTTCCACCTCTCTTGATGGGCAGCCTCCGTCAAATCGTGTTCGTGAAACTCGGCCACGACCGAGTATTTCGTCAGTGTCTTGGTCGACATGAAGATCCCTGCAAGTCCGTAATAGTCCTCAATCGAAATTGGATCAATTTTGTGGTCATGGCAACGCGCACAGCCAATCGTCATCCCCAGGAAAGCGCGACCCATCGTGTCCATTTGTTCATCAACGATGTCCCTCCTCATCTTGTCGGGATCATCGCAAGCCAACATCTTTGGACCAACAGACAGGAAGCCTAGCCCCACGATCTGCTCTCGCTTTTGCTCAAGATCCTTCGAGGGCAATAAATCCCCCGCCAACTGTTCGATAATAAATTGGTCGAAAGGCTTATCCTCATTGAAGGCGCGGATGACATAGTCCCGATATCGCCACGCCGAGGGATGGGCGATATCCTCATCCATGCCATTGGTATCGGCATAGCGGGCCACATCAAGCCAATGCCTTCCCCAACGTTCACCGTATCTTGGTGAATTCAAAAGTTCATCAATGAGCCGCGCCCAGGCCTCCTCACTCTGATCATTTAAGAATGCCTCGATTTGGTCGGTCGTGGGAGGCAGGCCATGGAGATCGAGGTAAGCTCGCCTGACCAGTACCCGCTTTCCCGCAGGCTTGGTCGGGAGATAATCCCGCTTTTCAATTCCGGCCAAAACAAACCGATCCATCTCCTCGCGAGTCCAGGCCGATTTGTCCACCACCGGGAGACCCGGCTCACTAATTAGCCGATAGGCCCACGCTTCTTCTGCCCCCATAAGAGAGCCTGTCATCAACCCCAGGCACCAGATGATCCAACGTGACATCGCCCCAATTTTACCTCTCCAATGGAGTCATTCTATCGTCGGAATTCGATATCCCTTTGCGTGATAGTACTAAAGAGGATTCCCAGCAGAATTCCTCCCGGGAGCGCAAAGAAAAAGCACCCATTACAAATGATGCGATAGATCGAGAATTGACGCTTGCCTTTCGAACGCCCATGGGATTCCGCCTTCCCCGCGAAATCAGTAACCAGCTTACAGGATCCAAGTCCCAAGCCTTAAAAAGTCCCAAAGGAAAGCCCCTTGTCATCGTGACGATTTTTACTGAGAGGAAGCTGTTCTTTATGTTTCAAAGGAACGCCAGCAACGCTTTCAGAACGACGACAACTGGAGATTTGATTCACGATTTGATAAGATGCCCATCGAACCCCTGCTCAACGAGGAGTTCAAAAGATCTCCGCACTTCAGGAGGAACTTCCTGCTTAATCATAAAGCCCAATTCGGGATACTCCATGATTCGTTGCAAATCCCCCACCATGATGTGGTTTAACATTCCCCTTGGAACGACATCGTTACAATAACCTTCGAGTGAAAGCTTCGGCGAAGTCACTCTCACTTGGACTTCCGGCCATTGCTTTCGGATTGTCGCAAATGTCCGACGTTCCATATTGGGCTTCTGCACCGCGATGACCCGACTCACCGAGAGCTCATGCCTTTGCAACAACTCCCGGGTGAAGGCCACATTTTCACCCGTGTTGGTGGAGCGATTTTCAATGAGAATCACACCCTCCGGCACTCCCAGTTCAATCGCCCGTTCTGCAAAAAGATCTGCCTCGGGCTTTTCGAAAAGCCCGGAGGTAAAATTACCCAAACCGCCTGACATCACAATCAAGGGCGCCATTCCCTCATGCCAAAGTTCGGCAACCCGATCAGCCACGCGAAGATCCAAACTCCCCAATGCCCAGATCAACTCGCACTGCTCCAGTGTCTGATTCATAAGGTGGTAATTCCAAATCACCTCGGATGCTTCATCCACCGTCATCGTTCCACCTCCTTTCCCACCGGCCATACCCCCTCGGCCGATGCCCCCTCTTGGGCCATCCCACCCAGCTGCATACCAAAGACCAAATCAATCCGATCAATCATCCCAAGTGCACCTTTCATTTTAAGCCACGTTCCGGTCTAATATCCCTCCGGATGCCTCATGATATGCCCCTTCCCAGGGCGGGATCCCGTTTGCCAACGAGGCCC
>JBDNAG010000114.1:0-39486 GCA_039768565.1 Akkermansiaceae bacterium | reverse complement strand
TCGAGGAGGGCGATTCGCTCCCCACCATTATTTAAAGCCGTGTCATTTTCAAAGATGCCGGCGATATCAGCTTGCTCGGCCGCGGTAAACGAGAAGAGATTCCTCACAATCAAAATGTGTGCTCCAGCAGCCAACGTTGTATTTTGAGCGAAGGTGAAATCAATTCCTTCCGAGAACGAGGCGCCACCCAGATCGATGGTTTCATCTGAAATGTTAAGGAGCTCGATAAACTCCCTTCCCTCCTCTCCGGTGACAGGGTGGTAGTTAAGCTCAGAAACGATGAGGTTCTCCGAACTTGCCGGATTGCCAACGAGGAATGAGGCTTCAGCAAGAGCGGACCACTCAGCGGCATTCAAGACTCGCGCCTTGACCGTGACCGATTGCGCCAGATCAATGGGTCCCAAGTAGGCCGTTCCCAGCGCATCTCCGCTCCATTCTTCACGGGGATCAGAGCCGTCCATGGTATAGTAAATGGTTCCCCCGGCAGCGCTCAGATCCAGATCAAATCCGGCAGCAACCTCCCCCCCGTGTTGAGAAAGAACCGGAGGATCAATATCCGGATAGAGCCCGGCAATACGAAGTCGTGAAATGACATGATCTGGACGGGCAGGGAAAAATTCATTATTGATCCGGTTTCGCTCGGTGGTCCAATCCCCGTCACGCGAATAAGGTGTGGAGCGCCGGTGATCGCCCCAACGGGCGGACTCACCAATGACCGCACTTTTAATCTCCATGGCACGAACCTCAAAGCGAGCACTAGCATTTGCAGGCGTAAGGGCACCCCCGTTGAAAAGATGTTTATAGGCCCGGTCGGCGTAACGAAGCTGGAACTCCGGGTTATTATCCTTCAGTCGGATATAGATAGAAGCAATGCTATCGGTGATGTTGTTATTGTTATTTCGGCTGCTAGAGTAAATCGGAAATGGGTAAGAATAGTCGCGGGTGCCTGTGGTATCGATCATGGAATATTCCATATCCCAGGCGTAAGCCTGCCAAAGTCCGCCGGGATTATTACGACGAACAAGACGCATGTTGTTGTGACCAAAGTCATCCGGGCCATCACGCGTCTGCATGAATTGATGCATAAGCATGTAGTCGATGAGGTTGTCGACATCCATATACTCATTCTTAAGCGTTTCGTATTCTTCTTCGGTATCAAGCAGGGTGTTCGAGAAAGAGATCATCTCATCCCAATGGGTCTTGGTCCCGGACTGAACCTCGACACTGAAGCGGCGGCTCACGGCATCGTAATCAGTATCGTCTCCACCAAAGTGATCTTCGCCAAAAGATCCATCGGGGCGCTCGGTCGGATTGTAGAGCCCCCAGTAAGTTCCATTTAAAAACAGGTGCACAAAAGTGGAACCGGAGTGAGGTTGCCCCATTGCTTGCTGGGTGTCTTTCGCGAAAGAATCCTGGAGAAAGGTCGTTGATTGACGATCAAGGGAACGGCTACTCGTCCAGCTGTTGGCATTCTGGGCTCGCAGGACCACGGTATTAAACTTCTGCGCTACAAAATCATCTCCGAAGAGCGGGTAGCTAAGCTTCTTCGGTCCGTAGTCGGCACGGAAGAGAAGTCGAAGTGAATTCTTGGCGCTGCCTCGCGAACCGTTGCCATGCATGCGCAGGCCGGCATTGGTCTGCATCGATTCAGAGGAATTATCAGGATCGATGAACTCGATAGAAACCGGGCGCTCCCAGGAACGTCCCCTGCCCTGGGTATTTTCCAGAATACCAATGGAATCGTCGAATAGGTTGTCGGGGTCAGTGACGAGAGAAAGGGTTCGAATCGACTTCAAAGCCGATTCAATCTCACCACTGTAAGCGGGATCATCCACGATATCCGGGTCCATGTTCGATTGTTCAACGATATCGGAGGTAAAAAGGTAGGTTTGAGTATCGATATTGGTAGCGGTAAGACCTTCCTTGAAGGCAGCGGCCCGGAGAACGGTGGTGCCGGCAATCGACACGCTTGCCTGATCCATGGATGAGGTGCCATTGGCAGCAGTGGGATCAGTTCCGTCGGTCGTGTAAACGATGGTCGCGCCACGTGTTTCCGTGGTGATATTCACGGTAAATGGGGCGTCATAGAATCCACGATCGATGTCAAAATTGGTATCAGCTACGAAGCCACCTGTAGCCGAACCGTTTTCCGCTCCCGGAGTCGGCGGTGACAGATAGCCGGACGACGAGTATGAGATATCAGTTCTCTGGGAGGGGTAGTAAAACTCGTTGATCAAGGTGCTACCGTTCGGATCCACGAGCGCCAGGTAACCGCCACTGGCAGAAACTTTAAAATTAGTATGGAGCTCGGGAAGCCCCCTGCTGACTCCGGTCGCAAAAACGATGAGATAAGAATTCCCCTCAAGGGAAACGCCAGCAGGAAAAGTCCATTCGGTCAGGTCGGAAGGATCACTGGTGAGATGAAAGCCACCGAGATCGATGGAGAAGGCGTTGGGATTATAAATCTCAACCCAATCGGAAAAATTTCCGTCTTCATCGGCAAAATCGCTGTCGTTGCTGGACAGAAACTCATTGAGAGCGGGCGGAAGAACGGGAACATCTACCCCGACAGTAACTTCGGACGCGACTACTCCTCCGCCATTGGTAGCCGTGAGGATATAGGTCGTCGTTGAGGTTGGACTGACCACGAGGCTTCCGGACACCGAATCGATTGAGCCAATCCCGTTATTAACTTCGATGGCATCTGCTCCGGTAATCTGCCATTTCAGAGTCGTAGATTCTCCGCCGGCAATGAGAGAAGGAGTCGCGGTAAACGACTCGACCGCGGGAACAGGAAAAGCACTTCGGATTTGATACCCGTTAATATGGGCGTTTCCAAAACCATTCGCAGCCAGACTAATGGTTTGGCTGGTTGAATCGGCAACAAAAGTGCCAGTCGTGAACTGCCCAAATGTTCCCTGAGTGCCCGAGGCGGTGACATCGACGGTGTTACCCTCGTCGTCGCCATAGGTCATGACACGGCCTCCACAACAACTCCGAAGGTCGGTGAAAAAAATCTGAATCGAATAGCTCTGTCCGATCACAAGAGATCCGCCCCCAACCATGATAGAGGTCGAAGTGCCTCCTCCAAATTCAACGTTATTGAGAAGCTCGTCGAGTCCGGTATCGAGGGTGGACTGACCGCTCAATGCAACGGAGGCTGCATTGGACGAGAGAAGAGTGTTCGAGGGGGCAAAATCGACACCATTAACCGTGACATCCCCATTACCTCCGGTTCCGTTGATCGCCTCGACAAGTGATCCGGTCGTATTGACCGAGGTTGGATCAACAATATCAGCAGCTGGCTCCCATGAAATGGGGGCTGCAGGCACAAGTATGCTCAGCGCCGCTCCGATAAAGGGCATCAAAGCTTTGGGAGAAAGTTTCATGGTTTTAAGTATAGAGTCGCAGGCTTTTAGTTCACCTCGACTTTAGAAGTTATTGAGTAATTCCTTTCAGATCACCCAGAAGAATCCAGATCTAAAAAACCACAGAGCGATTTTCGGACAGCGGCTTTGTATTATTCGGGCAGAAAAACGGAACTATCGGCGGCGGCGAAGTTCCCATCCGAGCCACACCAAAGCGAGAAGAGCAGCAGGGGGCTCGGGGATGACCGCGAGGCGAACCTCCTGAACCGTGAAATTATTGGTATAGCCTGCCGCACCAGAATTTTGGGGAATCTCTGGCGGTGACAACGACCTGACCAATCGTAGTTGCGACTGGAAGAACACCAAAGGGCGCGCGGGCATTCTGAATTGCGGGCGCGAGCCCATCTACGGTCTTCAGCCCAGTGACCCTGCCAAGTCATGACCCGCTTGCGTCAAAAGGTTCCCAATCGAAATCGTCATCACGATCCTGCCAGCGCAATCTAACCCCAAATGTCGAAAACAATAAATTCGTCAGGAAGACTGATAGTATGGGCTGCTGTGCCGAAAATAAGAGTCACTACTCCAGAATTAGTTTCGTTGGCATGATAAGTTCTTGCTGCGTTGAAAGTGAGAGCTGGAAATCGATCTTGTCAGCGTCAGATCTCTATCTTTCCCAAACAACAACGAGAAAACTCTCGTTACGAATTTTTCTCAAAATAACGTTTTTTATCGAAGATCCCTTCGAGTTGAACTTGTTTCTTTCATAACTAGGACTGCGGAGTTTAGATGCATTGCAATCTTTATTCTATGAAAAGCCTTCAACTCCTCCTATCCGCCTTCATTACGGGCGCATTATCGCAGCTGAACGCTGCGAACATCCACGTTCCCGGGGATTACAACTCGATTTCAAATGCCATCAAAAATGCCGTCAGAGGTGACGTCATTCTCGTTTCTCCAGGATCTTATAAAGAACGGCTGATTTTCAAGCCAAACATCACGGTCCGCAGCCTTGGGGGAGATGAAAAAGGGAAAGTTGGCCTGAAACGGGCCGAATTAACAGTCATTGACGGAAGTGGGGGACAAGCGGATCGCCCCGGCGTCACCATGGCAGAAGGAGCAACCCTGGACGGCTTTACGATCACAGGGGTGGGATCTTATTCGGAAGAGAAGTGGCAGAAGGCGTGGAACGAAAAGGGAGAGAACCAATCTCATGAACATATTGGAAAATTCGGTGTCCCCGGCATAGCCATCACCGCCGTGAATTGCCGGGTGGTCCGGAACATCGTCCATCACATCGGAAACACCGGCATTGCCATTCGGGGAGCCACTAGGACACGAACCACCCCTCTGATCTCAGAAAACGTTTGTTATCGCAATATGGGAGGTGGGATTGGATCCATGATGGGATCAACGGCGATCATTGAGAACAATCACTGCTTCGAAAATTATTACGCAGGGATCGGGCACAACAAGGCAAGCCCGATCCTACGTGAAAATATCTGCTATCGTAATATCCGGGCGGGCATTGGAATCAGCGAGGGTTCAAGCCCACTCTTGAGAGGAAATCGTTGCTATCGGAATCGCAGGGCTGGCATTGGGATTCGCACCGGCAGCGACACCCGGCCCATCGTAGAAGACAATGACTGTTATGAAAATGAAATGGCTGGCATTGGCTGCGATGAAGAAGCATCACCTATCATTCGCGGCAATCGCTGCTATCGCAATAAGTTGGCAGGAATCGGTGTCCGCTCAAATTCAGTCGCCTACATTTTGGAAAACCACTCTCATGAAAACGGGACTGCCGGTGTTGGACTCAACACCGCCGGAGCAGTGATCGTGCGAAACCAAATCGAGAAAAATAAAACAGCAGGCATCGGAATCAGTGGAAAATCCAAGGCGAGCGTGATCGAAAACACCTGTCGGGAAAACCGTCTCGTTGCCGTCGGAATTCCAAACGACGGGGAAGCTTTTTTGGAAGGAAACACCCTCGAACGGACGGGAGGGATGCCCCCGATTATCGCGATCCTCAACGATTCCAATGCCGTCCTCGTCAACAACACGATCAAAGGAGGCGGTATCGCCGGAGTCATGTTGAGTGGACGCCTTGAGGCCATCGACAATACTATTGAGGGACAGAATGGAGCCCACGGAATTCTCGCCCGCGAGAACAGTGAGGCCACTCTATCTGGAAACATAATCAACGGGTATCGGAAGAAGGTTTCAAATCAAGGAGCACAGTCAGTCACGGAGACTCAAAAAAGTTCCCTAGAGTAAACCGGGGGACTGGCAAAGCCCCCTTAAAATACGCCTATGGTGGAAGATTACCCCTTACGCCAACTTGTAATGTCCCGCCCATTCCTTCCTTGGTGCGGGACCGGAAAGGAGTGCATTAGCCACCTCATTGCCGACGAACTTCTTCGTTTTACGATCGAAGGCGAGGTCCATATTGAGGTATTCAGCAATCATGCCGAGATTTAGCACCTGGGTGAGAGCTCCTGCCACACTGAAAGGGGATTCGGTTCTCCCGTTACCCATGCAGGCCTGAGTGAAGGACTCCATGTGATCGTACTTTGGCCCCTTATTGTTGAGAGCCTCCTTGAGGTCATCGTGCTTGTTTGCGGAGATCAATTTAGATGATCCGCCATGGGAATTCCGGTGAACAAGATAGTCACCTTGCTTGCGATGAAGAAGAGTCCCGGCCCCACCCAGATTAGGAGTTTTTTTATCATCTAGGTATTTCTTTTCGATCGATGATGCGTGGTCGCCTCCGGCCTTCCAGATGACATGCACGGCAGGCTTGTGCGCACCACGGGAAGGGAAATCCAATTCGATATGCGAGCTCAGCGGAAAGCTGATCTTGTTGTAGTCACCAAGGGCCTTGGGTGAAATTTTGGTAGGCAGACCGAGATCGAGATAGTGATGGATGAAGTCGATGATGTGGCATCCCCAATCGCCGAACATACCGCCACCATAGAGGTGGAATCCACGCCAATCGAAGGGATGGAACATGGAACTAAAATCCTTCATCTCCTGCGGTCCGCACCAGAAATCCCACGACTTGAGTGATTCCGGAATCGGCTGGGCCTTGGGATACCCCTTGATCCGCTGATTCTTGTCCATGAACCAGAGCGAGGGACTCTTCCAGGCCTCGACCTTGACAACATCATTCACGACCCCGCCGGCAAGCATGCGTTTGAATTGCTCCGAACCACCGGAAGTATGCCCTTGGTTTCCCATTTGGGTGACCACTTTGAATTTCTTTTCACCCCGCATCAGGATCGCCGCTTCCTCAAAGGTGTGCGTCAGCGGCTTCTCGACATAAACGTGTTTACCCAACGACATTGCCTGAATGGCCGCAGTGAAGTGAGTATGATCGGGCGTCGCCACAGAAACCGCATCGATGTCGCCTCCCATCTTGTCGAACATTTCGCGGAAGTCGTGGAAGAGCTTGGCATCAGAATTCCCCTTGATGATTTTTGAGGCGCGATTGTGATCGACATCACAAATCGCGACCGGCTTGGCATTGCCCTGCCCACAAATCCCGGAAACGACCGAGGCTCCCCTTCCTCCAGCCCCTATGCATCCCAGATTGATCCGCTGACTTGGCGGCTTTCGAGGATTATTCTGAGCGCGGGCGCTCGTGAGGTAGGCGGGAATGAAAGTAAATCCAAAGGCCGAAGAAGTAGCCCCGGTCAGAAATTTACGGCGGGTGGATTTGGAAATGGAATTATTGTCGCTCATCTTGATGTGTTCTTAGTTGAAATTTCCTGGGACCGAAACGGACATACTTAATTCCATCGCGGTTGCATTTGATACCATATTTAAATGTGTCCATCTCGCGTCGTTCATAACGGCGCGATAGAACTACTCGACGGAGCAGCTAAGATTTTCAAATTTAGGAGTTCTTTCCGGGGAAAATATACGAATCCCAGACCTTCCCATAATTTGAGAGGACGACATTCAACATGAAACGCGCGGGAATTTAGCCCTCCATTTTCTTTCCAAATGGCGGGACGCCAAAATACCGACATTCTTAGACTTTCCGTGCGATCCTCCGAACCCCGCGACCAACAGCCCCCCATAGTTCTCCTAAGATAAAAGCGTGGCAGGTTTTGATTGGCTTTTGCGTAAGCCGGCCCCCTCTCCAGCTTTTCAACACAGGAGGGGGATTTCTGCTCTGCCATGAGTAGTATTGCCTTCTGCCATCCTGCCCTCCAGACAATATATGAGAGCTAAGTCAGGGTCCAACTATGGAGCCACATATTTATTCGTAGCAGTAAAAATACGATTGGTACCTCCTCCACCAGGAAAACTCACGACAATGTCATAGGCTTGGCCACTGATAAGACCGGAGGCGGGTTCATCGAACAGAGCCACAACAGAAAACTGATCCGGATCACCATTTACGTCGACACGTGCCGCTGAAGTAGCAGTTCCGCCGCCTATGATATCGCCAGCGTCCCAGATAGCAGCGACCCCCCCGATGGTAATTCCATTCGGGCGAACGATATTTCCGTTCTGAGTGTTAATCAGCGGAGGCGTATCGGTCGGCATATCGATATCGATAGAAGCCAAGGGCACGGAGACATCCGATTCGAGCGACTGGTCCTTGGCCACGAGGGCATTGTAGGCGGCCTCCCAAGTATCCCCCGGAGCAGGAGGAGTCGTGAGCGTGGAAGATTCGACGCCATTTTCCCCAAGAAGATACATCTGATAGCTGGGAACATCACCGGGATCAGTGACATCGTGAATAGCGACCAGCTTGTATTCGGGCCAATCATCCATCATGAGCGCACGACCGTCGTTTTGCGGGTTAAGCCCAAATTTTTCCGCAATCAAGTAGCGATCTGCGATATCGGTTCCATTAAAAATAGGCGCAAGTGAAGTCGAATGAAGATCCAGATCGCCTGGAGTAGGAACACCTGTCAGATCTAGGATCGTCGTAAAGAGATCAATGACGTGAGCCAACTTATCGGTCTTTCCATTCTGGAGAATATCAGGCCCGTGAGCGAAGAATGGAACATGAATACCACCCTCATTTAAGGAACCTTTAGCCCCGGCAAGTCCGCCAGCAGGAGCTTGATCCACCATACCCGGCGAACCATTATCCCCGACTACGATAATGTTTGTTCTGCCAAGATCCACGGAAGCGAAAAGACGACCGATCTCGGTATCGAGAGCCTCGAGAGTTTTGACGTAGAAATCCCCGTTCGTAGTACCAGCAGTGGAATAACCTCCTGCTGGGGCAAGGTTCGCAGGTGGATCCTGGAAGGGATCGTGGGGAGCATTGAAGCCCATCCAGACCATCCAGGGATCTGAACCTTGCGAGGAGATAAAGGAAACCGCTTCGTCAACCTGCACACTAGTGGCATAGGGAGAGGAATAGGTGCCATCGGTCACGAGGTCAGCGATGGCAGTTCCTGAATCGGTCAGAACACCGTCTTCAATTTTGAGACGAGTCCAAATATTATAATCTTGAACACCTCCTTGAAGGGTTCCGGAAAAGTTGGGCCAACCACCGGTGTCAAAAGGACCGGTCGCCCCTGATCCGAGATGCCATTTCCCGAACGCTGCCAGCCCGTAGTTGGGTGCAGCAGCGGAAATGATTTCTGGGAAGGTCAACTCGGAATCAGGAAGGGTGTTGTCGGTGCCGGGATTCCCAACCCCATGTTGATAAGTCTGGCGACCGGTCAGAAGAGTGGCACGCGTAGGCGAGCAAATCGGCTGGGCATAGCCCCGGGTGAACAGAAGGCCTTTGTCAGGGGTCCCGGTCGGAGCCGTGTTGATATCGGAAAAAAGCAGGCTACGGAGATTTGGCATATCGGCGAGCTGGATGCCTCCACCCGTCTCGGTGTTATAAAGCTCCGAAGCATCGATACCCCAGTCATCCAGAATGAGCAGCAGAACGTTATTGGGGCCGGATACGGAAAAATTATCGATCGAAGAAATCGATCCATCAATCACAGCTGGATACTCTCCGCCAGCCAAGGTGGAATCGTCAAAGCAGACCTCCAAAATACCATTATCGGGATCATAGCTGACAACCGTCGCCGACACGCCTCCAACCGTGACGGTCGTGATATCGTCGGGGAGAGGCGGCTCTGTCTCAAAGCTGAAAAGATGGACGACCGCCGGAGTGAAGGAAAACCCCTGAATGCCATCTTGATCAAAAGGAGCCAGACTGTTGAGCTTGGTGCGGAAGAACTCGCGGGATCCGCTTGAGATGCTCTTGTTGAAGCTAAGTTTTTCCTGAATTGGCTCGGCGTTGTTGGCTTCGCGACTCCAGGAACCGGGCTGAAGAGTCGTCGATGAATCGATGGTGTATTCACCACCCTCAATGACAGACCAAACCAGTGTGATCTCATCAGACGCGGATTGTGAAATGGAGTCAATTTGGAGGGGCGACTTGGGACCGCCTTCAAACTGAAGGGTCGCCTCCTCAGGGACGGTTGCGGGAGAATTTCCTGACGGAATCCCGAAGTAGTAGCGACCGATGTTATACGGATAAGTCGGAATTCCGCCAGGTTCAATATTGGTAAAATAGGCCCAGATTCCAGCGGGAAACTCGGGTGTCACACAAAAGCGAACATTGTATTCATTGAGATCAAAGTGTGCATTTTCATCAAAAACACCCGAGCCATCATACAGACTGAATCCGAGGTCACCTTTATAGGTATAGTCCTGAAGATAGTGCCCGATAGGAAAGTCGTTGGAGACCGGCGGACCGTATGAATTTTGGTCAAGCGCGCTCGACCCGCCTTCGTTTCTGGAAACCCACGCAGGCAGAGTAGTTCGTCCCGTTGGGGATCCCTGCGGAGTGTTGTCCACGGGAATTCCAAGATCAGTTGACCCGTTGGTGCCATCACGTTTTTGATACCCGGAAATCATGCGACGGACCGCAGAAGCGGGATTGTTGGGATCTGAAAATCCGTAAGGCCCATAGAGAGGAATGCCATCACGGAACCACCCTATGATAGGCGAATGACTTCCATTGAAGGCTTCAGTGTAGGTGTTCGTAATAGGGTCATGGTCGACAGAGTCACCCATGAGATGGCGAAGCGCCGGAGCGTTGGCATGATAATGGTGATTAGCGCCAGCCTGGTGGGCAAACGCGGGATCGAAGGTGTCTCCTTCATTCACATAAGCATCCCGATTCCAAATATTGTCTCCGTCAACATTTGGGTCCCGGGCCGTCATCGGTGTTTCGTCAATTCCAGCTGATGTGTCGTAGGAAAAAGCATCACGGGAATCAAAAAGGGCGATGCCATCGACACCGTATCCAATTGCTCCACCACCAGTGAGAGTTTTGTTGGGCGAGATTGCCGGAGTCCTTGGAAAGCGAAAAATTTCGGCCTGATTGGACGGGTAATTTGGAAACAGTCCCCCATTCCCGCCATACCACGGCCCCATGATGTGAAACCCTAGATTGGAAGTGCGAATATAGACATCGGTGTCAGTATAAGAGATTTCTGTAATTCCAGCATAGGTGGGCTCGGCTTGATCGCCCGCCCCACGAATCCAGGTCGTGACCGAAGTTTGATTGGTAACGGAATCATCATCCTCATAAATACGGGCGTATCGGCCGGAGAGCTCAGTAAACCATGAAGTAATGAGCGGCGTAGCCTTTAGAGAACTCACCAATACCAGCAGCCCAAAAACGCCGACGAGGGCCCGACATAATTCCTTTTGAAGATAGCGTTCCATAGAGCGTCTTGTATTCCAAAAGAAGAAACCCCAACACTAATAATTTGTTGCAAATCTTTTTCGAATCTTACTTGGATTACCTCAAAGCATTTCAAATGATTCGCCTCATGAAACCACTTTCAGTGATCGTCCTTCTGACTCTTTTAAGCGACGTTTTTGGTAACGAGAAAAAACCAAATATCATTTATCTCATGCTTGATGAATGGGGATATTTTGAATCCGGACACATGGGACATTCGGAGCTACTCACTCCCAACATCGACCGATTCGCCAGCGAAGGCATGCGCTTTACCAATGCCTACGCCGGAGCTCCGGTTTGCGGACCAACCCGTTGCGTCCTTCTCACCGGACTTCATTCAGGACACGCATCGATGCGCTCCAACGGCGGAGCCAGCCCCATCCGGGCTGACGAACCCACCCTTGCCAGCATGCTCAAACCTCAAGGATATGCCACAGGAGGATTTGGCAAATGGGGCATCGGTGGCCGTGGCACCAGCGGAGTTCCGGAGAAACATGGATTTGACGAATTCTTCGGCTACTACGATCAGGTTCACGCTCATACTTTCTACCCGCAATACTTGATTAGAAATAGTGAAGAGGTGCCTCTCAAGGGCAATGACGGAACAAGTTTCTACGAAGGTAAAACCCATGCCCAAATCGAAATCTTCAAAGAGTCTCTGGGCTTCATTAAAAAGAACCACGACCAACCTTTTTTCTGCTACCTACCTTGGACTCCACCCCATGGGCTGTGGGGCATCGACAAAGATGATCCCTCGTGGCAACTCTTCAAAGACAAACCGTGGAAGGCCGGACAAAGGACCGATCGTGATGCGCGTGTCTACGCGGCCTTCTTGCACATGGTCGACCGACAACTGGGAGCAATCATCTCGCTTCTCAAGGAACTCAAGATTGATGACAATACCATTATCTTTCTTTGCGGCGACAACGGCGGACAAGATTACTTCAAAACCCCGGACCGCCCGCACGGATTCTTCGGGCCCAACTTCAACCGGATAACCGGGAAACGCTTCCGTGCCGGAAAAGGCTCCCTTTACGAAGGCGGCCTCAAAGTCCCCTTCCTTGTCCGCTGGCCTGAAAAAATAAAGGCCGGCGCGGTGACCGATCACCTGTGCTACTTCCCCGATATCATGCCGACCCTTTCTGAAATCGCCGGAGCAAAAAGCCCCAACACAGATGGCCTCTCACTTGTTCCCACCCTGAAATCCCAGGGCGAGCAAAAGAACCACAAACACCTCTACTGGGAGTATTTCGGCCAGACCGCCGTCCGCATGAATAACTGGAAAGCTTACAAAGCAAAAAGGGGAGAATGGGAGCTCTTCGATCTATCGAGGGACATCGAAGAAAATGTCGACCTTTCGAAATCCGAACCAGATGTTCTCAACCAACTCATTGCACTTGCAGAGTCGTCCCACAAGGCAATCAAACCCGGAAAAGTCTACGATCGCGAGCTCGTTGGAAAGGACCGGAAACAGGCTCCGCATGGTCAAAGCCCAAACAAGAAATAATTTTTGTTCCCACGCATGTCGGAGACTCACATAAATCGTGGTAACATGGCTTCCGGGAAGGTGGCACATTCATAGGAAACGAGCCTATTACAGGTTCTCTAAAGACCGACTCAAGGATCCTGTAACTCTTTACGATACGAGTTTGTCCGGGACCCAAATCACCTTGATTCCCAAACGACAAACTTCGTAAAATTCGCTGGCCCACCTCACTCTCAATCTTTGACTATTCGCGGACAGAGACACGAATAAAAGACCGGGAGATCTTTGGAAGATTCAACTTTTCGATTTCGGCCGTCAGAAGCTCTCCTGTGCCAACGTGATCCGAGATTGGATTCCAGGAACCCAGATCAGAAGACCACCAAAGCCGATAGTTTACTCCATTCACTGTCGGCCAAGTCACAGATATGTCGGTCTCCGTTTGTACCCACCGGGAAATTTTCAGGACATCATTTGGGTCCCTCGGGTCGGTGAACGCAATACGCTCCGAGCCATTGCTCTGACCATCAAGGTCGGTGTCCTCGTTCGCATCAAGTGGCCAGTCCGGATCAAAATTCATCTCGATTTCATATCGATTGGGCATTCCATCCCGATCGTTATCGGGAATACGGGGGAACCGGCTGGACGTTTCTATGGATCGAGCGAAATCGATTTCTCCTAGAAGATCCACTCCTACCAAATCTGAGGAGATCGTGCGAGCATCCGCCGCATTGGTAATTCCAGCCAGAAGATTGTCATCCTCACCAAGATCCACGCTTAGTTGGAATAGTTGCCTAGGGTTTCCCTGGTTCGTGCCCGCGGCCCCCGGAATAGAACGATTTTCAGAGTCCCAAGATGTCCCATGTCCACCGCCAGTCGCATCAATAAACTTCCAACCATCGGTCGTTTTAAGTCCAAGGTCTCCACGAATCGACGAGACCAGAATGGACGGACGACTCTCCGCCGGCTTTTGCTGGCCCCGGATCAGATTAAGAAATGATTCACCATCAGGAGCGACATGATCAGGAAGCTCTTCACTGAGGTAAGCCGCAATGGTCGCAAAGACATCGCCCTGCCAAACAAGATCATCGACAACCAAGCCCGAAGCAGCCTGCCCGGGCCAGCGCACGATGAAAGGCACCCGCGTCCCACCTTCCCAAACGTCGCGCTTATTTCCCCTCAAAGGACCATTTGGGTCACGGCCATTGGCAAGCGTCCGGGTCATTGCGAGATTCTCCGGGCCATTGTCGCTGCTAAAAACGATGACAGTATTCTCTCCAAATCCGTTCTCCTCGAGAGCGGTAATGACCCGACCGATACGGTGATCAACTTCACTCATAAAATCTCCGTAATCAAACCCAACGGTATTCTGAAAATCAGGAGTCACCGCCCAAGGCAAGTGAGGCGAATAGAGGGAAACGTAAGCAAAAAAAGGATCTGAATCATTCGAGGCCGCGCGCTCACTCATCCACTCTTCAACGTCACGAATCATCTGTGGTTCAGCCCCAACCTGGGTATAACTGGGATCGCCAAGACTGGCTCGCGAGTCCTTTCCACCAAAGACCGTGGAATTGAGCTCAGTCGTCGTAAACCATTTAAAAGGATCATCATTGGTCGCATCGCGATAACCACCCGAACCACCATTAAGAGATCCATCCCAAAACTGAACCCGATCATTACTAAGGTAAACATAAGGCCCCACATTGATCGTTGTCGCCAAGCCACGGAATGAGTCGAAACCCTGGGCCACGGCATGATGTTCGATAGGGCGCTCCCAATCCACGGCCGAAGGATTTGTTGGATTATCCGTAATTCTCGTCCCGGTCCGCGAATACCACGCTCCACCGAGATGCCACTTCCCAAAAGCCGCCGTGTCATAGCCCTGACCTTTTAGAAAATCTGCAATCGTAACGTCCGACGCGCGAGGCACTTCCCCGCCCCCCCTAGTTCCGCCGTAATGGAGAGTAATCCCGTCAAACTCGCGCCAGTTATACTTGCCAGTCAAGAGAGCATAGCGGCTTGGGGTACAGACTCCATTGCTGGAATGCGCCTGGGTGAAGAGAGTCCCTTGTTCCGCCAAGCCATCGAGATTGGGGGTGCGGGCCGGACTGGTCGTTCCGAAAAGATCACCGTAAGCCGACATATCTCCAAAGCCCAAATCATCAGCATAGACGATGAGGACATTGGGCTTTTCATGACCACCACGATGATCGGGGATCGAAGCTTCATCATCAGGATCGCTCCCGAAGGCAACTTCGGCCTCATCCCGATAACTATCACCATCCCGATCTGAAAAAAGAAAGATTGGACCGCTATTGGGAGGAAGTGCATTTGGATTACTGCCCGCCGAAATCTCAGCGGAATCACCGAAACCGTCCTCATCAGAATCGGTATGATTCGGATTGGTCGGATCTCCCGGCGGAGTCCCTTTTCCGCGATTCGTCCAAGGATTGAGGGAACCATCCAGCTCAACTCCGTCACTCAATGAATCGCCATCGCTGTCGGCCGATCCTGATTTTGTTTGTCCAAAACCACTGGGTTCTCCAATTGCATTTTGACCAAGAAATTCCTGCAAATTGGTGAGTCCATCACCATCCTTGTCGAGCCCGGCATCGTTCACATTGGGATCCGTTCCATTCTCCACTTCATAAACATCGGACATCCTGTCCTCGTCAGTATCGCTTATCGTAAGACTCTCCAAAGTGATGCGATCATAAACCGTGGTGTGGGTATCGAGCGACGGGTCACCTTGATTCGTTGCCAAAACATACCAATCGCTGGCTCCACCAAAAACCGAGGCGTAATCAGAACCCGCTTCCGCCCAGGTGCCACTTTCATCAAAAATGATGGCGTCTCCATTGAGATCGGTAATGCCGGAAACTGAATATGCCCATCCAATGGAATCCGCCGTGATTCGAGCCGCGAATCCATCCAGAAGTGAGGCAAGTTGAATCGTGTTCGGGTTGGCGTCAAGAATGAGGCCTTCAGTGGCAGGTCCACCCGTCCCGCTATCATTCGTCACCAAACTGACTCCCCCCTGACTTTGCGACCGCGTGGGATGCCCGAAAAATACCAAGCCGAAAGACAGAACTCCGTCGGTGCGAAAAAAAACGGAATTGCTGGAGCTTCCTCCTAAAAATAAACCATTCGCTCCCGGAGCGCGGGCACCCAGACCTGACACCTCAAAGCTCATCGAAAACCCTCCCGACGAACTCGCAGGGTCAAAGGAGGGAACACTAACGATCCCACGATTGGTGTTCAGGTTACCCTGGCTGGCAACAACTTGTGATGTCAAAGTCGTTCCGTTTTCGCTCAAATTGTGAGTCGCCCCAAGAGTGTTTCCCTGACTTAACCAACCGGACAGAACGCCATCATCGAAATGATCATCGATGATAACTTGTGAGAGTCCATTGGAGAAAACCGCCACTGTGATCACAATGGCGGCATAAAAATGCTTTTGCATAAAAAGTAGTTTACCGGAGCAAGTCTTTTCCCTGTGTCTGAATACTGCCCCGGAGAGCAAAATGAAATGCGGGCCGATTGTTCTATGGTCGCCGGATTCGGTAGAAGGCTTTCCCGGCGGCCAAAAGATCAGCGAAATCTGGCAACAATTCGTGAACGAATTGGGCAGTATCACCCTCCGACAAAACACTATCCGTCACTTCAGCCCAATTATCAGCCGTGAGATCGGCAGTAACATCGACTGCGTATTCCACGCCTGGCGCCGAATTCCACTCAAGTGTCACCGTTGGTTGTTCACCTGATAATGCAGGAACAATCGAAGTGACTTCCAAATCGCCCCCTGATGCCCCCCCGGTTGCCAGGGCAATACGATCATAAACAACGGTGTGGATATTGTTCGTAGGCTGTCCTTGATTACTTGCAAGGACGAACCAATCGGTGGCACCATTGAAAACCGAAGCGTAATCAGTATTCGCATCAGCCCAGATTCCTGATTTTGAAATCGTCAGTGGTTCTCCGGCAAAATCCGTGACCTCATCGACCGAGAATGACCACCCGGTGGAGTCAGCGGTAATCGTTGCAATGCATCCATCCTGGAAGGAGGCAAGATCAATGGAATCGGGGTTGGAGTCCAAAATGAGACCATTGAGAGCAGGCCCTCCCGGTCCAATGTCGTTCGTTATCAAGCTGACACCGCCTTGGCTTTCGGTCTTTGGAGCAAATCCATAAAACACCAGCCCAAAACTGAAGATCCCTTCGCTCCTAAAAAAAGTCTCGTCGTCCGAAGTCAACCCAAGGAACAGGCCATTCGCCCCTGGCTCCCCACCGTCTTGGCTGAGAATCTCAAAGGTCATCGTAAAACCGCTGGCATCGGCAAGCGGATTGAAGGAGGCCTCACTAACAAGCCCCCGATTGGTATTAAGGTTGGCTTCAGTCCCAACCACCTCCGAAGTGATGGCACTATCTTCCTCGGAGATATTGTGATCCGCCAGGAGAGTATTTCCCAAACTCTTCCAGCCCGTCACCTCACCGTCATCAAAGTGATCATCAATTACGGTTTCACCTGGGGCACCAAGGGCTAGGCCAAAGATGATTGTTACGGAGCATACTTTGTGAAGTGACATTGTTCGCGGTCTAGATCATTGGGATGGCCAAGTCAAACTTTGACATTACGCGTAGGCGACCACCCTTTCGGGTTGGACCAAAATGCCCCCTACTCTTTACGAAGATTCAAGGGCTGCGAACCTTTTAAATAAGCAAAAAAATCGATCAACTCCTGATCGTCGAGCCCATTTAAGAGCCCTGATGGCATCAGACTCACCCGGCTTGGTTCAAGACTCAAAACATGTGCCCGGGAAATCGAAACCGGAGCACCTCCCACTGGCTGCAAGACGACTCTGATTGGAGTTTCCGATTTTAAAAAGCCTACCAGAGTTCTGCCATCGCGAGTCTTAAGAATGTTATTTTCGAAACCCTCCCGAATCTCCTTGCTGGGCTGAATGATCGAAGGAAGCAACGTTCTCAAATCGTCGCGCTGATAGGAAGTTAAAGACGGCCCAATTTTCCCACCATTGGAATGGAGCTCATGACAAGCTGCACAACGCTTCGTGAAAACCCTGTGTCCATTCCTCACGTCAGCCTTCCCCTTTTTGCCGAGTAACTTTTTGATGCGCTCGATCGCTTTCTCCGGGAGCCGCTTCTCAATCACCACTGGAGGAAAGAGCACATCCAGCTTTTCCAACAGATTTGGGACCGCACCCGCTCGAATCAGTGACTGAGCCTCCGCAGAGAAGAGGCTCTTAACACCACCATCTTTTGCCGCGAGATCCAACCACTGCTCAACCCATATAACCCGCGAAAGGAGAAGCACCTCGGCAGCTTTGACCGAACTAGAAGGAAGGGTTTTCAGCCGGGCCAAGACCGCTGCGCCAACCTCCGGTGATTTGACACTCTGCAGACTGGCAAAGACTTGGTTTAGAACTTCAGGATCCTTGGAGTCAACAAGCTGGATAAAGAGCGAAGTCACTTCATCATTAGGAGCTTCACCAAAGTATTCGATGAGGCGAAGAAGACCCACACGGTTCGCTTGAGGATTCCTCAACATCTTGAGGGCCGCCGCAAAAGCTTCTGAGTCGTCGGGAAACAGACGAACTCGAAGGTGAAGCGGAAGATCCGGGAGACTTCTCAAGACCACTTCTAAATCTCTCGAGATCACCGAAAGCGAGTGCCCCTTGAATGCCTCATTGAAGTGATGCCAAAGCTCAGCTTTTTCATCATCAGAGAACTTTGGTGATAGTCGGAAAAGACGGGCACAACGGTCAAAATTTTCCACTTTACCAGTCACAATCAATCGGCGAATCAACCGGCATAGAACCAAGGGTGGATTGAGCCCAGCAGCACTATCGAATTCACCATAATGCACGAGGCCGGCACACGCCTCCGGGTGATCTTGACAGTGAGGTTCGATCGCCCACCAAACCATAAGCGAAAGCGAACGATTCTCTCTGACCTGCTTCTTCCTCATCAATGGGTTCAGAAGCTGACACGCCTCATCAACTTCCAGACGGCCGGCGGAAGACGCCACCTGAGCCAAAACCTCCTCGTTACCTTCGCGTACAACCAACTTTTGGACTGCTTCAAGATGAGAAGGCGTGAGTTGACCATTGTCCGTGGCGAGCCGAATTGCCCAGAGCCGAACGTGAGGATTCGGGCTTTGCAGAGCGACCTGAAATGCGGGCAGAGAAAAGTCATCGAGAAAAGCCCAACACCAAAGCGCTTCGAGCGCGAGTTGGCCCGTCTCTTGTGAAAGCCACCTTTGAAGAGTTGGAATAGCATGCTTAAGGTGACGATGACTCTTAAGAATCCGACGGGCCTCTTCCCGCCACCAACGATTCGGGCTTTTTAGATGCTCCAGCAATTCATTGATCGAAGCCTTCGAGAGGTCGAATGGCTTTAAAGACTCGCTCTTACGATCGCGGATTCGGAAAAGCCGACCGTCGTTGGCATGCAACTCCCCTTCAGAATGCTTGAGGTGATTGCATTGCTCATCATACCAATCGCAAACGTAGAGAGCGCCATCAGGACCAGCATCAACATAAACCGGGCAAAACCATTTATCGTCTTTACGAACATTCACAATCCCATTGGGAGTCACCGTAACATTAAGACCTTTTAATTCAGGACGATACGATCCAATTCCCAGTGTCAGCGGATTTGCAAAAACCATTGCCTCATCAAATCGAGCAGGCAGTTCACCGCCCTCATAAATACAGATCGAGTTGGTGACGCGCGCATACTTCTGATGAAAGATTCCAGGGAGGTAGCCATACGTGTGCGGATTCGAAAGTTCGCCATGCTTACCAAAAGTCTTCTGGTAGTAGGCCCCTTGATGATACCAAAAACCAACGTGCCTAGTATTGCTTCCCGAATAAAGACGTCCCACCGAATCAAATTCACAACTCAGATTATTCCCGCCACCTTCGGCGAAGACCTCAAAAATTCTCCTCGTCGGATGATATCGCCAAATCAACTGCCCTGCTCGCGTCACCGGGGGATCGCCCTGCCCCTCGACCGTTACCTTCAGCGAAGTGGTGGATCCATTGGCCCCATAGAGCCAGCCGTCGGGCCCCCACGTCAATGAGTTCGCAAGTGAATGCGAATCCTCAATTCCAAAACCTCGAAGGTGAACTTCCGGCGGGGCATCAGGTTTGTCATCGTGATCTTTGTCTTCATAAAAAAGAAGATAGGGCGGCTGTAAAACCCACAAACCATCGTGATCATGAGCGAAGCTTGTACAAAAATTAAGCCCCTCTAAAAATGAGGATACCTTGTCAAAAGAACCATCGCCATTGGTGTCCTCATGGATACTGATGCGATCCTTTCCTGAAATATAATCAGGATGACCCGGAGGTGAAGGGAGCTTGTCATATTCACTTCTCCAGAACCGATCCTTCCCCACCACCTTGGACCCCGCCGGAAAAGGATACTGCCGATACTCAACCACCCACATCCGCCCACGGTGATCAAAGTTAAAAAAGATGGGCTGTTCGACAACAGGGTGGGAAGCCACCAAGTCGATGGTGAGATCGTCACCCGATGGCCAGGAAAGTTCGTTTGCCTGAAGATTCAAAAACAAGCAAAAGACAGCTAAGGTCAAAAGATGACTCATGTCACAAGATCCTTCCAAACGTTGCCATGCACATCAGTGAGACGGACGTTCCGACCTGCATAGAGGTAGGTCAATTTTTCATGATCCAGCCCCAGTTGATGAAGCACGGTCGCCCAGAGATCATAAATTGAAGTCGAATTCTGAATGGCGTGGTAGCCAAGATCATCGGTCGCACCATAAACCGATCCTCCTTTGAATCCACCTCCGGCAACCCAAATTGAAAAACCATAGGGATTGTGATCGCGACCATCGCTTCCCTGCGAAAAGGGAGTTCGCCCAAACTCCCCTCCCCAAATGACAATCGTCTCATCAAGCATGCCGCGTTGTTTAAGGTCACGAAGAAGAGCTGCAATGGGCTGGTCGATCTGCCGCGCCATCGCGCCATGGCCCTTCTCAATTGCGCCGTGTTGGTCCCACGGATTGGCCGCGCCACCGGCTCCGATATTTGCGGTAAGACAACTCAACTCGATGAAACGAACTCCCTTCTCCACCAAGCGACGCGCCAACAAAGCTTGGCGGGCATAATGTGCGGTGTTTCCGTCCGTGCTGTTGAGCCCATACATTTCCTTTGTGGCCTCGGTCTCTTCAGAAAGATCGGTGACCTCTGGAACGGCCGATTGCATCAGCGAGGCCGTTTCATAGTTGCGCACCGCTGCTTCGACCTTCTTATCCTGATCAGTGAGGTCGGCAAACCGGTCATCGAGCGACCGGATAAAGTCGAGTCGCTTGCGCTGGATCATGCGATCCTCCTGCGGAAGAACGTGCGGGACCGGTTCATTTCCATCAGCCTTAATGATGGAGGCCTGATGATGGCCTGGTAAAAAGCCATTGTTGTACATACCCACTCCACCATGGGGCGGCACAGCATTCCCACTTTGCAAAACCACGAATGAGGGAAGATTGCGATTACCGCTTCCCAACCCATAACTCACCCACGCTCCGGCACTGGGATGCCCCATAAAGGGAAAGCCAGTGTGAAAAGCATAGTTGCCCTGAGCATGCTCGTTGACGTTTGAAGTCATCGATCGAACCACTGCCAAATCATCGGCACAGTGCTTTTGAATTTCGGGAAACATCGAACTGATCTCGAGCCCGCTCTGACCACACTTCTTAAACTCAAAAGGACTCCCGAAAATCTTCCCGTTGTTATTGAACTGCGTTCGCTCCACCTTCACCGGCATCGACTTGCCGTGCATCTCACGGAGTTTGGGCTTGGGGTCGAAGGAATCGACATGGGAAACCCCACCCGACATGTAAAGAAAGATGACATTCTTGGCCTTGCCATCCTTCCCCTTGATCTTAGCTCCGGCCTGCTCCGCAAGAAGGCTGGCCAGGGCGATTCCACCGAAACCGCTTGAGGTTTGCGCGAGCATATCGCGCCGTGTCAGTTTACCGAACATAGATAAATTCCTTTGAGTTGAAGAGTGCGTGTGTGAGATCAGCAAGAGGATTCGAAGGACGTGAGCCGCGCTTCGTTTCGCTTTGCTGCGAGCGGAGATCTTCGACACTCTGCTCCGCTGCTTTCAATTCCGCCCGTTGACCAGCGGTTAGAAGTTGCAGAACTTCATCGCGAGAAGGAGGCATTTCCATCCCAAGGCTCTCGCCCACTTCCTTTGCCGAAAGAGCCCTATCGTAAAGGCGTGCTTCATGGATTTGGCCGGCAAGCAACCTGCCTGGCCCCGGCAGCCCATGACGTTTTCCGATAAGAACCTGGGCCTTTCCTTTTTCGAACCTCTTCACGCCCTCCTTCCGGTAAGAGCGGCCATAAGAGCTCCCATTCCGATACACTTGAATAGTGCCATCCTTCGCGTAGGTCATCGTTATCCAAACCGGTTGTTTATTGGCATCGATTTCACGCGGACCACCGGGACTTTGAGTCCTACGGTGAAACTCACTCCCGGGCAGCCACTGCCCGGGATCGGTTTCAGCATAGACGATGGTATCAAAGGTATCACCATCGAGGGTTTGAACACCCAATGCTCCTCCACCCTTCTGCTGAAGATTGTCGAGCTGCACAAGAACCTGAAGGGTCTTTTCATTTAACTGTTGATTGAGGGGTACGCTGGTGAAGCATCCTTGGTTTTGGCCAACCCTTAGCGCTCCATTTTCAATTTTGGCGCCGCCATGCAACTTTCCATCCAAATCACCGAGACTGTCCTTCGCATCCTTTTCAAAATCCCATCGGGCAACCGGAGCAGGCACATTCTTGGGCTTCGAAACTTTTTTCGGCTTCAATTTCGAACGGGCCTCCGTTTCCAACTCATTGATCCGAGCCTGGGTCGTGCGGATCTGTTGATCCAGTTTCCCGCGAATCTCGTTCGATGCCGTGCGCTCCTTTTCCATTCCGGCCATGAAGGCCTTGATATCTTGCACTTCTTCCGGCGACGGCTTTCGAGAAAAGGCCAACTCGTAGGCCTGCGTCACTTTCTCCCTGGTCGTTTCACCCTGAAGTTTCCCGGCCCATTCTTCAGCCAGACCAATCACCCAATTGGAATTTAACATCGTCAGCGATTGCGCAGGCACATTGGTCTCATCCCGTCGCCCCTTTCCGCCAAGCGGAACTGGAGCGTTGAAGGTTTGCAAAAAGGGATCGAGTCGATTCCGCTGGGTTCGCACATAAACACTGCGCCGCCGACTCTTCCCATCGACTGTATCTCCGGACATCTTGGAGTCCAAAGATCCCGACACCGTGATCAGGGCATCGCGGATCGCCTCGGCTTCAAGGCGGCGCAAGGTGAAGTGGGACAAGAACCGGTTATCGGGATCCCTCTCCCGCGCCAATGAATCGGGCGTAATGGACCGCTGCCAGGCGTCGGTCAAAACAATTGCACGGATGAGCTTCTTAATGTTCCACCCTTCTTCTCTGAAGCCACCCGCCAAATAATCGAGCAATTCCGGATGGCTGGGTTTTTCCCCGAGTCGTCCAAAGTTGTCTGTTGTTCTCACCAATCCTGCTCCAAAGAGATGATGCCAAACGCGATTCACAAAAACCCGTGAGGTGAATGGATTGTCTTCTCTCAGAAAGTCCCGCGCTAATTCCAGCCGCCCACTACCCCTGGTATCATAAGGCGCCTTGTCAACCGCTTCGAGAAAGCGGCGTTTCACCAGGTGAGCGGGCTTCATGTGATTTCCCCTCTCAAAAAATTCCTGATCGTGAGAGTCGGCCTCCCACACTCCGGGCGCACGGATTGGCACCGCGAGCGACGACTCCAACCTGCGATAGTCTATCAGTAGATCTGCCCCAATGGTGGCATCGTTTGGCAGGATCTGAATCTGCAAGAGCTCATCAAGCATTGTCGCCTGCTGATCACTCAATTCCCCCTTGTTCCATGCCTGCATCGCATCAAGAGTGAGGCGCTTGAAAAAATTCGAAAGGGTATCTCCTTCGCGATAACTTTCCTGTAGAAATTTCTTCATCTTTGCGAACTCCTGATCAGCAGGGTTCACACTCCCCTTCTTAGCAACCAACGCTGCCGAAATGCCAAACCACGATCGCTCGTCGTTCTTTGCAAGAATGGGCTGGTCGCGGGCCGTGCTTAGTTCGAGATGGATCCGATCACCCTCCCAGTAGTCCAGATTGTGACGCACCCACCGCCACTTCCCATTTTTAAGATCGGTCGAGGGAAAGACTGTTCCGTTACGCGGGTAATTTTGGACTGAATACCGGACCACTGAATTCCCACGACCACGAACACGCATCCACACTTCCTCATCTCCCTTCAATTCCATGCGGGGTGAGATCGCAACCCCTCGATCCTTTTCACTCAGATCATTCGAAAAGATTCCCGACGGATGAATCGCCGACAACAGAGTCCCTCCATCCGGAGTAATTGCAAAACTTCCACTCTCGACACCTCCGGCCGTTCCCTCGCCATGACTCGTCCATGCCCCAAGCTCGCGTCCCTTCCATTGGTAATGGGGATTTATACCGTCAGCGTTAATCTCCTTGCCAAGGTAAGCTGCCATATCTTTTCGACCTTCATCCCAAGCTCGAAGGAAAAGAAAGTCATCCTTCTTGCGACCTTCTTTGAAGAGATTTTCCTGAGATCCGAGAAACTGATCGCTCCACTTGGGTTCATCGACAATCCATCTCTTCAGAGCAGCTTGCTTCAACTTCAACTTTAGCTTTCGCATCGTTGAGCGGGTTTTCCTCTCGTCAACCGCATCCACCCGCACCACGCCCGGCTTGGTTGATCCAAAAATTCCAAAAAGCGCATAGTAATCCTCCTGGCTGATGGCATCAAATTTATGATTGTGACACCGCGCACACGAAACGGTCAGCCCTTGAAATGCCTTCGTCACCACATTGACCTGATCATCAGTAAAGCGGACTTTCTCATCGAGGGCATCGGTCGGCGCAAAGCCATGGAAAACCATCCTCAAATGAGCTGTTCCCAATGCCGATTCATTGATGCCCTTTTCAATACGCGGCTGCTGCAAAAGATCGCCGGCAATATGCTCGGAGACCAGGGCATCGTAAGAAACATTCCTGTTGAGAGCCCGGATCAAGTAATCGCGATATCGCCACGAATCCCGAATCCCCGGATCGCCTTCGCTTCCGTGGGAATCGGCATAGCGAATCCAGTCCATCCAATGCCTTGCCCATCGCTCACCAAACTGGGGCGACGCCAAAAACTCATCGACCAAAATCTCCCATCGATTTCCTCTGGTATCAGCAAGGTAGCGATTCACCTCCTCAACCGAAGGCGGAAGTCCACGCAAGGCAAAGCTGAGACGTCGAACCAAATCTCTTTCATCAGCTCTCTCCGCCTCCTCCAATCCGGCCTCCGCAATCTTAACCCGTAAAAAACGATCAATGGAATGCCCCTCACCCTTTGGCGGATCAATCTTTCGGATCGGCTGAAAACTCCACCATTGCTTGCGACGTTCCATCACTTGCTCCCAGTTGCTATCCTTCGCGACCGCTTCGTCCGAAGGAGGCTCATCACGGGGATCAGGAGCGCCCATTGCAATCCACTTTACAAAATCAGCAACAACCCGCTCATCCAGCCTCGCCCCATCCTTGGGCATCTCCATATCCTCTTCTTCATGACGCAGGACCTTGATCAGGTAGCTCTTCTCCGGGGTCTTAAAATCAAAAAGGTCACTAGTGTCGCCGCCTTCCAGCATTGCGGCCCGATGATCCAATGCCAGTCCGCCCTTTTTCTTCTTACCCGTCCGGTGGCATTCATAGCAATCCTGCGCTAGAATTGGCCGGATTCGCTTCTCAAAAAATTCAACCTTTTCCGGATCAATCGGGTCAGCACAGGCCACCCCCCCGAAAAGCAATAATAGAGTCCACCGAATCACAGCTTATAAATACGTAATTCGACAGGCCTGATCTATCTCAAAAGTTTCTGCTCGCAAGGACGAGCGATGAACGGTGGAATTACCTTCAACCAATATGAAATTTACCGCTCTCTTCCTCATGATGACTGCTTTCACCGCCCACGCCGAACTCCTTACTCTGCCACTCTGGTCCGGAGAAGCTCCGGGCGAACAAGACCAGCAAGTGGGCGAAGAAAAGGTCGAGGATCGTAATAACGACGGAATCACACGCACCTCCAACGTCACCAAGCCCACCATCACACTTTATCCGGCCCCGGCAGCCAAGGCCACCGGGACGGCCGTCATCGTAGCCCCCGGGGGAGGCTATGGCATTCTCGCATCCAAGCACGAAGGCACCGACGTTTGCACCTGGCTCAATGAAATTGGAGTCACCGCCATTCTCCTTAAATATCGCGTTCCCCGTCGCAAGAATCTCGAAAAGCATCACGCCCCCATGCAAGACGCCCAACGTGCTGTCAGTCTCGTTCGCTCAAAAGCCGAGGAATGGAAAATTGATCCCAAGCGCATCGGCTTGCTGGGCTTCTCTGCTGGAGGGCACCTCACCGCCACTGTTCTGACTTCTGACGGCTCCATCAGCTTCCCAAAAGAAGAAGTCGATCAACATTCCCCCATTCCCGATTTCGGGCTCCTCATTTACCCCGCCTACCTCAAGAGCGAAAAGGATCCCAACAAACTGGTTCCTGAGGTCGGCGTAGACAAAAACACCCCTCCGTCTTTCGTTGTCATCGCACACGGTGATTCACGCTTTGTCGAAGGGGCTGCGCTTTACTACCTCGCCATGCAGCGCGCCAAGCGACAATGTGAACTCCACATTTATGGCAAAGGCGGCCACGGATACGGCATGAAGGAAATCCCCGAACGCGTGGGGGAATGGACTACCCAGGCCGGAGGCTGGATGAAGGAGATGGGACTGTTGAAACCCGCCACAAAATAGGATTAGGCCAAGTAAGATCAGCGGCCCAACTTCTATTTGCGTAGGCCAATACAAAACCACCAGTCCCTAAAGTTGCGTTCTCTACTCAGTAGGTTTCGGTTTGAAAGGAGCATTGCGAGGCCAAGGTATCTTTCCGGGTGAAATTGACCCTCTTCCTGACTCTCGCAGCGACGTCCCTCCTGCAAGCCAAGTCCTATGTGCTCATCCTCGTTGACGACCTCGGCTACATGGACATTGGGGCATATAATCCCAAAAGCTTCTACGAGACCCCAAACATCGACCGTCTTGCCAAATCGGGTCTGAAGTTTACCGATGGCTACGCCGCCAACCCGGTCTGCTCCCCTACCCGCTTTGGCATCCAAACCGGCCGCTATCCCACCCGCAAGGACTGCACCAATTTCTTCAGTGGCCGGCGCGGCGGCAAGTTCGCCAGCGCCCCGCTTCACGATCGCCTCGACCACGATGAAACGACTCTCGCCGAAGCGCTCAAGGAAAAGGGTTACTCCACCTTCTTCGCCGGAAAATGGCATCTTGGGCCAACCGAAGAATTTTGGCCCGAGAAGCATGGATACGATGTCAACAAGGCCGGTTACAAGGCTGGCGGCCCATACACCGGCAAGCGGTATTTTTCGCCTTATGATAATCCAAAAATGGAAAACGGCCCCGATGGAGAACACCTCCCGGACCGTCTGGCCACTGAGACCTGTAAATTCATGGAGGCAAACAAGGAAAAGCCCTTCTTTGCCATGCTCGCCTTTTACTCGGTTCACACACCGCTAATTGGACGCCCTGATCTTGTCGAAAAATACAAAAAAAAGGCTGAAAAAATCAATGGGCAGGAATTTGGAGACGAAGAACAGGTCTTTGGCAAAAAGCCCCGCAAGGTCCGCATCCTGCAAAAGCACGCAGTCTATGCCGCCATGGTCGAAGCAATGGACCAGGCTGTCGGCAAGGTCATGAAAAAAGTCGAGGACCTCGGCCTCGAGGACGAGGTGGTCATTTGCTTCACCTCGGACAACGGCGGACTTTCCACCTCGGAAGGATCCCCGACGTCCAACCTCCCGCTGCGCGGCGGAAAGGGCTGGATCTATGAAGGCGGCATCCGCGAACCTTTCATCGTCAAATGGCCAGGAATTACCAAGCCCGGCTCAACCTCTGCTATCCCCGTGATGAGCACCGACTTCTTCCCAACCTTCGTGAAGGCTGCCGGAGGCCAAACCAAGGGAACAGTCGACGGAGTCGATCTCCTGCCGCTGCTCAAAGGTGGCGAGCTCAATCGCGACGCCCTCTACTGGCACTACCCCCACTACAGCAATCAAGGCGGCTTCCCCTCGGGAGCCATTCGCGTCGGAGACTGGAAGTTAGTTGAACGCTATGAAGACGGCCGCGTTCACCTTTACAATCTTAAGAACGATATCGGTGAAAAGAAAGACGTGAAGGCAGGCAATGAAAAACGCGTGAAGGAAATGCGCGCCAAACTTCACGCTTGGTATCAGGACACCGATGCCAAATTCCTTCAAAAGAAAAAGGGCCAGACGGAAGAGCCTTGGCGCCCCTAGTCATCCGGTAGCCGAAAACTCCAGCTTTCGGCTACTTCCAGCCAATCACCCGCCCTCTGATCTCCGGAGTGACGGATTCCTTCGGCTCTCGATGAAGCCCCAATTCTTCGGGGCTTTTTCCCACCCACTGTGTTGTTCTCTTTTCGACAACAATCCGCCGCTTCTTCGGATCAAAAGTAAGCGTCGTAAAAAGAGCTTTCTGGTAAGGGCTAGTATATTGCAGCGCAGAGTGTTTCGCGTGAATTTCCGGAGGATAGCTTTCATGGGCATACTTTGATCCCAACCAGTGATACGACGCCGAATTGACATGAAGATAGGGCACCCCGCCAACTTCGGTGAGTAAATCGATATGAGTGTGGCCATTCATCGCCAAAATCACCTTGTCGGAGTGCATTGATAGAATTTTTTGCACCTCATCCGCATTATCAATGGGATAAGGACCAGCAATCGGTTGATGGGAAACAATCACGACCGGGCCTTTGAGCTCACTGAGAGTCTCATCAAGCCATGTCACCTGGGCTTTTCCAATGAATTGCGGGTAGCCGCCTTTATGCTTGGGCGATCCTTTCTCGTTCGCATCAAGAACGATGAGATTGAGACCGCCGACATCACAATGATAATAGGGCGCTTTCATCCCCCATGATTCAAGACACTGGTTTTTACTCAATCCGCCATCCGTGTCATGATTTCCGATCACATGGAGAGTTGTCGCGTGACCTTTGTTAAAGCGATCAACAACCTTCTGGTTTGCCTCTTTGGCGAAAGCAAAATCTCCCATCTGAACGAGAGCATCCGGCTTCGTCCTGATCATCTCCTCAAGAAACGAGTCAAGCCGCGCTGCACCGTCAGGAATAAGATCGACGTGAAGATCCGCAATCACACCCAGGCTGATTGGCTTGGGCAGAATATGAAGCGCATCGGAAGCCATGGTTGAAAGCGGTAAACTCGCACCTCCAAGCGCAAGAGTTCGGGAGAAGCGTCGACGTTTCATGGTTACTGGGTAATAAATATTACATGTAACCGGAAAGCTCCAGCTTTCGGTCCCCTCCACAACAATCGGAAAGAAGAAACCTTCCGACTACTTCTTCAAAAAGTCATACTCGGGATTGGCAACCTTTCCCTTGGCTTGTTTGTAAACTGCCTCCAACTCACTGCTGGAAGCGGGCACGCGCCCCATATCACCAGTTTCGTTTTCCCAACTTTCGAGAAGCTTACGATGTCTTTCAAGCTCGTCAGCGACGGAAGGATCAGCAGCAAGATTCTTCACCTGATAAGGGTCACTGCGAAGGTCGTAAAGTTCCTCCCCAGGCCGTTGGGTCGCATCATGATACGAAGCCTGCACCGGGGACAATTCCCCTTCGGCATACAACTTTCGAAGCTCCTTTAGAGTGGCATACTTCTCGCGATACTGCAGCTGATACACGGGCCTGTCGGCGTGGTAGTTCCGGATATAGCGAAAATGATCGGTTCTCACCGTTCGCACCCGGTCAATCGCCACACCCAAACGGTCCCTGGCTCCGATCACGAACTCACGTGACTCGTAATCCTTATCGAAGAGGTCACCTCCCTCAAAGTTTTTCGGCAGGCGCAGATTGAGAAAAGAAAGAGAAGTTGAGGAAATATCAATTCCACTCACAAGATCCTTCCGGACCTTTCCTGGCGGTATCCCGGGCCCGCGAAAAATGAGGGGAACCTTAAGCCCTGCCTCATAAAGATTCTGTTTTTCCCGGGGAAGCGGGCTCCCATGGTCGGTGAAAAAAACCACAATAGTGCTTTCAAACAGATCATTCTTTTTGAGTGCGGCGATGATCGCTCCAACCTCGGCATCAACCACCGCAACCTGCTCATAGTGTCGCGCGATGGCATCACGAAACACCTTGGTATCAGGATAAAACGGAGGCACGTCCACCGAGGCAGGATCAACCCGACTTTGTGACGGAAACTTTGCGCCGGTCTCCCCTCCCAACTTTCCGCCTTTCAACTGTATTTGTCCAAAAAACGGCTTTCCCTTGAGCTCTGAAATCCACTCAAGATCACCGGAAAAATGGGACTTCGTTCCGAACTCATGCGAGTAAAGATGAAGTCTTGGCTCATCAAAATTATAGTCATCCTTCGCCTCATTAAAGGTCACGTATCCCGCTCTGCGAAAATGCGCGGGAAGAGTGCGAATCTCCTTCGGAAGCGGCTTCTTAATCATGGTGCGGTGGTGATGCAATCCAAGCGAAGTTTGCATCATTCCAGTGATTAAGGCAGAACGTGTTGACGAACAAACAGGAGCCGGCATGTAAGCCCTGTCGAATCGTGTTCCTTCAGCGGCAAGAGCATCAATATTCGGAGTCGGCACCGCCGTGTGTCCGTAGCACCCAAACCAATCGGACATATCGTCGACATAAATCCAAAGAACGTTCGGCTTGGAAGCTCCCAGCAAGGGCAAGGCAGCGAGAAGGAAAAGTATCAATCGCATCTACTTGGATGATATCGTCACGTAGAGAGCGGCCAAGACCGAAAACCAGAGCTTTCGGCTACTTTGGTTTTGAAGAGACCACCTTCCCATCGATAATGACTCCGGTGGTGTGCGTGGTCGTCTCGAGGGGATCGCCATCGAAAAGCGCGAGATCGGCATGCTTTCCTTTCGCAAGAGACCCGATCTTTTTTTCCAATCCCAAAATCTTGGCTGGCTGAATGGTGCAGGCGGCTAGTGCCACCTCCTGCGGGAGACCATAAGCGGCAGCCATGGCGGCTTCGAAATGAACGACACGAGTTTTGGGGACGTAGGTTTCATATCCAGATTGGAAGGCAAACGGAATGCCGGCTTTGTGAAGTTGGGCTGCCAGGGTGAAGGTCATATTCTCGAGATCACCAAAGGGACGCCCCATGGTAGGGTGAACAATAACCGGAACCCCAGCCGCCTTGATCTCTTCAAGGAGAAGATAGGCTTCGGCAGCCCCATCCAGAATCAAATTGAATCCAAATTCCTCCTGTAAGCGGAGGGCCGAAGCAAGGTCCTGATGACGCTGGGCATTAATGAGCAGCGGGGTCTTTTTATTGAGAATATCAACGAGGACATCGAGACGGAGATTCGATGTCGGAGCGTCCTTTTCTTCGTCACTCTTTGACTCCTCAATCTTAAGAAGGCGTGACTGCGCTTTCATGAGTTCGGCCCGCAGCATTGCCATCGCTTTCGAACGCGTCCCGGGTGATTTACTGAGAGCCTTGGCTCCCAAGGTCGATGCGACTGCCGAGGTGGGAATAAGAGTATCCTTCATCGAAGTGATCGATGGGACATTGGTCTTAACTACCATGAGCTGTCCCGACATCAACGTGCCAGGAGCATGACCGGTGTGAACCGTCGTGACGCCAAGGTCACGAAGCCATTTCACAAGGGGGTCACGGCCGTTGTAGGCATCGACTGCACGGAGCTCCGGCTGGATGGGCGACGACTTCTCAAGTTGCTCCTGATCGTGCTTGGGCGAATTTAAAATCCCGGACAGCCCGACCGTTGAGTGGGCGTCAATCATTCCAGGGGTCACAACCTTGGCGGTGAGAGTTTTGTAGCCTTTGGGAATCTTAACTTGGGAGGCTGGACCAACCGCGCGGATCTTTCCATTTTTGCCACAGAGAACGACCCCGTTTTTGATCGGCTTCAAATCACCGGTCATCGTGAACAAAAGATCTGCTTTGACCGCAACCTGGCCGTGGGTAACCACAGTAAGAGCGAGAGCGAAAATTACTTTAAACATGTGAGTAGGCGGTGAAAATTTAGCGATAGAAGCAGCACCCGGAAGCTTCGCGATTATGACCGGCACCGTAGCCCCCTTCGGCAAAGAGTCGGTCGGTTGGATTTTCAAGATCAAAGACCTGCTCGCCTTCGATATGGGTTTCAAGAACACGGGTATAGATTGAAAACGGATCCCCCGAGAGCATCACAAAGTCAGCTTGCTTTCCAGGATCGAGAGAGCCAATCGACTTGTCAAGATCGAGCATCTTCGCCCCGGCAAGGGTGAGTCCTTCGAGGGCTTTTTGCCGACTCATTCCCGCCCGCACTCCGACGGCGGCATTGCGAAGAAACCAACGGGAATCGTTGATGGGATCATCGGTGTGGAAAGCGGTTACCACGCCGCGCTTTGAGAGCTCAGCTCCGTTTTTCCATTCGAAATCACGCGCTTCCAACTTCCCTCCAGGGGAATCGAGAAAGATGATGGAACAAGGGACATCCGCCGCTGCAATTTCATCGGCTACCTTCCATGCTTCCGAGACGTGGTGAAGAACGACTTTGAAACCAAACTCTTCCTTCAGGCGAAGGACGGTAAGAATGTCATCATGACGGTGGGTATGATGATGAACGGTTCGCTTCCCTTCGAGAATGTCAGCGAGAGTTTCGAGAGCGAGGTCCCGCTCAAACGGCTCATCAGGTTTCTCCTCCTGATGTTTCGCGCGCTTCTTCAGATATACCTGGGCATCAATGAATTTTTGACGAACAAGAGCCGCGGATTTACCCCGGGTCCCTGGAAAGGGACCGCTGTCGCGTATCGAGTTCGTGCCATTCGCCATCTTGACACCATAAGCCAGCGAACCATCGTCTAACTTGATCGACAGATCATCGACTGTGTTTCCTTTGCGGAGTTTCAAGTAGATTGTCTGCCCGGAAAGCAGGTGCCCAGAGCCAGACATCAGATTGGCCGTAGTAATGCCTCCAGCCCGGGCCTTGTTGATCGAAGTATTCCGAACATCGATGGAATCAAAGACGCGAACCTCGGGTTGAATAGGTGATGAAGAATCAGCACCGGCCACCGAACCAATGTGGGAATGAGTGCAAATAAGACCGGGAATAATGGTCTTACCAGTAGCATCGATCACTTCGGCTTCCGCCGGAATCTTAATACTATCCGATGGCCCGACCGCCAAAATGGTGTCGCCTTTAATGAGTAAAGTTCCTTTCTCAATTCTGGGCGATGAGACCGGATAAATCGAGGCATTGGTATAGGCCAATATTTTGACCTCAGGTTCGGATGACTCCTGGGCTGAGGAAAAGAAGAATGGCAGGAGAAGGAGTGGAGCCAGAGCAATGGCAATGAGCTTGCGGGACCGCATGATGCGAGAAAGCTAGCAGGAGCCCCCCACCCGAGGGAAGCGAAGATTCCGGGATTGCTCTCTCGCGGAATCGTTCTTCCCTGATCAAGATCCCTTTATCGTGAAAGCCATTCAATTTCTCCGGAATAGCAGTGAATCTGGTTCTGCCACCGATATTGAACTACCAACGCCTTCCCCTTCTGGTCATGAAATTCTTGTGATGATCGAGGCGATTGCCATGAATCCCGTGGACTACAAGGTCAGGCCTGCAGAAGGAGACCCGCCAAAGGTCCTCGGCTTCGATGCGGCAGGAACAGTGGTCGGGGTTGGCGATGGAGTGACTCTTTTTCGAGAAGGAGATCAGGTTTACTACGCCGGAGACGTCACAAGAGCTGGGACCAATGCTGAATTCCAGCTGGTCGACGAACGTATCGTGGCGAAGCGTCCGACGTCACTCGATGCCGCAAGCAGCGCCGCCCTCCCTCTGACCTCACTGACGGCCTGGGAGTCACTTTTTGATCGGCTCGGCATCAATCCTGACACCGCGGATACAAACGCAGACAAAAGCCTATTGATTATAGGAGGTGCGGGAGGGGTAGGATCCGTTGCAATCCAATTAGCCAAGCTTGCAGGCCTCACCGTGGTTGCCACGGCCTCACGTGAAGAGAGCGCTGATTGGTGCCGCAAACTCGGTGCCGACCACATCATCAATCATCACGAAAACATGCCGCCTCAGCTGAATGATCTGGGATTGGACACTGTCGACTACATTGCAAACTTCAATGATATCGACCGTGTCTGGGAAGCCATGGCGAATATGATCGCACCCCAGGGAAGCATCGTCCTCATCACCGGGCACCAGGATCAACTCGACCTCGGTGGCACCTTTAAAATGAAAAGCGCGCGAGTCTGTTGGGAATTCATGTTCACCCGCTCGATGTATCAGACCGACGATATGATCGAGCAACATCACATACTCAAGCAGGTTGCTGATCTCGTCGACGATGGAAAGCTCATGACAACCATCAGCGATTCCTTAAGTCCCATTTGCGCCGCAAACATTCTGGAAGGTCATCGCCGACTGGAATCAGGAACAACGATTGGCAAACTCGTCCTTACCAGATGGCCATAATCATCAACCTAACATCATACCATGTCCAAACTGACCATCATCGCCCACATTTACGCAAAGTCCGAAAAGATCGAGCACGTCAAAGCTGAACTTCATCGGGTGATCGAGCCGACACGAGCAGAGCAAGGCTGCCTTAATTACGACCTTCATCAGGACAACGAAGACACGGCTCACTTTTTCTTTTTTGAGAACTGGGAATCCCGGGACCTCTGGCAAGCCCATATGGAGAGCCAGCATCTCAAGGACTTCAAGGCGGCAACCGAAGGCGCAATTGAGAACGTAGTCCTTAACGAAATGACCCACATCGGGTAAGATGGTTCAGATGAATTTCAAGTTAGCCTAATGGAACTTGAGGAACACCAACTCCCGGATGGCAACGCCTTGCACGAGATCTTTCAACCGAGAAACTCGAGGGAATAATAAAGCCGGCTGCTCGCAATGACCTTCTGGCACTGGGAGGAAAGATTCTAGCGGGCAAGATAAAGGGCCGGGGGGGTGTCGAGGCCAACTAATGACGATACCCAGCATCGGCAATTTCAAAAATACCATCGATGTTTGATTGTGCTTCACAGGAAATTCATGATCCTCACCCGTGATGATCCGGTCAGTTCTTCTCACATCAATCTCACTTATTATCTTCAGTAGTTCTGCTTATTCGAAGGAACTCCTGAAAACCATTGTCGGCCCAAAAAAAGGATCCTTGGTCATCATGGGTGGAGGCGGTAAGGATCGAACCTTCCCACAGGTCTTTGCACACTTTGTGCAACTGGCAGGAGGTAAGGATGCCCATATCATCATCGTCCCAACCGCTGCTTCCAGTTCACCCACCTACGATTACGATCGTTCATGGTCGGTTGATCTAGCCAAAAAAATGGGAGTGAAAGCAGCCACTATTCTCCATACCCACGATCGTAAAGTTGCCGACACCGAGGCTTTTGTGAAGCCACTCAAAACCGCTACCGGCGTCTGGTTTGGCGGAGGGCGTCAGTGGCGCTTCACCAAAGCTTACGGAGGAACCCTTACTGAAAAGGAATTCCACAAGGTGCTCGAGCGCGGCGGAGTCATTGGTGGTTCATCTGCAGGAGCGAGCATTCAAGGCTCTTTTCTCGCCCGCGGCGACACCAGCGGTAACACCATCATGGTGGGCGATGTTCAGAGTGGGTTTGGCTTCATGCGGAACACCGCCATCGATCAGCATCTCATCGCCCGCGGTCGCGAGCAAGACCTCCTTAAGGTTCTGGAGGACCCGAAAAACAAGATGAGAAAGGAATTCAACCGCAAGGAACTTCTTGGGATTGGAATCGACGAAGACGTCGCCATCGTGGTGACGGGCGACCAATTCAGCATCATCGGGAAAGACCGCGGCATGGTTCTCGTTTACGATCCGAAGTCATGGGAGAAAGAGACACCCGATACCAAAAAATGGGTCACTCTTAAAAAGGGAGATTGGTATGACCTTGCGAAACGGAAAGTGATTCTAGCTCCGGCCTCGAAAAAGTAATCCGGCTTTCTTGCGCGACTTCATCCCGGGCTTCCGGTAGCTTGGCGAAATGAACTCCCACCTTTCCCGGCGTAATATCATTCAAACGGGCGCAGCTGCTGGCGCTCTGGGCTTTCTTTCCAAGATTCCCCTCCTTGGAGCAGACGACGTTAAAGTTGACCCCGCACAAGTTCAATTCCTCCCTGAAATAGAGCCACTCGTCCAGCTTCTTGAAGACACCCCCCGTGAGAGGCTCCTCGAGGAAGTGGCCTCACGGATCAAGAAGGGAACAACTTATCGCGAGATCCTGAGTTCCCTCCTTCTCGCCGGCGTTCGTAATATCCAACCCCGTCCGGTTGGCTTCAAATTCCATGCCGTTTTAGTCGTCAACTCGGCCCACCTTGCGAGCCAACGATCTCCTGACTCTGATCGCTGGCTCCCCATCTTCTGGGCGCTCGATCACTTCAAGTCATCGCAAGCGCGAGACATCGAGGAAGGCGACTGGACGATGTCGGCCGTGAAAGAAAAGGAAGTTCCCTCAGCCGCCAAAGCCCGCACACTCTTCAGCGAAGGGCTGAACCAGTGGGATGAAGAAAAAGTGGATGCTGCCACTGCCGGACTGGCACGGACCGTGGGAGCACAAGAAACCTTCGACCTTTTCGCCCGCTTTGGAGCCCGCGACTTTCGTGATATCGGCCACAAGGCAATCTATGTCGCCAATAGCTGGCGCACCTTGCAAACGGTTGGCTGGAAGCACTCGGAGCCCGTTCTTCGCTCGCTCGGCTACGCCCTGCTCCAACACAACGGTAGTAATCCTGCCAAGAGTGACCATGAGGCCGATCGCCCGGGGCGTCTTAATGATAAACTACTTCACGAGATTCGTGGAGACTGGCAGCGAGGCGAATTGAAAGCGAAATCGGCCACCGAAATGCTCAATATTCTCCGCAATGGAACCTGGGAAGCCGCCAGTCGTAAAGTCGTGGAATTGCTCAACGAAGGAACATCACCCCAATCCATTTGGGACGGACTTTTTCAACACGCTTCGGAAATGTTGATGCGTAAACCTGGAATCGTCTCCCTTCATGCCAGCACCACGACCAATGCACTCCACTACGCCCACCAGCACACGGCGAATGATGAGACCCGGCGATTCCTGCTACTTCAGAATGCCGCCTTCCTGACAATGTTCCGGGACCGGGGGGGCATCAAAGAAGGCATTGCGATCGACCAGTTCGAACCAGCTCATGGCACTCCTGGAATTGACGAAATTTTCGCTGATATCACCGGCAACAAAGAGAGCGCTGCCCGCAAAGCTCTTGCCTACCTCAAGTCGACCAAGGATCCCAGCCCCTTCATGAAGGAGGCCCAAAGGTTGATCTACCTCAAGGGCACCGGGTCCCATGACTACAAATTCAGTTCCGCGATTCTGGAAGACTACCATCATATTTCGCCAAAAATACGCGACCGCTTTCTGGCCGCCAGTGTCTATTGGCTTCAGGGATCCGGCAAAAAAGATACCAATCTCGTCGCCAGAACCCGCGCGGCAATGGGCTAAGATTCCCAACAACTTTCATTCAAAAACTGTGTTTCATCTCTCATGAAGGCTTCCCCCCTTACCGCTCTCTTCATCGCAACCCTCTGCCAATTCTCAGAAGCCCAACGCCGTGGAGGCGGAGGGCGCTTTGCTGAATTAGAAAAAAAAGCCATCGCCGAACCCTTTAAGGGGATCACCGCCGATGGCAAAGTTGAAGAAGGGCTCTTCAAAATCAAATCGACCGGCGTTAAAACCACCGCTGTCAAGGAAGCCGCGCAGGCCTTCCTCAAGGGACTGACCCCCGACCAACGAACCAAGACAAAATTCCCGGTCGACGACAACGAATGGCGACGTTGGGCCAATCAACACAGCCTGCCCCGCCAGGGCGTCTCCTTTGAAGAAATGAACGAGAAACAACGCGATCTCGCCTTCAAAATGATCGGAGCCGGCCTCAGCGCAAAGGGTCTCAAAACGACCCAGGACATTATGAAACTCAATCACACCATCGCCGAGCTCAGCGGACGCGAAGGTGAATACGGTTACGGTCGCTGGGCCTACTTCGTCACCATCATGGGCGAACCTTCGGACACCGATCCCTGGGGTTTTCAGTTCGATGGTCACCACTGCATCATCAACTACTTCATTCTCAAGGATCAGGTCGTGATGACTCCTCTCTTTCTTGGATCCGAACCAGTCTGGGCCGAGGAAGGAAAATACAAAGGCACCATCGTCCTGCAGGAGGAGCAGAACCAGGCCCTCGCATTTGTCCGTAACCTGACCAATGAGCAAAAAACGAAAGCCGTCCTAGCCAGCGTCAAAGACGGAACCAATACCAACACCGAAGCCTTTCATGATAATGAGGTCATCCCATATCAAGGGATTCCTATTTCCGAATTAACAGCTGATCAAAAAGCCGCCTTCCTGAAGCTCACGGGACTTTGGATTGGCAACCTCCAGGAAGGACATGCCAAATTGAAAATGGAGGAAATCGAGAAGCATCTGGACCGCACCCGCTTTGCCTGGATTGGTGAGATGGATGAAAAGGCGGTCTTCTACTACCGCATCCACAGCCCGGTTGTTCTCATTGAGTTCGATCACCAACGCCCCATCGCGCTGGGCCGCAACCGCACCGCCACCCGCCAACACATTCACGCCACCGTCCGCACTCCAAATGGAAACGATTACGGCAAGAATCTCCTGAAGCAGCACCTGCGAGACCATCATCATGGTGATGATGAGAAAGGTGAGTAACCATCTTACTTCAGCCTGTGAAGCGCATCTTGTTTCTCGTCTTAATATTCGCTTCGCCACTCAGCTTGGCTGAAGAACGCGAACGGAAGTTTGAGCCCAAAACGCTCATGAAGCCGCTTCCAGCGATCGAAAATGCTCCCTTCATCAAGGCCCCGGAAGCGACCACGGTTGACAATGATGACCTTGTTCTTGCCCTTTCTATCAATAGCCACGCCCGGGCCTACCCCATTAACATGCTCACCGGGCCAAGGCGCGAGATCATCAATGATACTCTGGACAGCACGGCCATTGCCGCGACGTGGTGACACCTTTGCTTCAATGGCGTCGTGTACGGTGCCAAAAATCCCAAATACGAAAAGCCTCTCGTCTTTCAAGTCTCCGGGAAACTCTGGCAGCGAAGCCTCGTCATGCGCGACCTCCAAACCGGCTCGCTGTGGAGTCATATCCTAGGCGAATGTATGGGAGGCCCATTGAAAGGAACCCAACTTCAATCAATCCCCTCCGTGATCACGACCTGGGGTGATTGGAAAAAGGAACATCCCACCACTACAATCCTAGATCTCGACCTCAGCGCCGATCGGTTCAACGTTCAATCATGGAAAAAGAGCGAGCGCTTTGTCCTCGGAATCCAAATCGAAGAAAAGACCAAGGCCTGGCCCTATCGTTACCTTCAGGACAATCCGGTGGTTGTAGAAACTCTTGGGAACAAGAAGCTCCTCATTGTTTTCAAAAAAGAAAGCGCAACCGCCTTCGCATTTGAAGCTGGAGACGCCATCAAAAGCGGTAAAATGGTCGACGGAATTCTCGTCGGTGAAGACGAAACCAAGTGGGACCCCTGGAAAGCCACCGCCATCGACGGCCCTCAAAAAGGCAAGACTCTTACCAGAATCTACGCCCTTCCTTCTTTTCGAAACGCGTGGCTCAAATTCCACCCTGACTCGGGGGTCGCAGGCGAAATTCCGAAAAACTAGAG
>JBDNAG010000113.1:0-2523 GCA_039768565.1 Akkermansiaceae bacterium | reverse complement strand
CGGTTGGATAGGTTTAGCCATCTCAAGTGTTTGGATCACTTACTCTAGCCCTCAATAATTTTTGGAAATGAATAAGATCTTAGTAATTCTCATGATTCTGTTTGGGGTCTTATTTGTTGCTAGAGCCTAGGCACCAAAGAATAAGATTCGTGCAGTAAAGAAGAAAGTGGTCAATCGCGGGGACTTCACGATCAATCATTACGGTCAGTGGACAAGTCCGAACGGAATCAAAGCAGCGATAGCCACAGGCGCACCCCTGATCGCTGACCTACAAGAAGTGTGTGATCACCTTGCAGGGATACAATCAAGCGCACTGTGACTTGGAATTCACCCTCTCAAATATGAAGTGCTGCAGGAGCCCCACCTCGGCATGGTGTTGAGAAGACAAGTTGAGCGGGATGGCGGAGAGTTATTCGAAAACACATACGTCCTCATAATGAAAAAGGAAGTGATCGAGGAGTTGGAAAAATTCCTTGATGTGGGTAAGGGTGGAGAGGTTGTAAAAAGTCGAGCTCAGATAAAGGGTGACAAGCGAAGCACGAAAGATCGCAGCTGCTCTTATCTCCACAGGGCTTTCGGCCTGCACAATCATAACTACGAAGGCGAAAATACGGAGAGCTGCGCTGACTTCATGCGTTACCGAGGAAGCGTCCTTGCCCTTTCATGGCAGCAACTAAGTGAGGTTTGCGAGAACGTCACGGGGAAATTTGTAACGGGTGCCATTTTGGTCTTCTCCGATGACGGGATACTTCGGGCTCCCTGGCTTCAAGGCTACCAGCCGAAATACTCTACCCTCGCTGATGAAGGCCCGCTTAAAGTCTTCACTATCCAATCCGAAAAGCCCGGCGTGTTCGTTAAATTCGCGCAACGCCGGATTGCCTTCGTCCGCTTTCTTTGGCGTGAATCGCAGCGCCAAATCAAGATTACGTTCGTCAAAAGTTCCTTTCGCTTCCTTCGTTTCGATTCCCCACTTCGAGCTCACTTTGTGGACCGCCTCTAGAACTTGGTTTTGAAATTCCCGTACCACGTTGCGATCAAATTGCGTGATCTTGCCCGGAAGATAAATTTTGGGATTGAGGCCATAGGCGAGCTTGCCATGAGTCTCGGCCTTACGGCCGCGCCACCATATTTGGTCAGGATCGCGCGACGGTTTACGTTGATAGGTTGCGAAGATCTCACCCGTCTCGGTATGATAAAGCACCCACGGCAATTCGGGTTCGATCACTTCGCTATCGTAGGATGCCAAGGGTCTTGCACCGATGCGACTGCATATCTCCTTCCACCGCGCATCGTGTCCGCAGTTTTCTTTGTGGATCTCCCAGGCAAGTGCGTGCGCGATTTCGTGAAGAATGGTATCGCGCACTTCGTCCTCCGGGTTGAGCTCTACCAGTGGACGGCTCAGCGAGATCTCTTTGGAGCTCATTCGACAGACCCCGAAACGCTTCCGGGCATGGTCCATTTTGGCCTCCCACCCGAGATCAATTAGTCCGTGGGCTCCCATCTCTTCTTGGAGCAGATCGAAAGCCTCTTTTAAATTCATGAAATTTTTTTTGGAAAAAATAAAAATTTGGGTGACGGCATTACGATGAAGCGAGTGCCCCCCAATTCAAATCATGAAAGTTGTCCTTCCTAGATTTACGACTATTTTTTCCAATTCCATTCTTATTGGTGGGATCACCTTTACCTCAAAATCTAGGTCTGATGTGCTACTCCCTGTCGCCAGAAAAAGTGGCCTATGTTGAGTGAGTGTGGTGGATGAATAGACCCGGGGGGCGTATGAGTTGTATATGTCTCGCAACATTGGTCCGGGCAAAGTCCTGGATTTGATGGGAGTGCTGATTGGTTGAAAATTCTTCTACACCTTGAGTGAATCACGAGTTGTCATTTCGGCGTGGAGGAAAAAATAAAAAGAGTTTCGGCCCCACCAGATGCTGGGGATGCCTTCTTGGAGGAGGTTGGGATCCAGCCGAGAGGTAGCGGGCGATCGCCGCCAGGATCACAGTCATAGGAGAAAGTAAAATGAGTAAGCTTCTCATCCGTATGGTCCTCTCCACGATTCCAGCTCTCACAAGCTTGCGCGCTACCCCGTGTTCAGGCAGTGTTTCCGCGATGGCCGCCCTTTCCCACCTTGATGAATCCAATCAGCCGCTCATGGTCGATGTTTCCGCAAAAGCCGAGACCGTCCGGGTCGCCACTGCGACCTGTCTCGTGACCCTAGGTCGCGAGTTGTTATCGCAAATGGACGACGGAGAATTACGTAATAAAAAGGGCCCGGTTCTTCAGACTGCGATTCTGGCTGGCATCACCGGGACCAAGAAAACTTCCGACCTTATTCCGCTCTGTCACCCACTACCGCTGGACTCCTCCAAGATCGAGATCACACCAAATGATGACGAATCGCTCCTCGTTACGTCGACTGCCAAGACGACTTCCCGCACCGGCGTCGAAATGGAGGCTCTGACCGGCGCTTCGGTAGCTGCTCTGACGCTTTACGATATGTGCAAGGCCGCCAATCCGGCCATT
>JBDNAG010000112.1:0-4295 GCA_039768565.1 Akkermansiaceae bacterium | reverse complement strand
GAGACTCCGGTTGATGAGGAGACTTCAGGAGACTATGAGACTTCAGGCGACGATGAGACTTCAGGCGACGATGAGACTTCAAGCGACGATGAGACTTCAGGCGACGATGAGACTTCAGGAGACGAAGAAGCCCCGGTTGATGAAGCTAAATCAGCGAGGGTGCCTTCCTTTGGTATCCTAGGTTTTTTGGAACGCTTTTCCGCACAGTTTGATCGAGATTAAACAACCAAGGGAATATATATTCCTTTCTGCTGATTTAATTCAATTTTAAGGGGAAGCGTCAGCTTCCCCTTTGCTTTTCCTCAATTTCATATTGGCCCAAAGCCCTAATAAATACGCGGATGAGGAAGCGATTTCTGAAATTTAAAAGGTTTCCAAGTATAATTGAAGAGGAAACACCCTCGCCAAAGGAAATCAAAACGGCTTCTACAGCCTCGAAGGCGAACCCAGAACTGAGTTCATCAACATTGTCACAAAAACCAACGGAAAGTGGATTCAAGAAACCGCAAACCTGGCTGATGAAGGGACCTTAGAGGAACTCGACACAAAACTCTGGGAAACCTTGGACCAAAACATCGTCCCCCCCCACCGAGTCCCCAAAGCCAAGCGCAACAATCCTAAGTGAGCCTCATAGCATCGCTTCACGGAAATGCTTTCGACACATCGAGACATAGCGCTCGTTACCACCGATCTCGACTTGCGAACCTTCTTTGATCGCGTTTCCCTTCACATCGGTGCGGAGATTCATGGTGGCCTTGCAACCACAGTGGCAAATCGTCTTGAGCTCAGTGAGATTGTCAGCCCATCCGAGCAAGGCGGCACTGCCGGGAAAGAGGTTCCCTTGAAAGTCGGTCCGTAGTCCGTAGCAAAGCACCGGAATATTCAGATCGTCGGAGACCTGAGCCAGCTGCTCCACTTGCAGACGAGTCAAAAACTGAGCTTCATCGATGAGCACACATGCAATCGGCGGATCGACCTCTGTCACCTTAACAAGAGCATGTAAGTCTTCGTCCTGGTGAAAGGTCTGCGCACCCGCTTCAAGACCAATTCGGGAGGCAATTCTCCCGAGGCCCGCTCGTTGATCAATTCCGGGAGTCAAAAGCAAGGTGTTCATCCCACGTTCCTGGTAGTTGTGACTCGATTGCAAGAGATTGGTGCTCTTGCCCGCATTCATCGCGGAATAGTAAAAATAAAGTTTTGCCATGGTGTGAATCCTGAGACTTGAGAGCCGGAAGCGCTCGCACATTTTTCACGTTCCAATCCGTCACTCAAGAGCGAACCACGATCATCACTTAGGACTCTGGGATTACGATCATTCTCAGCGACCGGCTTTTTTTCTCCGTGCGTCGCAAGGCCGCCAATAAAGGACCAAAAGCCCAAATCCCCCAAACCATTATCCACCCGTAAACACCGGCTGAAAGCCAGCCTCCGTCAGGATACGCTTCACATCTTCGCGCTTGTCCCCTTGAATTTCTATATTGCCATTTTTAACGCTTCCCCCGACCCCACAAGCTTTCTGAATCTTCTTCGCAAGCCCTTGTTTTTCCGGAAGACCAATCCCCTCAAAATTCTTCACTACGGTCACTCCTTTCCCACCACGACCAGAAGTTTGGCGTTCAATGTCCACCCGTCCCCGATTCATATTCCTTTGTCCACGCTTCGAGGTTTTCGCAGGAGCTGATTCCTCTGGCTGATGCTGCACATCACCCGGCGGCAAGTCACCGAGCGCATTCAATACCCCACTCCCAAAGACATTTAAAGGCTCAGCCCCTTGCGACTCCTGCAAACGTCTTGCTTTGTCTTTCCTCCGACTCATATCCCCATTCAACGCGGAATTTCAAAAATCTCACGCTTTTTCCCAATCGCACAAGATCCTCATTGTAAGAATCGACTATCCCCCTTCCTCTCAAAAACTCCCGAAATCTCCTATTTTCATACTTTCCGCACGTAGTTGCGGGTCTCTAATCTCCTCCACTCATTCCTTGGCCTGCTCAAGGTTCCAACACTTCAGATAACAGAGCAACTACCGCTCACCAACACCACGCCGACTCGTCTACCAAACCCTCGTCGAAATATCAAAACTACTTCTATCCTGCCACTTTCTGAAATTTTACGGCCCGTATAGACTGGGCTAACGTCAGCTAAGGAAACAAGAATCCTATCGCTAAAACATCATCACTCTCACACTGAAAGGAGTGAACATGCACCACTCAATCCCCGGCGCACATCTCTCGCGCCAAGGTGTTTTATTGACCATCCCTATTTATTCGATCGAAGTGTCGAAAGAAACTCGATCAGATCACGGACTTCTCTTTTCTTAAGAATTAGGCCCATTGGTGGCATCGTAGAAACCACAGGCGTGCGCTTTTTGATGTCGCCGACTTTCACCTTGGTCACCTTCTTCTCTGCATCGCGAATTTCGACGATCCCGTTTTCTTCCTTCCGGAATTGTCCGGCCACAAAGGAGCCATCTTTCAGAGTTAAAGTGATCGTTCCGTATCCCTTGGAGATCTCCTTTTGGGGATGAGTCAGCGATTCCAATAGAGATGCACGTTCACGACGACGACCGATCGACTCAAGATTGGGACCGATGTCACTGCCTTTCCCTTTCTTCAATTTATGGCAACGAATACACTGGGCCGCCAAATGATTGATGAAGATATCCTTCCCGCGAACAGCGTCTCCCCCTTCAAGCGTATGCACGAAATCAGGAACCGGCCCCTGGAGTTTGCGGGCGGTAGCCGCTTCAGCAAGATCAAGCTGCAGGCCCGGCGAAGCACTCTCGAATGAAACAAGCATTTCGCCCAGGAGCTCATCACTTTCCTTCGAGGTCAATTCGCCTGCCAAGAGAGCAATTGCAGTTTGCTTAACCTCGACGCTTCGCCTCTCGTCAGCGAGGACCTTTTTCACGATCACAAATGCCTTCTTGGGATTCGATTTAGCCAAAAGCATCAGAGCTTCAATTCGCACACCAAGTTCAGAGTCATCAAGCGCTGCATTCAACAGCTCCAGAAGTTTAGGATGCTTTTGATTCTGAAGTCCGCGCAGGGCTTCGATTTTCAAGCTTGGAAGTGACTTGCTGTCTTGAGCAAGAGCGAGAAGAGCATCCGCTGGAATTGTAATGCCAATCTGCCGGGTGAGCTCCATCGCTTTACCTTGAACATCCTGATCCTTGTCGGTGAGAAGTTGCTTAAGCACGGGGATGAGGGCATCAGTAACGATGGAGGCTTTTCTTTCTGGCAAGGGCCGATAGCGGCCGACCACCCGGTCCAATTCACCCGGCTTCATCCATTCCGAAAGCGCATTCAAAGCATCCAGACGGAGCGATTTTGCCGCTTCCACATTTCCTGCAAAGTCCGCAACTCTTTGCGCTTCTTCAGCTCCTCCAAGATGAAAATTGGCATTAATGGAGCGAAGAACAATCGATTGGTTATTTGTCCACGGAGTTGTTTTCAGAATAGCAGCCAAGGATGGAAGAGCTTCCAGAATCGTCCAGTCGTCATGAATCGCGCGAGCGGCTTCAGCCACGACATCCTCTTCAGGCGAATCTAAAAATCGCGCGACAGACGGAGCGCCGCGACGACGGAGAGCGACAATCGCCACCTTTTTTCCTAAGCTGGAGTCCCCTTCCAACATCGTCACCAGCTCTTCGTCGGGGGAACATCCGGCTGCCAAAATAGTAGCGGCATGACGTAGGTAGGTTTGCTCATCCGACGCTTTTCCCAGAATTGTTCGATAGGCTGATTTTGCTTCCGGGCTCCCAATATTTGCAATGGCCACTGCCGCGTGAAATTTCAAACGATCTGATGAACTTCCAAGAAGCGGCAAGAGAGCCTTCGTGATCGAAGATGCCTCGGATGACGGCACGGGAGCTCGATGAAGAGCAAGTTGGGTCCCGAATTGGTCGCCTATGATTTTTGCTACCTGCGTCCTAATTTCTTCCTCCTGATCATTGAGAAGACCAAGAAGAAATTGGAAGTCAGGTGATTCCAACCGACGATTCAGTTGCCCGATTCCCCAGATTGCGTGAATTCTGCCAAGAAGAGTCGCTTGCTTGGCGGCAGCTTCAAGTTCCGGACGCAACTGGCGCTTCACCAGTTCAAACTGAGCCTTTAGACGGACGCGTTGGTCAGGAAAATCAAGAACCTTGATCAACTGATCCACAGAAAAACCACTCGAATCCGATCGCAACAATTTGGCCGTCTCCTCGCGCAGTGGATGTTTATCAGCGACATCCCATTTCCAAACTGCACCTTTCTCATTCAGGGGATACCCCCCACCCCAGTCGACGCCAT
>JBDNAG010000017.1:0-20104 GCA_039768565.1 Akkermansiaceae bacterium | reverse complement strand
AGACAGGCGTAGTAGTGTTGTGCGTGCTCAGGTTGATCCTGATACATCTCACGATACTTGGGGCCACCAACGACGGGGGAATGAGGAGTGTGAAACCAAACCGCAGCAAAGAAGGGCGATTCTTTTTCAACGGCGTTCCTAATGAAGGGAATCGTACGGTCCATGATGACTCGGGAGTCATCGCCCTTAGTGTTCTCGATGACGGTTTTTCTGGGGCCGGTGAAGTAGTCGTTTCCGTATGCCTTTTTGGGTTTTGTGTCGCTGGATGGATTCTTTTTGATCGAGCCGGGATCAACGAGAGGATCCCAGGTGGGGACTTTTGATTCAGTGACGAAGGAGACATCGACATCACGTTCCCAGGGGGGGCAGTAGTAGCGTTCAGGTTCTTTGGCGAATGTACCCCAACGTTTTTGATCGCCCTTTTCTTTGGAGAGTGTGCCGAGGTGCCACTTGCCGAAGTGGCCGGTGGTGTAGCCTTGTTTTTTTAGAATGGAAGTGATGGGGATTTCGGTGGGTTCCAGCATTCCGGCCATTGCAAAGGTAATGCCATAGCGGTAGGGATTGCGTCCGGTGTAGCAGCTTCCCCGGGTTGGAGAGCACATCGCGGCGCCGGAGTAGAAGCGGGTGAATGTGACTCCTTCAGCCTGCATACGGTCGAGGTGGGGTGTCTTGAGATGAGGGTGGCCGTTGTAGCCAGTATCGCCCCAACCTTGGTCATCAGTCATGATGAGGATGATGTTGGGTTGGTCGCCCGCACGCAGAAGCGTGGAGACGCAGAGGAAAGAAAGAATGAAAGTTTTCATGAGCCGGTATGGCTCATTCTATCTCTATCTCTGTTCGAAAGAAGTATCGATTTTCCTCAGGCTGGATCAGGCGGAAGCGAAGAAGGAAATTTGCTTCGTTTGCGAGTGGGCTGGCGTCGACAAATTCCAGTGCCGAGGTGGACCAATCTTCAAGGTCGGTGGAGGCTGCGGGTGACAAGGTGAGGTCGTCGGGAGAGGACGAGAGCTGGAAGGAGAAGACCGGTTCGGGGCCCCGGCCAAGATCTTCGCGGCCAAAGCTTGGTCTCCTCGCGGACGACGATTGGAGGGGATCGGTGCCGGCGAGGTATTCCAGGAGGTTGTCGATTCCGTCGAGGTCGGCATCAGCGTTGGGGTCGAGGAGGAGGGCGTTCCCTTCAGACCACGATTCATAGGTGTCTCCGGAGCGGGTGGATTGAATGTTGATCTGGCTCGCCAGGTTGTTGGTGAGCTGGGGGTCGCTGGCGGAAATATCAGCGAGCTCGTAGCGGTGGGTGGAGAGATCGTAGAGGTCGTTGACACCACTTCCGGAGCGGATGAGCCGATGGGTTTCCGTTCGAATGGCGGTGACGCTGCCCCAGCGGGAATAAGCGTAGGTCTTTCCGGTGGCGAAGGGGTTGCGCAGCATGGGGACGAGGGAGCTTCCCACGGCGGTCGCAGGAATTTGACCGGAAAGCCCGCACAGGTCGGCGATGGTGGGGTAGATATCGATGCTTTCGACCACGCCTGTCGTAGTGAGTCCTGCGAAGGCTTTGGGGTTGCTCGATTCCGGTGCCCGGATGATGAGGGGAGACTCGACGGCCCGTTCCAGAACAGAGTGCTTTCCGATGCGCGAATAGTCATCAATGCACCAGCCGTGGTCGCCCCAGAGGACGACGATAGTGTTGTCATCGAGGCCGAGGTTTTTTAATTCAGTGAGGACCTTACCAACTTGAGCGTCCATGTAAGAGATGCTGGCGAAGTAGGCTCGGCGGAGAACGTCGCGATCTTCAATATTCGTGTAGGCATTGGGCTCGCCCGAGCTGCCGGTGGAGGAGTTGGCTCCGGAGGGCGGAGAGACTGGATCGGGTCCCGGGAGAGTCTCGGGAGGATAGAGATCAAAGTATGCCTTTGGCGCGTTGAAGGGGAGGTGGGGTTTGTGGAAGCCGAGGGCGAGGCAAAATTGCTGATCGTCATCCTTGAATTCACGAAGTTTTTCCATCGCGGCGAGAGCCATCTGTCCGTCGGGGTAAGCTTCGTCAGGGAGGGAGTTGCCACTTTCGTCGACTCCAATTTCGTAGGCAGGAGTGACGTTGCGAACGCGCCCGGTGCCACCGGCGTAGGCGAAAAGAGGGTAGCGTCGCGCGCCCCATTCTCCGTGATCGTAGATGATCTCATCAAAAGAGAAGCGCATGTCGGGGTCGTTGGCCCGTGAGCGGTTGTCATCGTAGTTGGATGGGAAGGACCACTGGAAGCCATCGGGCTCGTGGGTGATTTTTCCCATCGAGGCGGTGTGCCAGCCATTTTGGCGGAGGAGGTGAACCCAGCTTTCGGGGCCCGCCGTCTCGGTGGTAGGCATGGCATTGAAGGCGTTGTTGTCATCACTGGCCGAGGTGGGTCGGCGCCCGGTCATGAGGGCGTAGCGGGAGGCGCCGCAGGTTGGGACGGCGACATAGTGGTTCCGAAAAATACGACCCGATTTTGCGAGAGCATCGATGTGCGGGGTGTGCATGTGGGCTTCGCCATAGCAGCCGAGTTCCGGGCGGAGGTCATCGACCGCAATGAGGAGAACATTCGGAGCGGCGAAAGTGGGCCCCTGAAGCCCGAACAGTGAGATTGTAGCAGTGAGAAGGTATTTCATTTTGCGGCCTGGCTGGAGTAGATTTCGAATCCGTTGAGGAAGAGGTGTTGATTCACTCCGTCGGTTTCTTTTGCGGACAACTCGATCGTAATAGGTCCGGTGCCATCGTGAGTGAAGGCGAAGGCCAGAGTTGGGATTTCGGAATCAGCGAGGACGGTGGTTCCAAGTCCGGCGGTTCCGAGCGAGGTTGGAGTGACCGATCCTTTTAGGTCAGATTCGATGCGGGCTTCGATGGTGTTTGGAGATGTTCCGGAAGTTCCGCTGGCGAATCCGTGAGTGGACCCGGTGATGGGATCGAGATGATAGGAGGTCCAAAGATAGGTGCCGGCGGCAAGATCTTCGATGGTGATTTCGATCGAAGAATTGCGGGATCCGATGAAGTCGGCAACGAGAAAGGAGCGTGAAATATTGCCGCCGGGAATGGCGCGACTGGGGTCTCCGTTGGCTCCCCGGAAGTCGAACGGGGAATCGTCGCTGGTGGAAACGGTGACGATGCGCGTGCCGATTTTTTTGATAAGAGGGGAGCCGGTGATTGCTGTTCCGGAAATGACTCTCAGTCCGGAGTAGCTGGGAGAGCCGGGTAATTCTTTGGAGTTAAAATCGACTCCAAACAATCTGACTCCAAAATTGCTTTCGGGATCATTGGGGTCTGTTCCGGCAGAGACCTCGATGCCGTCGCTTACCGAATCGCCATCGGTGTCACTCTTCAGAGGGTTGGTTCCGGTGTCGCTGGCATCGACTAAGATTCCTGATCCTGACTCAACTCCGTCGAGCAGGGTATCGCCATCAGTGTCGGGGTTATTGGGGTCGGTCGAGAGGGCAAGTTCCTCATCGTCGTCGCTGCCGTCATCGTCGGAATCAGGATCATTGGGATTGGTCTCGTCTCCGGTGTTGGGTGAGCCGTCTTCGCCAAGATATTCCGCAAGGTTGGTGAGGTTGTCGCTGTCGAGGTCGAGGTCAGCGTCATTTACGTCAGGGTCGAGACCGTTGGCGGTTTCGTAGTCGTCGGGCATGCCGTCGTTATCCGTGTCGTCGGGAGGGGTCAGGCCAGTAACGGTGACGTTCGAGTATGCGGCGGACGAAGCATCGAGGGTCCCGCCGAGAAGAAATCCGACTGCGTTGTATGTGAAGCTGGCTGGTGAGGCCGGTGAGAGGGTTTCGGGCCACTCGACCAAAAGGTCGCCGCCGTCCGTCAGTGATGCGGTGGTTTGGATTTGGGTGGCATCAATGCGGGTGATGCTCAGGGTGAATGTGAGAGCTTCGTTAAAATCGGAATTTCCTCCGTCGGAATCAGATGCGGAAGAGATGGTCGTGGAGGCTGAACCGGAGAAGGGATTGGTGGTTGAGCCGTTTGCAATTACGAGATTAGCCGTGCCATTGGTGGCGGTGGTCCATACTCCGACATAATTGCTGCCTGAACCGGTGGCGGGGATGCCGGGTGAATTGAAAATCCCCCAACGGAATTGGTTTCCGGGAAGGGTACCTCCTCCCGAGGTGATGGTGACAGAACCACTGAGTTGAATGGTTTGGCCCACGGTTAGGGTGACAGCGGGAAAACTGCCGACGATGGTTTCGGCATCAGCATCGGTCGTGATGGGAGAGTTGGTGGCTTCGGTTCCACCGGAGAATCCAGTGTCGCCGTTGGTGGTGACCCAGTTGATCACGGGTTCAGCGGCTGCCTGAAGAAACAGCGTGGTGGTCAGGCAGGAGAGAAGAAAGGTTTTCATGATGGTGATCTTAATATTAAGACGTTTGTCCCACTTAGCAAAAAAGACACTGCCCCGAGGACAGTGCCTTTGAAATCAATAAACTTGCTCCGGTGAATTAGCGGCGACGGCGCAAAAGGCCGAGGATGCCGATGAGGCCGAGAAGCAGTGAAGATGGCTCGGGGACAGAGGTTAGGGTTGCATCAACATTTGAGAAGGCCGCCTGGGTGGCGTCTGTTGTGCCTCCAAGCAAGATTCCGACCGAGTTAAAGGTGAAGGCGGACTCGGCAGCGTTGGCTGTCGTTTCAGGCCATGAGATCAGAGTTGTGCCACCTGAATTCACTAGATCTCCGCTGACGGAAATCTGGGTGGCGTTGATCCGGGTGATGTTGAGGGAGAAATCGAGAGTGTCACCGTAAGCCGGCACTGCACCTGCCTGGGTGTTGATAATGGTCGATGCCGAGCCAGAGAAGGGATTGGTGGTTGAGCCATCGGCATGCCTGATATCTGTGGAAGCGGAGGCCCAGATTCCGACGTAGTTGGAGCCATTGCCGGTTGTCGGCGTTCCGGGTCCACCGAAGAGCCCCCAGCGAAATTGATTTCCGGGAATGGCGCCGGTGTTTCCTGTGATGCTGACTGATCCGGTGAGAGCGATGAGGTCTCCTTCACCCAGGGTAACGGAGGCGAAGCTGCCTGCAAGGGTGTCACCGTCGGCATCAGTGGAGACCGGGGAATTGGTAGCAGCGGTTCCGGCGGTGAATCCGGCATCGCCATTGGTGGCGACCCAGTTGGTCACGGCAGCTCCGTTTGCGAGAGCGGCCGAGAGCGAAAAGATTGAGAATAAATATGGTCTCATGAAGTGACGAATAGGCGGGCGGTGCGATTCTTCAAGGGAAAAGGATTTCTGATTATTCCGGAGACTTGAAATGAAAGTCTACTCTCGGGGCTTCCTGCGCTTCTTTCCTTTGACTTCGGGTGTGGCTGTTTTGGGAAGCCAGGAGGCTAAGAGTTTTTTGGTGGCTTGGTGTTTTGGGTTGGAGGCCAAGTTGGTGAACTCGTGGGGGTCGCCGGGGTGGTGGTAGAGTTCTTCAGCACCGTCGGCGTAGCGGATGTAACGCCAGTCTTTGGTGCGGAGGGCGTGGTTACCGAAGTAGCTTGAGGAGAGAGCGGGTTCTTTTCGGACGGCTGCGGAATCATTGAGTTGGGGAAGGAGGGAGAGGCCATCGAGTTGAGGTGGTTTCGGGAGGCTGCAGAGGTCGACAAGGGTGGGGTAGATGTCGAGGAGGCTGACGGCTTCTGGGCAGTTGGTGCCGGGTTTGATTCCGGGGCCGGCAAAGAGTAAGGGGGATCGAGTGGACTCTTCCCAGAGAGTGCGTTTTGCCCACTTTTGTTTTTCGCCGAGGTGGAAGCCGTGATCGCTCCAGAGGACGATGATGGTGTTGTCTTTGTTGGGGCCGGAGTTCAGTCCTTCGAGGATGGTTCCAACACAATGGTCGGCGAAGCTGACGCAGGCGAGGTAGGCTTGCACCATTTCGCGCCACTGTTTTTTCTCGAGAACTTCGGCGTGGGCGGGCTCGATGTTGAGGCGGCCTTTGAAATTGGGTGGGAGGTCTTCGAGATCGGAAAGAGGAGCTTTGGGCAGAGTGAGGGTGTCACGATCATAAAGGTCGAACCATTTTTGAGGAACGAACATGGGGACGTGCGGGCGGAAGATACCTACGGATATGAAGAAAGGTTTGTCGTGCTTTTCCTGAAGTGACGTCGCGGCTTTTTGGGCGAGCTGGAAGTCCCTCATTTGAGTGTCGGTTTCCGGGTAGGCCCCCCAATCCCAGGCCCGGCTAAAACCATTTTGTTTCTTTTTTGGTCGAGGGCCTCCGTATCCACCGAGATCGATGTCGATGGCACCTTTCAGTTCGCCAGTGAAGCCGTGATGAAGGATTTTTCCTCCGGCGATGGAGAGGTATCCGTGTTTTTTGAACCAAGCCTGCATGCAGGGTGCGGTCTTGAGTCGCGGGATTGTTTGATAGGATGGGCCGAGGTCGTAAGATCCGTGAGTGGTGGCGTGGAGACCGGACATCACGCTAACCCGGGAGGGCGAGCAGACTGGGACGACGCAGTGGGCGTTTGTAAAGTTGCGCCCCTGCTTTGCTAGGCGATCCATGTGGGGTGTTTTGACGTCGGGATGGCCGTCGAGAAAACCAACCCAGTCATTGAGATCATCAATGCAGATCATGAGGACGTTGGGCGGTCTCTCGTCGGCGGTGGCGGACAAGAGACTGAGCAACGCGATCTGGATGAAGCGGATCATTCAGCTTTGGCGGCTTCCTTTTTGAAGACGTCGAACTCGGGATTGACGCAGTTTTTGCCCCAGCGTTTGTAGATGGCGCGAAGGTGTTCCTTGGACTCGGGTTGCTCGCCTTTGTCGCCGGTTTCCTTGATCCATTTGTTGAGGAGCTCGCGGTGACGTTTCAGCTCTTTGGCGAACTTTGGATCATTGGCGAGGTTGTTGATTTGGTGGGGGTCTTTTTCAATGTCGTAGAGTTCTTCAGCGGGACGCTTTCCGAAGAAGGCCCAGGTGGGAATCTTGCCAAGTTCTCCTTTGGCGTGGAGTTCTCGGAGGCGCTTGGTTTGTGCCTGGCCGTCCCGGTATTGGGCCTGAAGAAGAATGCGGTCGGTCATGAAGTTACGGAGGTAGCGGAATTTCTGGGTGCGGACGGTGCGGATGCGATCGATGGTGTAGTCGCAGCGGTCGCGTGCGGAGACGACGTGATCGCGCGCTTTGTAGTCATCGCCGAAAAGATCTTGGCCGTGAAGGTAGTCGGGGAGTTCAATCCCGGCGAGAGCGAGGGTGGTGGCAGAGATGTCGAGGCTGCTGATGAGCTCGGCGCGTATCGCGTTCTTTTCGATGCCGGGGCCGGAGATGATGAGGGGAACGTGAACGCCGCCTTCGTAGCAAAATTGTTTGTGCCGGAGGGAGTGGTTGTTGCCGTGATCAGAGAAGAAAAAGACAATGGTGTTTTCAAGAAGTCCGTCGGCTTTGAGGCGGTCTATGATTTCTTTGACGTGTCCGTCGGTGACGCGGACGGTGTCGTAATGGTGAGCCCATTCCTGGCGGAATATTTCCTCATTTGGGAAATAGGGCGGGACCTTCATGGTCGCGGGATCGACCTTGTCGGTGAGCTTGCGGGTGTTAGTCTTGCCGCCGCCAAGTTGGATCTGACCGAACCATGGCTTTCCTTTTGGGACGGCGGCCCAGTCGGCCTTACCTTTTTTGCCATAGAATCCCTTCTTTTGGTTTGGATTGGGTTTCGGTTCCTTGGCCGAGTAGTGCTCAGGGCGATTGTATACGAAATTATAATCGTCCTTACCCTTGTTGAAGGTGGCGTAGCCATTTTCGATGAAAATTTGAGGCAGGGTTCTAATTCCCTTGGGAAGTTGGATCGCGGATTCGGGGCTACGGGACGAGCGGTGTTGGTGCGTGCCGGTAGTCGTTTGATAGACTCCGGTGATCATGGCGGATCGGCAGGCCGAGCAAACGGGAGCAGGAACATAGCAGCGTGAAAAACGGATGCCGTCCTTGCTGAGTTGATCGAGAGCAGGTGTCTTTCCCTCATTCACGGGAAAGCCGTAGGATCCCATCCATGGGGAAAGGTCCTCACAGAAGATCCAGAGAATATTTGGTTTTTCGGCCGCAGAGAGCGGGAGGGCGATGAGACTGAGGAAGACGGCAATGAGACGTTTCATGGCGGACAAGTCTACTTACTCTCGTTCATGATACCAGAGTGAAGGTGAGACAAAATCTCTTTTGAGGGCTGGCCGGCGGCGGCCGAAACATCACCGCAAGGTTGTAGAGAGCATTGTGTAATTCCGGACAGGTGGATCGCAGTATGATGTGATGACTGGTAGTGACCTCGCCGGCGTCAGAGCTGCTTGTATGAGCCATTTGGAGCTAGTAATCTGCTGTGGGCAATCGTGGTGTTGCCGCTCGTTTTCCTTTGAGCGTATCGAGCTTCGAGGGGCCAATTAACAGTGCTAAGAAAGTGATCTAGCTGGTAAATTTTAATAACTATTTACTTGTTAGATTTAGCCAAAATAGTTTTGTTTGGGGATGGATTCTGGCGAAGATGTCGAACTCTTGCTCCGTCGATATGGCAAAGAGTATTGTTCCTACTGTGGGAATTACCTTCGCGGGTCAAAGATCTTAAAGAAAGAGCTACAAAGGATAATCGATGGAGTCCAAAAATCCATATGCCTTAAATGCAAAGTGCGTCGAGATCGTCAAAAGCTTTTTGTAATCGTTGCTATTGCGGTCGCAGGGGCAGTTCTCTTGGCCATTTTCATTTAAATTCACAGCCTTGCTCTTCATCTAACAAAAAAAGAAATCTGATTCCGATCTCTCAATTACTCCTGTTTTGATTTTTCTCATCGCGTTAGAGTTCTCTGATAGACTCTTTTAAGGTGTCGGAAAACCCAACATCTCTTTACGTCGTTATTATCGCCGGCGAATGCTACTGCTTGGCGTTGCTTTCGAACTTCCCATGCAATTGATCTGTCAGGGATGGGATCGAAGGGAATTGGGACGAAATTGGCTCTTACCACCAAGCATCTTTCTTGTGAGAATTTTCATTACAAACTCGGAGTGTTTAGGTTGGATGGAACAAGGGCTTGTATCAGTGGCTTGCGTGACTTGTTTCTGTGAATCTCAAGCGCGTTTTTAGAAAAAACGTGTTTCCATGGAACATGAAATCTTTTGGTGCTGCGGTTGGTCTGGTGAGTCTCTTTTACGCCTCCTCCTGCCAATCTTCCGTCCAGAAGATTGCAACCCCGGAGCCTACCGAGGCGGGTGCGGCGATAAGTGGGAAATCCTATCCGACTCTGAAACGAGGCTATGGGGTTTACATGAAACACTGCGCGCAGTGCCATGAGCATCGTCTCCCGAACACCATCAGTTTGCTGGATTGGCACGCGAAGGTTCCCATCTGGCCGGTTTCTTAAAAGCTGAAAAGGATGACTTGCGGTCTTATCTTGACGAGTTTTCCGATCGTTAAAGTCTTTCTCATTTCCTAAATAATTTAGGCTGGAAAATCTCGTTGACAGGGGGATTTCCGGTGCGTTGTTAGAATTCTATGAAGAATCTGTTTCAAAGATCAACCTTGGCCGTCGCGTGTCTGACCCTCTCACAGACTACGGTGCAGGCTCAAAAGAATTCTGTTGCTGAATTCGATCGTAAAGAAGCTGACTCACTCGGATGGCGTGTCGTCGACGACGGCGTGATGGGAGGCCTTTCGAAGGGAAAGATCCAAATTTCAAATGATGGAGTTCTGACCTTTAGCGGAAAACTTTCGCTGGAGAATAACGGCGGTTTTTCCTCCCTCCGAACAGATGATCTCAAGATGAACCTCGCCGGGGCTGAGGGCTTGGTGGCGCGGGTGAAAGGGGATGGTCGGACCTACCAGATGCGATTCAGCACGGAGGCCCGGTTCCGAGGAATGGAAGTTTCCTTCAAAGCTGATTTTAAGACCGAAAAAGGGGAATGGACCGAGATCAAGGTTCCTTTTGACCAGTTCAAAGGAAGCTTCCGGGGAATGAGCCTCTCGAAGGAAAAGTTTGATCCCGGTAAGATTCGCCGGGTTGGACTGCTCCTCGGTGACAAGAAGCAAGGGCCATTCGAACTTCAGGTCGATTGGATCCGGGCTTATGGTGGTGAGGCTGGTGGGAGCGACATTGTTTCCGCGGCTCTGGCCGATGGCCGTTTCGGAATTCTTGCGAAAGCTCTGACCGAGGCCAAGCTTGTTAAAACTCTCCAAGGCGCTGGCCCATTTACGGTTTTTGCCCCGACGGACGAAGCTTTCAAAAAACTCCCCGAGGGCACGGTTGAGACTCTCTTGAAGCCGGAAAATCTTGACCAGCTTCAGGCTGTCCTCACATATCACGTGGTTACAGGTTCAGTCGATTTGGCTGGTGCTCTCGCCGCCAAGGAAGCAAAGACGGTGCAAGGTGACTCTGTGAAGTTCGTATTTTCGGGCGGACGTGTTCGCGTTAACGACGCTGCTATTGTGAATGCTGACGTGAAATGCTCGAACGGCGTGATCCACGTAATTGACTCGGTAATTCTCCCCCCGAAGCAGTCTAATGACATTGCCAGCGTGGCAAAACGCGCAGGTAAGTTTAAGACCCTCCTCGCTGCTGTCGATGCGGCTGGACTCACCGACGCCTTGACTGGCGATCAAGCCGTGACTGTCTTGGCGCCTACGGACGAGGCGTTTGCCGCACTTCCGAAAGGGACGGTCGAAGAACTTTTGAAAAGCGAGAATCGTGACAAGTTGATCTCGATCTTGAGCCTTCATGCCATTCCGGGATCGGTGCGCGCTGGAGATGCTCTCAACGTCGGCAAGGCCAAATCTCTCAGCGGAGGAAATCTCGAGTTCGGTATCGTCGATGGCGTTTTCAAGGTGAACGGCGCGACAATCGTGAAAACCGATATCAAATGCGATAATGGGATGATCCACGTGATCGATGCAGTGATTCTTCCTTCTACCAAGAAGATCGAGGGCAAGACTGCCTCCACAGGCGGGAAGTCTCCTCTCAAACAGATCGAGGCGGCCATTGATCAAGGCGTCCCGGTTTTCAATAATGGGGACCATGGTAAATGTGCGAGTATTTACCGCGATTGCATGGTTTCGATTTCCAAGACCTCTGGAGTGGATCCTCGCGTAAGCATGGTTCTCAATCAGCTTGTTAAGCAGGCTGGGGCAATCGAAAGTGATACCGAGCGTGCCTGGGTTCTCCGCAGTGGGCTGGACCACGTGTATGAAGCCCTTTCCGGTAGCTAAATCCCTTGGTCCAATTTTTTTAAGCCCCGGTCTCCGGTTCGGACCTTCTGGTTCGAGCCGTTTTATTGATGGTGGTAAAGGAGGGCTTATTCTTTTGACAGTTTTGTAGCCTTTCCTGATTACTTCTTAGGAAGCCGGGCAAGGTAAGTGGGCTAGCGTATTTTGCATCTTGGTCTAGGTCCCGGTAAAAAGGTTTCCTTTAGGGCCGGGCCTTGCTTCGAAATATCGGGGTGAACTTGAGATCGAAAAAGGCTCGAAGGTATTTAAGGTCGAGAGGTTTGAACAAAGTAAGATCAGTCGGTTGGCGGCCCTTTGGGAGGCTGTAAGGGCAGAGAGAGATTTTAGCTTTAGCAGCGAGACACGATCTCGGATTGGTAGTAAAAAATCACTCCTGATGGATCGAAATTCAGGTGATGGAGGTTCGCTATGCTGGCGGATCAAGAACTCGAAAGGCGGGTTTTCCTGCTGATGGCGCAAAGTCGTTTTGGTCGATGATCGAACCTTTCGGGAAGTCTTGGACCTGGGATTACTACACCTCCTGGTGCGAAATACGGGGAAGCCAGCCGGCCACCAGATCAAGGTATGGTTTGACGATGTTGTCGTCGCCATGGAATACATCGGTCCCTTGGTTGGGAAAGAGTAGGCCTTAATACTTCAGATCAAGATCGTTGGTAAGGACCTCCTTGAGCTTTGCTGCCATTTGCTTTTGAAAGCGGGCCACTGTCTCGGCATGTTTGGGATCTTTGGCGAGGTTTGTGTATTGCTTGGGATCTTTATTCATGTCGAAGAGCTCTTCCTCGCCTTTGCCGTTTTTCCCGTATGCGATGTAGGCCCAGTCTTGTTCGCGGAGGAGGAATCCCTTTCCGTTAACGCTAAAGGCAGCGTTACGGACTTCCTCCTTCGGATTGGACATCATTTTTGAGATGTCTTTTCCTTGCAGGCGCTTCGGGACTTCGAGTCCGCAAAGATTTGAAAGAGTCGGGTAGAGATCGAGGAGTTCCACCAATGAATTACAAACGGCAGGTTTTTTGCCCGGTATCCTGATGATGAGCGGGACGGCGGCGGATTCATCGTGGAGGCTGACCTTGGCCCAGAAATCATGCTCGCCCAGATGGTAGCCGTGATCGCTGGTAAAGATGACAATGGTGTTGTCATCCAATCCTGCTTCGGTGAGTCCGTCGAGCACTTGTCCGACCATGCGGTCCATGAAGGCGACCGATGCGTAGTATCCGCCCACGGCCTTCTTTTGGCGGCGGACGTCCATTTTCATGTTTTTGCTGGTTTTGTAGTTGATGCCTGCTTTCGGAATGTCGGCCCAATCGTTTTCGATTTTTGGAGGAAGCTCCATTCCCGAGTAGGGCAGGAAGTCGGTGTAGTCTTTTCTTGGTGCGACGAATGGAACGTGCGGACGAACGAATCCCACTCCAAGAAAGAAAGGCTTGTCCTTGTGCTGCTTGATGAGTTCGACGGCTTTGGCGGCCGTTTTACCATCGGAGTGCACGAGGTCATCGCCATCAGCTTCAACGACGACGAAGGTGTTGCCGCCGACTGGTCCGGGCTTTCGTCCATCGGCATTGTTCTCCAAAGTTTCGCCATCACCAGGCGCTTTCCACTCGGGGCCGGGCGAGTTGAATCGCTCGGTCCAGGAGGCCGGGTCGTCTGCTCCGTCGGTGCCTTTTTCAATGCCACCGGGAACACCCATGTGGAAAATTTTGGAAACCCGCGCAGTGTGGTAGCCGTTGTTCTTGAAATGTTGTGCCCAGGTGGCGCGGTCGCCAATTGCCGGTCGCGGTGAGCCGTAGCCGAGCATTTTGATGGCGTGCGGATAGTATCCGCTCATAAATGAGGCCCGCGACGGTCCGCAATAGGTTCCCTGACAGTAGGCTTTGGTGAAGCGAGTTCCTTGCGCGGCGAGACGGTCAATGTTGGGAGTCTTGCAGACTTCGTTGCCATAGCAGGAGAGAGCAGTGGCGGTGAGATCGTCCGAGATGATGAACAGGATATTTGGCTTCCCTGCCCCAAAGGCAGAAAGCGAAATCGAGGCAAAGGCAAGGAGGATGGGTTTCATGATTTTTTCAGTTTGGAGATGATGGATTCGACGTCGTAAACGCAACCTCCCCACGAGCCGCCGCTGACATCTTGAAGCGCGGCCCAGAGACGGGTGTCGTCGGGGACATCCGGGTTTTCTTGAAGATCAGGATTGGTTTTACGGGCCGTGAAATTTTCGAGACCGGTGTAGTCGACCGAGCCTGTCATTTTCTTGCAATCAATTTCGACTCGAATAGGGTCGCCATCGCGGAGTTTTCCGATCGGTCCGTCCGACCAGGCCTCCGGCGAAATGTGTCCGATGCACGCTCCGGTCGAGACACCTGAGAAACGACCGTCGGTAATGAGCGCAACTTCCTTGCCCCAAGAAAGGTGCTTGAGAGCAATTGTGAGTTGAGCGGTTTCAGGCATGCCGCAACCGACGGGTCCGTAACCGATGAGGACGATCACGTCGCCTTTGCGAATGCGGTCTTCGCCGGTGGACTTGACGGCGGCGATGGCATCGGGCTCAGAGGTGAATACGCGGGCTGGACCTTCGTGGAGATAGATCCCGTGGTCGTTAATCAGGGAAGGATCGATGGCGGTGGATTTGATCAGCGAGCCTTCGGGAGCGAGGTTGCCTTCGGGGAAAGTGACGGTTGAGGTGAGGCCATTCTCACGAGCTTGGGCTGGAGATTGGATGACGGTTTCGGGATCGATGCCGTCGAGTTGCGCCAGTTTTTCCTTGAGACGAATGCGTCGTTCGGAGTTCTCCCACCATTCGAGATTTTCACCGACGGTTTGTCCGGTGACGGTCATGGCATCGAGGTGAAGTTTGCCCATTTCGCGGAGGTGGAGCATGACCTCGGGGACACCACCTGCGAGGAAGACTTGCACGGTAGCGAAGTGCTGCGGCCCATTGGGAAGGGCATCGACAAGGCGTGGAATATCGGCGTTGAAGCGACGCCAGTCGTCGACGTTGGGGCGCCTTAATCCCGCCTGATGAGCGATGGCTGGGAGGTGCATGATGAGATTGGTTGAACCACCAAAAGCGCAGTGGAGGGCAAGGGCATTCTCGACTGACTTTTCGGTGAGGATGTCGGCGGTGGTGAGGCCATTTTTCTCCATGTCGAGCATGGCGAGAGCCGAGCGCCTTCCCATATCCTTCCATATCTCGGTGCCGGAGGGAGCGAGGGCGGAGTGGGGAAGCGAAAGCCCGAGTGCTTCGGCGACGACTTGTGCCGTCGCGGCAGTGCCCAAGAATTGGCATCCCCCGCCGGGAGAGCCACAGGACCGACAGGCGGCGTGCGCGGCATAGTCCAGCGAGATCTCACCCTGCGAATAGCGCGCCCCGATCGTTTGGATGCGGCCCAGGTCTTCGTCGGTTTCCTCACTGAGCAATGAGACGCCGCCTGGAACGAGAATCGTGGGGAGTGATTGCGTCGCAGCAAGAGCCATCAGCATGGCGGGCAGGCCCTTGTCACAGGTCGCGACTCCGACGACTCCTTTGCGCGTGGGGTGCGAGCGAATGAGGCGACGAAACACCACCGAGGCATCATTGCGATAGGGCAGGGAATCCATCATACCATCGGTTCCCTGGGTTCGACCATCGCACGGGTCGGAAACAAATCCCGCGAAGGGGACGCCTTTGGCTGCGGTGATCGTCTTGGCGGCTTCCTCCATGAGTAGTCCGACTTCAAAATGGCCGGTGTGGTAGCCTAGGGCAACGGGAGTTCCGTCTTCGCGGCGAATGCCGCCTTGGGTGGAAAGAATGAGGTAGTCACTACCGGCAACGTTTTCCGATGACCAGCCCATACCGACATTTTGGGTCCAGCCGAAGAGGTGGCCTGATGGCTCGGTGGCCAGTTTCTCCGGAGTAAACGGAAGAGCCCCGGCGGGACCCGGTGCCTTTGTCTTGAGAGTGTAAATTTCCTCAAGACCGGAATCGAAGATGAGTGAGCGTGACATGAAGCGGATGAGCTGGGGCATTCGGTCAACGGAATACCCGGTTGCAGGGCACCACCCTCGCTATGAAACGCCCTGCTGAAAAGGTGAAAGGAGAGAAGTCGAGGCGAAGGATTCAAATCCAACCTTCAAAGCTTCCCGGGTTGGGGAATTGTCTTTCAAGGATGGTTCGCATAAACGAGCGCAGAGCTTCGACCTTGAGAAGCTGGCGAGACCGCTTCAGGACAAGGCGATTTTCAAGGTGAGCTATCACGCGGCGGTCAAAGGGGGCAAGAATGCCTGCTTAAGGCCCCGCCAATTACGAAATCTACAAATCAGGAATTTTAATCAGAACGGGGATGTGCGAAATTTTTCAGGACGCGTGGAGAGCCGTGGTATAAGTGACTTCGGAGGATTCCAGATTCAAAGCAGGTGATCTTTTTCGAAGTGGTCATTACCATCGATCTCGAGCATGTTAAGGCCATGATCAAAGCTGGTAAAACCACCGTGGAGCGGAGGCAAACAGCCAGCTTGGAGCAAATGAGATATGTTGGGATTTACGCGAAGAGCACGCAGTCGGTATTCAGCAAGATCGAGAGGGTGGGGTAATTTACTCCTTCTTTTGAGAGAACATCCATTCGACGAAATTAGGATCGGAAAAGGGGATTCGTCCGGCGCCGTGGCCTTCGTTGGGAATGACGATGAGATCGGCTTTTGTTCCGCCTGATTTCTTGATTACTTTGAGAACCATCTCACCACGATCGGCGGGGACGACGCGGTCGTCTTCACCATAGTAGGCTTTCATGGGAATCTTGGAGAGATTCCTGCCCCAATCATCGAGCTTGGGCGTGATATCCTTTGGGCCTCCGGGACCGAGGCCTCCCACCATGGGGGCAATGGCTGCGAAGTGGTGAGGTGAGTTTGCCGCCCATGCGAAGGTGCCGTATCCGCCCATGCTGTTTCCGGTGAGGTAGATTTGTTTCGCATCGATCGGGAGGATCTTCTGTAGGTGTCCGAGGAGAATGTCGAGGTCGGCTGGGATCCAGCCTCCTTTGATTTCCTGATTACGCGGTTTTTTCATGGCCTGTGGCGCGACACAAAGGCACTTCCGGCCTGCTTTCTTGATTGTTTCGAGAAGGCGGCGAGGCTGTCGTTCCACTTTGCGGATCTCATTGCCGATGCCTCCGGCGCCGTGAAGGTAGATGACAAGGGGGAGCTTTTTATCTTTCTTGGCCTCGTCCTTTCCATAAATGAGAAATTCGTGGTTCAGGGAAATTATTTTCTTTGCCAGATTTTCAGGGATTTTGGCGACTTCGACTTGTGCAAAGCCCAGTGAGGTGAAGCATGCTAGAAGAATCAAAAGTGTTTTCATCTCATGAGTTATCGGGATCAGAGAGATATTGGTAAAGAACGGATTTTGGTGACTCTGTCATCGTCCTGTCATCTTCACGATGGTAGTTTCATTCACTTCAAAATTGATTAGGCCGTTGCGCATCTTTTAAATAAAATCTCTGTCCGCTGGGCTTGAAATCCATGATTCCATTTCAGCGGAAGATAAGGTGGACTGGACTCAATCCAGATTTGTTGATTTTGAATTTACGCCCTTTTTTAGTTCTGCCCTTCGTTTTCTTGTCTCTTGCGATCGCCCAGTCAAAGCCGAAGAAGCCCAAGAAAAGATTTAGCCCCAAACTCGATGAACTGGTTTCAGCTGATGAGTTGCATCCGCTTTTCAAGTTGGAGAATCTTTATCCCGTACAAGACGTAGAATTGAAGGTCTCGGCGATGGCCTTCTTCGGCGAGGATCTCTATGTGACGGTTTTTACTCCCGACCGGCAGAATAAAGCTCCCTTTAAAGATGGCGAAATATTTAAGGTGACTGGCCTGGTTGGGAATGCCAGCCGGTCCAAGGTGAAGGCCCTGCGATTGATGGGCGGGCTCTATGAACCTACTGCCATCGCGGTGTATCGCGGAAAGATCTATGTGGGCGAGAAAGACAAGATTTCACGACTCGAAGACAAGAATGGGGATGGAGTTTTCACTGCCGACGAGAAGGTGATCTTGATTGACGGGATTTCGCAACCAAACTTTCATACCTATACGATTGGTTTTGAGACTATCGAGCAAGATGGTGGAAAGTATCTGACCGGTAATCTGACGACTTCGATCCGGCTTGGTGGTTCGCGTGATTTGAATGTTACGGTGAATTCCAAGACGAAACGTGGTTCGACATTTTTACTTGGCCCCATCACCGGTAGTGAAAATCCTGATGATGTCGATATTGAATATTATGCCGGAGGGTATCGCACGCCCAATGGTCTTTCGGTTGGGCCGGATCAGGAGATTATCGTGATTGATAACCAAGGTGTCTTTAATCCTTCTAATGAATTCATCCGTTTGACCAAAGGTGGATTCTACGGGCATTACCTACTTAAAAAGGACAACACAAATATCGCGGCATTTCAGCCGAATGAGGTCGATTCGGAAGTTGGCGGATCCCGTTACCAAACACCTCCGACGGTTCATCTCCCGCAAGGTATTGTGAACCGCTCGCCAAGTCAGCCGGTAGTTCTGAAGAATCTCAAAGGTCCGCTTTCGGTTTACAATGGCCAGTGGCTTTTTGGAGATGTTACATTGGGCCGGATGAACCGGGTGTTTCTTGAGGAGGTTGAAGGCGTTTGGCAGGGCGCGGTTTTTCTGCACTCGGGTGGGCATGATCCCGAGGGGCAGAATGGTTTTACAGCGGGCCCAAACCGAATCATTGAAGGCCCGGATCACAATTACTACATCGGTCATATTGGTCATGGCGGACTTTGGCAGTTTCTTCCAAAGAAGGGGGAGGAGCCCAAACCTCATTATGGATTGCAGCGGCTTTCGCCCAAGAATGCGGATGAGATTCCTTCTGGGTTTAACGAAATGGTTGCAGTGCGGGATATTCCGGGTGGGCTTGAGATCGAACTTTTTCAGCCGATCAAGCAGGAGCAGCTTGAGAAAGCAAAGTTTGGCATTAAGCAATGGACCTTTATCCCGACGAACGGTTATGGTGGCAGGAATTTCGGGACTGAGGATCTCGAACTCATGGATTGTCAATTGAGTGATGATGGTCTTTTTGTGAAGCTCACCATTCCGGGGATTCGTGACAATTCTCCTCCTTTTGTGACCAACAAGAATTACAGCAATGAAAACGTGGGTTGGGTGGTTGAGGTGAAAGTGAAAGGTTTGCCAATCTACAAGAGCACGGCGTGGTATACCATGATTCGTCACCAGGGTGGGGGCGCCAACAGCGCCGTAGCGAAATCAATTTCGGCAAAAGAGCAACCGTTGGAATATGCCAAGGCCCAATTTGCTGCGGTTTGTGCGGCTTGCCATTCACTCGATGGTTCCCGTCTTGCCGGGCCTTCCTTGAAGGGGATTCATGGTCGCAAACAAAAGGTGATTCGCGATGGCAAGACACACCAAGTAAGTATTGATGACTCCTATCTTCTTCGGGCGATCGGTGATCCTCTTGCCGAAGCTCCTATCGGTTATCCATTGGCAATGCCTAGTCTGAGCCTTTCAGAGATTGAGCAAAAGGCCTTGGTGCAATGGATTAAAACGCTGAAGTAATTCGCCACAGGATCAGAAGTTGACCCTTCGGGCAGGGAAATTATAGGGTGCCGTCCATGCCAAAAAGCAAATCTTCCCTGATGGATCTATTTCGAATCACGACTCCAGCGGTAGCACTCGCGTTGTCTGCCGCCACGCCTTCCCTCCACGCCCAAGAGGACATGACCAAACCTGAGATTAAGGTTGAGAAGAAGAAGGACGCAAATGGTAAGGAGTCGGTTTACATGTACATTGATGGTGTGAAGGTTCACGAGACCGACACGGCCAAGCAACCCCTTCCTCCGGTGGTCACTCCCGGCGATAAGCCCGGAGCTCCTCCCTCCGATGCTGTCGTGCTTTTTGATGGCAGTGCAGATTCCTTCAGCGCCAATTGGACAGATACCAAAGGTGGTCCGAGCAAGTGGAAGGTCGTTGACGGTGCCATGGAATCGGTGCGCCGTGCCGGATACGTGCAGTCCAAGGAGAAGTTTGGATCGTGCCAACTGCACATTGAGTGGGCCTCACCAGCCAAGGTCCAGGGCGACGGACAAGGGCGTGGCAATAGCGGAGTGTTTCTGATGGGAACCTACGAGATTCAGGTGTTGGACAGTTATGAGAACCAAACATACGCCGACGGTCAGGCCGGGGCGCTTTATGGTCGTTCCAAGCCAAAGGTGAATGCGGCGCGGAAGCCGGGCGAATGGCAAAGTTACGATATTATTTTCCATCGGCCTCTTTTTGATAAGGATGGTGAAGTGACCCGCCGGGCAACTTTCACCGTGTTACACAATGGAGTCCTCATTCAGGATCACACTGTCCTGAGCGGTGGAACGGGATGGCGTGGACCGCATGCCGCTTCAGACTACAAGGCTCACGCGGACAAGATGCCCCTTTCGATGCAGGATCACGGTAATCCGGTTCGCTTCCGCAACATCTGGGTCCGGCCTTTGGAAGACTAGGTGGCTACGGTTGCCCCGTGACTTGAATACGATAATACTGCCGGTCACTAAGAGTGTTGGCCGGAGTATTGGAGCGGCGAGTTCCCACCGTCGAACCGTTTACAGTATTGCTTGTGGGGCAATGGGTCATTCCTGGTGCAGTTTTTCAGCCGGATTGGTCATCGCTGGATTGCAGGAGATATTCTAATCCAACAGTGGTGAGGCTGATTTGGCATGAAACTGTCTGATGCTCCCCGAGCCAGTCACGTTTTGGGAGCCATGCTGAAGGCCGGGAATTGAGTCTACGGCTCCGTCGCTCTTTCTCAGGGCATGCTCTAGGAAGGCGTTGTAGCCGTCCTTCTAAGATCGGGGTTGAGAAGGAAAGGTTGTCGAGGTGGCTATTCTGGCTCATGTCACCAGCACGTCCGAAAAGGGT
>JBDNAG010000111.1:0-19669 GCA_039768565.1 Akkermansiaceae bacterium | reverse complement strand
GTTCTTCGCCTCTGGCTTCAGCCCTGAACTCTCCCGTGTTGAGCCCCGTGGCGGCAAACTTGGATCTGAAGTAGAAATCCGTCTTTACGGAAAGCGACTGAGCGACCCCCAGGAACTCCTGCTCTATCATAAGGGGCTCACAGTGCAGTCCCTCACTGCGGGTAAAGATAGCAATAGCGTGAAAGCTGTCATTGCCATCGCGCCAAATGCACCTCTTGGCGAACATCCAATGAGACTGCGATGCAAAGGCGGGGTCAGCTACATGCGAACCTTCTGGGTTGGTCAATTTCCAACCATAATGGAAGCCAGGTCAGGAGATAACAAGAGAGACCTTAACAACACCTTCGAGGAACCGCAAACGGTTGACCTCAATGTCACCGTCCAAGGTGTCGCCGATCGCGAAGATGACGATTTCTATCAGGTGCAGTGTAAGAAGGGACAACGCCTTTCGGTCGAAGTAGAAGCAATGCGGTTGGGTCGTGTCATGTTCGATCCTTATATTGCAATCCTTGACAAGAATCGATTCGAGCTTGCTGTCAATGATGACTCCCCCCTGCTCAAGCGTGATTGCGCCGCATCCATCATTATTCCGGAAGATGGTCCCTACACGATCGTAGTCCGGGAATCATCGTATGAAGGAAACACTGCTTCACAGTATCGCATGCATATAGGAAATTTTCCGAGACCACGGTCGATTTTCCCTCCAGCAGCCAAGCCAGGCGAAGAAGTCGATTTCACCTTTATTGGCGATGCTAAAGGGAATTTGAAGAAAAAGATTAAAGTTGGTAATCAGCCATTCGACGCCTTCGTTGAAGATGGTGGACAAAGCTCACCTTCCGGGAACAGCGTTCACGTCTCCAGTTTGAATTACATCAACGAAACGGAGCCGAACGAAAACTACAAGCAGGCTTGCCCGACCCAGTCTCCGCCCAAAGCTCCGATTGCATTCCACGGAATTCTTTCTAGTAATGAAGATAAGGACTGGTTCCGCTTCCAGGCCAAGAAAGGCGAGAAGCTTCGCTTCCAAGTGTTGGCCCGCGAACTCAGATCCCCGCTGGATAGCGTTATTTCGATCCGCAAGGCCAAGGATAATAAATATCTCGTCGCCAACGATGATCAGACAGCTGGGATCCCCGATAGTCGCCTCGACTACGAGATTCCTGCTGACGGTGAATATGTTCTTGAGGTTAGAGACCAGCTGAAGCGCGGCGGGGCAGACTTCGTCTACCGGGTCGAGATCCAGAATCGTGCGCCCTCGATCACTGCAACTCTCCCTAAGGCCGATCGTGTCGACACCCAGAAGCATAAGATGATTCACATCCCGCGTGGCAACCGCCTTGCCATTGCTCCGAACATCACACGTTCAAACATTGGCTGTGACATTAATTTTCACGCTCCAAAACTTCCCCAGGGGGTTTCAGTGAGGTCCCACACTGTTCCGCGTAGTCTAAGTAATTTCCCGATTCTTTTTGAGGCTAAATCTGATGCTCCTATCGCGGGCGGACTTTACTCATTCGAAATCGAGGATCCCAAAACAAAACTAAAAGGACCGTTCACCGAAAAGATCTCCCATCTCTATGTCAATAATCAGGGCGATTACCAGGTTACTGATACCCAAAAAATTTCCATCGCTGTTATTGAAGAAGCACCCTTTCACCTGGAGCTCTTTGCTCCGCCGGTGCCTCTGGTGAAAAACGGAACAATGACCCTGAAAGTTTCCGCCAAGCGCGCGAAAGACTTTAAGAAAAAGATCAAAGTAAAACTCCCATGGAAACCTCCCGGAATTGGCGCGCCAAACGAAGTGGAAATCCCTGAAGGACAAAACGAAGTGAATCTCGTTCTCAATGCCAACGGTGACGCACCTGTGAAAGACTGGAAACTTCTTGTCACTGGCGAGAGTATCACTGACCAAGGCACTGTTCGAGTTTCGTCCAAGTTCGTTGACCTAAAGGTCTCCGAGCCTTTCGTGAATCTTTCGATTGCGATGGCTGCGACGAACCCCGGTAAAAACACAAGCGTAGTCGCCACCGTTGAGCATCTCGAACCTTTCCCCGGTGAAGCCCGCGTCATCCTACACGCCCTTCCGCATGGCGTGAAATCAAACGAGAAGAAGATCACCTCGGAATCCGGCGAAATCACCTTTCCTCTGGAAGTCGCCAAAGACGCCCGAAAGGGAAAACATGCCAATCTCTTCTGCCAAGTAATTATCACCAAGGATGGTCATCCCATCCCCCACAACGTTGGGCACGGTGGAACCTTGCGAATCGACCCTCCTCCGCCCGCCCCCAAAAAGAAGCCGGCCGCCAAGGCTGCGCCAGTTAAGACAGAGAAAAAAGAGGCGCCTAAGAAGCCCCTTTCACGTCTTGAGCAACTTCGCCAGGCCCAAAATCAATGAAGATCCTCACTCCTTTTTTCTTCACCGCACTGACCTTCGAAGCTTTTGCTTCCATCAAGGAAGTCAGCGATATCTTTGAGCATTCCTGCGTCGAATGCCACAATGCTGACAAGGACAAGGGTGGTCTTCGAATGGATGTCAAAGCGAACTTTTTCGAAGGAGGGGATTCCGGTTCACCCATCGACGTGCAAAGCCCGGAGAAGTCCGAACTAATCCGCCGCGTTCTACTTCCCCACGACGACGACGAATTTATGCCTCCTTCTTCGAAAAAGAAAGAGCGCAAACCCCTAACTCAGGAGGAAATTGCACGTCTCAAAACCTGGATCACCAACGGTGCAAATTGGGATGACAGGACTACACTGCAACATCGGGAGCGGAGTGCCGCAACCGAAGATCATTCCAAACCAGATCCAAATCTCGCTTCAATTGCTGTTTACCCATCTTCAGTCACTCTTGAAACGAAGCGGGATTTCCACAAGCTCATCATCCTCGCGACTGATAAGAATGCTGTCACCCGGGATGTCACTTCGTCGGTTAAATTCACCATCGCTGATCCCTCGCTTACTCGCGTGGAAGGCTCGACACTTTTTCCGATCAAGGATGGTGCGACTACTGTGAAGATCAACTTTCGTGGAAAGGAACTCACTGTCCCTATCGTCGTGAAAGACGCGATAGAGGACAGACGCGTGAGCTTTCAACAAGACGTTGTTCCTGTTTTCACGGCCTCGGGTTGCAATACCGGTGCTTGTCATGGTTCAGCACGGGGACAGGATGGCTTTATGATCTCCCTCTTTGGCTACGACCCTAAAGGAGATTACCACAGAGTGACCCGCGAACTAGCCGGACGTCGCATTAACCTGGCCTTACCTGAAGAGTCGCTTCTCATTACCAAAGCGATCGGTTCAGTTCCCCACACAGGCGGCAAACTGTTTGAAAAAGACTCCCCATACTATGCTACTCTCCTCGAATGGATCAAGGACGGCGCAAACTATGACCCAGCCGAGATCCCACTCCCTGTCAAAATCGACGTCGAGCCCAAGGAATTTCTGCTTGAGGGGGCGTCCAAGAAAATCCCGCTCACCGTCAAGGCGACATACTCCGACGGCACTGATCGGGATGTCTCCACCCTCTCCAGTTACACTTCCTCGAATGATAACTCGGTTTCCATTGACGAGAGTTCGGGAGTTACCAGCTCAAAAGCGCAGGGCGAAGCATTCCTCATGGCTAGGTTCCATACTTTTACTGAAGGTTCTATGGCCATCGTGATTCCCGAGGGCTTAGAATACACGCGTCCCAAACTTGCCGAATTCAACTACATCGATAAGCACGTTCACGAAAAGCTTCACAAGCTACGTATCGTTCCATCTGAGATCTGTTCCGACGAAGTTTTCATTCGACGAGTCTATCTGGATATTGTCGGGCTTCTTCCCACCGAGGAGGAACTGAAGACATTTGTTGGCAGCACCAACCTCAAGAAACGTGAAGCATTGGTTGATCAATTACTGGAGCGCAAAGATTTCACTGAACTCTGGGTGATGAAGTGGGCCGAACTCCTTCAGATTCGCACCACCGGTAACAACGGAAACGATGTCACTTACAAGTCGGCTCTCCTCTGGTATGAGTGGCTCCGCGGACAAATTGCCAACAACCGGCCTTTCAATGAGATTGTCCGTGATCTCCTCTCGGCAACCGGCGGTTCCTATGAGAGTCCTGCAACCAACTTTTTCAAGTCTGAACAGGATATTAAGAAGCTCACTGAAAACGTCGCCCAAGTTTTCATGGGAACCAGAATTCAGTGTGCCCAATGTCACAATCACCCATTCGATCGCTGGACGATGGACGATTACTATGGATTCGCATCGTTCTTCACTCAGGTGAAGCGTAAACGTGGCGAAGATCCGACCGACATGATCATTTATGATGGTGGCGGCGAGATCAAGCACCCGGTCACCAACCAAAATGCCCTTCCCACCTACCTTGGTGATGGACCCGCAGAGGTGAAGGGAATTACCCGCCGAAGAGCGATGGCTGAATGGCTGACCAAGCCCGGAAACCCATGGTTTGCACGCAATGTCTCCAACATTATTTGGTCCCACTTCTTCGGCATTGGTATCGTTGATCCGGTCGATGACGTCCGCATCTCCAACCCGGCTACAAACCCCGCACTTCTCGAAGCACTTGGACAAAGGTTCACCGATTACAACTTCGACATGAAGCGCCTTGTTCGCGACATTTGCACCTCGCGGACATATCAACTGTCAACCCAGGCCAACGAGACCAATGCTACTGATGAGACAAACTTCTCGAAGTCCCGCATCCGTCGACTCCGTGCCGAAGTGCTTCTCGACACTCTGGCGCAAGTCACGGACACCCCAAACAAGTTCCGGGGACTTCCCCTTGGTTCGCGGGCTGTTAATATTGCCGACGGAAACACTTCTACTTATTTTCTGACGACCTTCGGGCGGGCTACCAGAAAGACCGTTTGTTCATGCGAGGTCAAAATGGAACCCAATCTCTCCCAAGCTCTTCATCTTCTCAATGGTGACTCAGTCCACAACCGCATCATTCGCGGGCGAGTGATTAACAACATGACAAATGAGAAAATGCCTCCCGAAGAAATCGTGAAATCTCTTTATCGCAAGACACTCTCCCGCGATCCAAACGAAGCCGAAGTGTCAAAACTCAATCATGCTATTGCCAATGCTAAAGACCCCGAGGGAAAACAGGTTGTGCTCGAGGACATTTTTTGGGCGCTCCTAAACTCTAAGGAGTATCTTTTTAATCATTAACAGCCTTTCCTGATGCTGAAGCCATCACTCTTAATTCTTCTGCTTTCAGCCGGTTTATCCGGTGCGGCTGACAAGGTCACTTTTGATGATCATATTTTCCCTATCTTTGAGTCCAAGTGTCTGAACTGCCACAATCCCGATAAAAAGAAGGGTGACCTTGATCTCTCCACTTACACCGGGACCATGACAGGCAGTTCCGGCGGCAAGATTACCCTTTCCGGAGATGGTGGCTCTTCGAAACTTTACACAGTGACGGTTCATACCGAAGAGCCGGTCATGCCACCTGAAGGAGATAAAATCGCAAAGAAAGATGCGGATCTAATTCGAGCATGGATTGATGGTGGCCTCCTCGAGAACAAAGGATCAAAGGCAAAGAAGCGGCAAAAGCCAGCTTTCTCACTCGGAGCCGCGCCAACGGGCAAGCGTCCCGAGGGCCCGCCACCAATGCCCCGAGACCTCCTTCTTGAACCAGTCGTTACACCAACTCGCGCCACTGTTGTTGCGGACATGGATGCGAGTCCCTGGGCTCCCCTTCTTGCTGTCACCGGTCAGAAACAAATCCTGCTCTACCATTCCGATACACTCGAATTGGTTGGCGTGCTTCCCTTTCCCAAAGGAAACCCAGAAACCGTCTCCTTTCACCCCAGCGGGAAATACCTAATTGCCGGTGGTGGCATTGGAGGCAAGTCGGGAATGACCGTCACCTGGGACATTACCACTGGTAAGGAAATGATGACGATGGGCAAGGAGTTCGATTCAGTGCTCGCCGCTGATATTCGTGCTGATCTTGGAGGGGTTGCACTTGGCGGACCTTCACGACTCGTCAAACTTTGGGACACCCAGGAAGGCGAGCAGATCAAGAGCATCAAAAAACACACGGACTGGGTGACGGCTCTCGCCTACTCACCGGATGGCGTTCTATTGGCGACAGGCGGTCGTGGTAGCGGCGTGCAGATTTGGGAAGCTTTAACAGGCAATGAATTTCACAGTTTGCGCGGGCACCAGAAGGCCGTCGTCGATGTCAAATGGAGGGCTGATTCAAACCTTGTTGCCACCGCCTCCGAAGACGGAACAATCCGTTTCTGGGATATGAACCAAGGTAAGGAAGTCAAAAAAGGCACTGCCGCAGGCGGCGGAATTCTTGCTCTCGACTACGCTCGCAACGGCCAGCTGATCTGCTCAACACGTGACCGCCGCGTGCAACTCTGGAAACCAGATCTCGGTCTCGATAAACAAACCCAACCATTTCCGGAGATGATAACCGAAGTGGCGTTTTCACATGATGCCGCTCGCTACTTCACCGCTGACTGGAATGGGAAAATAGAAGTCTGGAATACGGCCGATCTAAAAAAAATCGGCGAACTCAGCGCAACTCCACCTTCGATCCAGGAGCGCCTCGTTTCAATCACAGTTGAGAAGAAGGCATTTGAAACCACGCTGATCTCGCTTCGTGAAAAAATTCTCGCAGCCGAAAATGCCGTAAAAATCGCCAAGACCAATCTTACAAAATCCGAGTCTAACATCGCCGCCCTCAAAAACGAGAGCGCTGCTCTTCAGAAGGCGGCGAATGAACTTTCCACCAAATGGAAACAGCTTGACCAACAGGCCAAGAATAAGATCAACGATCGTGACCAGATTGCTCAAAAGGCGAAAGAGCCGTCCCAGAAAAAAATAAGAATGGTGGAGGATCGACGTAAGCTTGCTGCCGAGCAACAAAAGCTCGAACAAGAACATGCCACTGCAAACCAAGCATTGATTGCCACAAGTCGCGACTCAGGTAAAAAACGGGAGGCTTCAAATATAGATCCTCAAAATCCTGAAAAGAAAAATGCTCTGATCGCTGCCGAGAAAATCGAACACCAGCAGAGGCAAATTGTTCAGCAACTAGCCGGAAAAATTGCCAATCATCAAAAGCTCCTCGCAGCCCATGAAGATTCTACCAGAAAGCTCGAAGCTGGATTGACCAAGGAAAACGCGAGAATTAAGCAACTCGCAACCGAGCACCAAAAATTGATCAAGCAACGTGATCAATCGACCAAAGACAAGACTGCAAAACTCGCTGAGATGAAGGCGAAACAGGCCAAGATCCCGGAAATTCAAAAACAGCTCCAGCCACTGCGCAAAGTGATCCAGGACAAAGAAAAGATTGTAAAGACAGCTAAGGATGAGTTCGCAAAGGTAAGCGCGAAAGGCCCGCAATTCACCGCTAGACTTAGGAAGTGGAATGCTGCCGTGATTAATACCGACCTAATTCAGGCCCGTTCAGAACTATCCGAACTCGTTATTCTCAGGGAAGAGGATCCCTCCGTTACACCAAAAATCGCTACCCAACAGACTAAGTGTGATGAGCTAACCGTCAAATACCAAGCAGCTAAGGAATAAAAGGGTTAAGGAACGACCTTTGCGTGGGTGGTCGATTTGCCATCCTTTTTGATGAAAAAACTAACCTGCTCCAACTCGAGAGCAAGATCGACACTGTTCACTGTCACTGACTCAGGCACCTGAAGAACCGTGGGAGAAAAACTGAGGATCCCCTGAATTCCAGCATCCACCAACCCGTTGGTGACCTCTTGAGCGTGAGCGGCTGGCACCGAAAGCACAGCTAACTTTACACTATTCTTCTCGATAAAGGTAGGCATCTCGTCGACATGATAAACTGGGACATTTATACCTCTTAGCACAACTGCTTTTGGAACAGTGTCAAATGCCGCAACAGGTTCAAATCCCTCCTTCTTGAAGCCATCATATCGGAGCAGTGCCGCCCCAAGATTACCAACTCCGACCAGAATTACAGGTTGGAGATGTTCCCGGCCTAGGACCTCACGAATCGCTTCCGCGAGCTCGATTACAGGATATCCCAGCCCCCGTGTGCCGAAAGTGCCCAAATATCCTAGGTCGCGTCGGAGTTGGGCCGGATTCACACCGGCGGCCTTGGCCAGACCTGAAGAACTCACCGTTTCAATCGAATTGTCCTCTAGTTTCCGAAGACAACGGTGGTAGATGGAGAGTCTATAAATTGTCTTTCCGGGGATTGCTGGCTTATCCACGACACGGTTTTCTTATATTGCAGGATAAAGTCAAGATGTCGAAATAGTCGATCTCTCGTAGAATCCTATTTTCCGTGGCCTTCGTGATCATTGATAATGCTCTAAATTCCAGTCACTTAGGATTCGGAAATTTGGAACTAAGGGCATAAAAATCATCACAAATTGAGTTATCCTGCCTAATTGGATTTCGCCGAAGTGACGAGTGAATTCTCAAGCAAGCTCCTCATAGTCGTTCGCTTGTGCCGCCAATTCGATAATTTTATATCGTTTATGCTGATTAGATAGCGATCTCGCCGCTCGCGCGGTCGATTCACCAACAACCTCGGAATTTGACAAATCGTATCTAAATACCCTTCTTTTGATTCGTGAGAATCGGAGTCGTAACCATCATCGACCAGTTCTGACGCAATAATGTTGCGTTCTAGGCCAGTTCTTTCTCTCGCAAACCAAGCAATTCTATCATCTGGTTGCGACTCAACCCAGCAACAGTTCAAAGGTTCGGATGACTAGCCCTGTTTTTGATCTATTTTAGACTAACCACGAACTTATCCCTATGGATGATTAAGGTATTGCGGTTGACCATGGGGGGATTTCCTTAGGTCCCCGTGAGCCTTACCGGCCGGATCTGCAGAAAAAACCAATCAGATTAGCCCAAGTATTTCGGTTGATGCGATGACTTGGAATGAACAAAGAATTTTCGAGTCAATTCAAAGAATTTAACTGAATTTAGGGCTAATGCACACTCTGCAAACCAATATATGGTGAGGTGATTTGCGCCGGGATGACGAAGCGCTCATAATTTACGCCAAAATATTTCTCTTTGCTGGATCGGAAATCGTAGACAGACTCGGTCGAACACAAGACCGTTTTTATGCCTCAAAAAGATTTCACCATCACCAATCAGCTTGGGATCCATGCCCGCCCCGCCGCGCAATTTGTAAAGATTGCGAACACCTTTCCATGTGATATTCGTGTGGAAAAAGACGATGATGAGGTCGATGGGAAAAGTATCCTAGGATTGATGATGTTGGCTGCAGGGCACGGTTCTGTAATTTCTGTAACCACGGAAGGTGAAAAAGAAAACGAAGCCCTCGCTGCACTCGGCGAGCTGATTGAAAGAAACTTTGAGGAAGTTGCGACCGCCTAGGCACCGCTCTCTCCATCCCCTTCTGATTGACCGAACGAGCCCGGCTCGTCACGTGGCCCTCTATTCAATGGCGAAAGACACTCCAGAAGAAAGAGTATTTCGTGGCACTCCGGTGTCGCGTGGTGTCGCTTTTGGTCCAGTTCATGTCGCTGCACGGGGGTTTTCGGCTCCCGACGTCTATAAGATTTCCAAAGACGGGATCGAAGCCGAAAAGACGCGTCTGGCGGATGCCTTCAACATCACAAGAAAACAGCTCGCTAGTTTAAAGACAAAGATTGATGAAGTCGCTGGTGGCGACGAGGGGCTGGTCTTCGAGGCGCACGGCATGGTTCTCGATGACCCAAGTCTGCAAACAAAGGTCGAACAAGCCATTGAAGACCGAGGGCAAAATGCCGAGTTTTGCTTTTACGCCGTTATGCAGACGGTTCTTGAGGCGATGCGCCGTATAATCGACCCCTATCTCCGTGAGAGAACAATCGATATCGAGGATGTCTCCCAGCGGGTTTTGAGGAATTTTGAGGCTGCTGCTGATGCCTTCGATCCGGATCATCAACATCTCCTTGTAGCCTATGATTTAACGCCATCGGACACAGCTTCGATGGATCGAAGCAAATTACTTGGGTTTGTCACCGAAGAAGGGAGCGTGAATTCCCATACCGCTATTCTCGCACGAGCCCTCGGAATTCCTGCCATTGTTGGGCTTGGCAAGGCTGTCGTTGAGATCACAGCACTTGCTCCTGCTATCGTTGATGGTTACAGCGGGAAATTCATCGTCGATCCTTCCGAGGAAACCACAAATTACTATCGAACCCTCGCCAATCGGAAGCGTGAACAGCGCGAAGCACTGGAAGAGCTTCGAGATCAGGAAAGCACCACCAAGGACGGTCGCCACATCACCCTTTCGGCTAACATTGAGTTCACACACGAGCTTGATCTTGTTCAAGACAACCGGGCGGAGGGTGTTGGTCTGTTCCGAACTGAATTTTACCTTCTAGAAACCGGGCAATCGCCTACCGAAGAGGAGCAAACAAAAACCTACACTGAGTTAGCTGAACGAACCGGCTCACAGCCTGCGATCATCCGAACTCTCGATTCCGGCGGTGACAAGCTTTCGGCCGAGCCTCTTACCGAGCCCGAACCCAACCCGTTCCTGGGATGGCGTGGCATTCGGGTTTCGCTGGACCGCCCCGATTTCTTCAAACAGCAGCTCCGCGCGATCCTCCGCGCAAGCGCACACGGTAAACTTGGGATGATGTTCCCCTTTATCTCCGGCGTCACCGAAATCAGGCGCTGTCAGGCCCTAGTCAAAGAGTGCATGTCCGAGCTCGAGATCGAAGGCAGCGAGTTCGATTCCAATCTCGAGATTGGCGCCATGATCGAAATCCCATCAGCTGTCCTCGTCGCAGATGAAATCGCCCAGGAGGTCGACTTCTTTTCCATTGGGACAAACGATTTGATTCAATACACAGTCGCAGTTGACCGCATCAACAATCGCGTCGCGCGGCTTTATCGATCTACGCACCCTGCTGTGATCCGAATGATCAAGATGACAACGGATGCAGCATCCCGGGCTGGCATTTGGACCGGAGTTTGCGGAGAAATGGCGGCAGACCTAAGCCTGACTCCCCTGCTTGTGGGTCTTGGCGTCGATGAACTCTCAGTTGGTCCTCGTGAGGTCGCCCCGGTTCGAAAGGCGCTCTTGTCTCTCGATTTCGGGGAATGCAAGGCACTGGCCCAAGAAGCACTCGCAATGCCGACCAGCGCCGAGATTTACCAACTCAGTCATGCGGCGGCTCGGGCCGCATATCCTGATTTGGTCGAAGAGGAGGAGTGAACCTTTTTTTAAATGTAAAACATTGGCTCGTCTCCTGCAGCCAGCGTTTCGAGGCTATTTTTTGCGAGAATTTGCCGACTGCTCTCACGGATACTCTCCCAAAGCCTGCCCACCGCCACCCCGGATTCGCCCGTTGTTTGGGGGATTTGTCCGAGAGCTTCCGGCTCCAGAGCCTCAACCACCTGCAGCAGGGTGATATCAGAAGGCGGTTCGATGAGTTTCCACCCACCGGTTTTGCCGCGCCGGCTGGTCACCAGTCCTGTTCTCTTCAGCTCGTGTAAAATTTGAGCTAAAAAACTAGATGGTATCCCCTCGCTCTCTGCAATATCGTCGGCTCGAACGACCGATTGGCCATCGTGCTTTTTGGCCAGATAAACCACAGCGCGACTTGCATAATCCAATTTCTGAGAAATCCTCACTGATGAAAGGAGACCACACCGCCACTCAAAACGCCACCACTAAGAGTCATCTCTTATGTGCAAAGGGAAAACCGGACCTCGATCTGGTATGGCAAAATATTCGGGGCGAGGCTCATCGGATCGCAAGCTCCGAACCTTGTCTCGCCGCGCTGATGGAAGATATTTTTATTTCGCGGGAATCCATCGCTTGCTCGGTAGCAGCTAGACTTTCCCGTAAGCTCGCTCGACAAGATATGACGCGTGACGAACTTCTCCCGCTTTTGCAGGAGATTCTCATTAAGTATCCTGAGCTCGTCTCAAGCATGGCCTTGGATCTCATCGCAATCGATGAGCGAGATCCAGCCTGCCATTCCTTGACCCAGCCACTACTCTATTACAAAGGATTTCTCGCCCTGGCTACCTACCGCTTGGGTCATCAAATGTGGGAAAACGAACGTTATGAATTGGCCTATTACTTCCAAAGCTTGGCTTCCGAGGCTTTTGGGGTCGACATTCACCCTGCAGCTCAACTTGGTTGCGGTATCTTCCTCGACCACGCCACCAGCGTGGTCATTGGAGAGACTTCCATTATTGAAGATAACGTCTCAATTTTACACGAGGTTACCCTTGGCGGCACCGGGAAAACATCAGGACATCGACACCCCATCGTCCGATCAGGTGTCATGATTGGCGCGGGTTCAAAGATTCTGGGACGTGTCGAAATAGGCCGAGGCTCTAAAATTGGAGCGGGCAGTGTTGTCCTTAATGATGTTCCCCCTCACAAAACTGTCGCCGGAGTTCCAGCCGTTGTTGTTGGAATCAGTCCCTCTGAAAACCCTGCTGAAGCTATGGATCAGAGCCTTTCATGCTCCGGAATCTAGTCTGGCGATCTTGGGTGCTTGCCAAGTCGGCGGTTTGTCGCTTGATTACTGGAAATCACACGATTCCAATTACACACACCAAGATCATGTCAGAAACGAAAGAAGTTCGAGAGATCGCAGAGGCCGAGTTGCCGGCGTCCCTCAAGGATCACTGGAAGAATGCAAAAGCCAGTGTTGAAAGAAACAACCACGGATACGCTATCAAATTCCTACAGGCCATCCTTAAAGAAGAGCCCGGGTTTTTGAATGCTCGCAAGCTGGTTCGTCAGGCCGAAATCATTGAGTCCGGCGCCGCTCCAGGAGCTGCCAAAAAGGGGCTTTTCGGCAGTGGCGGAGGCGGTGGAGGTGCCTTCACCCGACAGGCTAAAAAGGATCCTGCCGGCGCGCTGGTTGCGATCGAAAAGGAGCTTGAGAAGGACCCCTTTAATTGTGGCGTCAACGAAGCTCTTCACGAGATTGCTCTTCGCATGAATCTCCTTGATACCGCAGCTTTTGCCTTAGAGACGTCCAAAAAGGGAAACCCCGAAAACACCAAGGTCGCCCATAAGTTGGCTCAATTTTATGTTGCCCGTGAAATGCACCTCGATGCCTCAAGGGTTTACCGCGATATCGTGAAACAGGATCCTGGTGACGGTGAAGCTGTTCGCGGAGAGAAGGACTGCTCGGCAAAAGCATCGATGCAGCAAAATCGCATGTCGGAAAATTCAAGTTTCAAGGACATGGTGAAAAGCGATGAAGCCGCCGAACTGGAAAAGGCCTCCCGAACCGCCCTTACGAAGGAACAATTGGAAGAACGAGCCGGTGAACTTGCCGCTCAATACGAGGCCGATCCCAATAACCTCGCGGTCGTAAAGCAACTTGCTCAAACCTATGAGCAACTCGAAGACTGGAATACCTGCCATTCATTTTACAGCTGGGCCTACGAACTTTCCAATGGAGACGTCGCCCTGCGTGCCAAGGCTAACGAGATTAAGGACAAGGCCGCCGAGCAATATATCAAGGATGTCGAGGCCGCTGCAGCAGCTGATCCTGACAACACCGAGTTGCAGGCCCAGATGAAAGAGATTCAACAGGCTCGCGTTGTTGAGCGTCTCGGTGAATGTCAGGAGCGAGTTAAACAAAACCCAACCGATCCAAAAATGCGCTTCGACCTTGGTCAGGCTCTTTATGACGCCGGTGAGTTCAGTGACGCCATTCCGCACCTCCAGCAGGCAACGCGGAACCCGCACATCCGGACAAAAGTTCTCCTCCTCCTCGGAAGGACCTTTGATGCCAAGGGCATGAATGATCTTGCGATCAAGCAGCTCAAGGACGCGAACGATGAGCTCACCCAAATGGACAATACTAAGAAGGAAATCCTTTACGAATTGGGAGTTATTTACACCAAAGCCGAGAAGAAGCAGGAAGCGCTGGCTTGCTTTAAGCAGATCTACGAGATCGACTATGGCTACCGCGACGTTGCAGCACGCGTGGAGGGATCCTACGAAGGCTAAGCCAATCGGTATCCCAATATTTTCAAACGTCGCCCGGAGAAATCCGCGCGGCGTTTTTATTTGTCATCGTCGAAGATGTAACCGGCTCTTATTTTCTCAATCACTTTCTCGACGAGGTCTTCGGACACATCCAGCTCGGCAAGGGACTTCCGCATCTCCTCTTTCTGTCCGGAAGAACAGAAGAATTCCAGAGGATTTCAAACCGAGATTGATTCCGTAACTAGATATTCTCTGAGAACGGCCTCTCTCTCCTCTCGGGAAAGACACTCCGTCATGATCTTTCTCGATATCTTTGGTGCAACGTTGATCGACAGCCGCTGCTACTCTTTGGAAAACAATTCTTTAACGAAACTCTTCCTCTCGCGCAACCAAATCAGAGCACTCTCAAAATCCTGCGCGATCCACTGCACGATTGCTGGTCGCATTGAAGTTCTCATCTTCATGGTTGGGTCAACCTCGCTGCCAAAAAGAAATCTCGCCGTGCTTGAGTTGAACGAAGTTTCAGGAGTTTCACCCCCTGAGAACAGCCCCCCTATCGATTTCTTGAGAGAACATTATTGGTCGAGAGAGCGAAGCCACTCCGAGAATCCCTTCTCATCAGGATCCATCGCAATCGCAACCTTCTCCAGTCCAGCGAGACAGCCAAGACGTTCGGGGATCTCCACCGAGTTTTCACCCAACTCCTCTTCCATGACATCAAGAAACTTTGCCGGGTGTGCAGTTTCAAGCACCACGGTGTGGGCTTCGGGGATTGACTTTCGCCATGCTTCCGCCGCCAACCAACCGACTGCACCGTGCGGCTCAAGCGTATAACCTGTATCTTCTTTGATCCGACGAATCGTCTCCCTTGTCGTCTGGTCATCGTAAGCGTAACCAGCGACGCGCTCCTTCATAGACACCCATTCGTTGCCGAAAATGTTTTCCATCCTCGCGAAGTTACTCGGCGCGCCAACATCCATCGCATTTGAAATCGTCGCAACACTTGGCCGCGGGCGATACTCGCCTCCACGCAAATACTCGGGAACCACATCATTGCGATTCGTCGCCGCCACAAATCGCTCGACCTCCAATCCCAATTTCTCGGCAAGCAGTCCCGCAGTGAGGTTTCCAAAATTACCGCTTGGAATCACGAAGGTTGGCTTCACGCCTTCAGGTAAATGCTTGGCCGCCTCAAAGTAGTAAAAACTTTGGGGGACCAATCGTGAAATATTGATCGAGTTGGCCGAAGTCAGGTTTAGTTCCTCCGCCATCTCGCGTTGGAGAAAGGCTGACTTAACGAGCCTTTGACAATCGTCAAAGGTGCCATCGATCTCCAAAGCGGTGATATTTCCTCCGAGAGTCGTCAGCTGTTTTTCCTGAAGCCCGCTCACTTTCCCCTTTGGATAAAGAATGATGACCCTAGTTCCGGGAACATTGTGAAACGCACTCGCTACGGCGCCCCCGGTATCTCCGCTGGTGGCAACGAGCACCGTCAACAAGCCATCGTCCTCGCGGGTCAACCACCCCATCAAACGCGCCATAAAGCGAGCTCCGAAATCCTTAAAAGCAAGGGTCGGTCCGTGGAAAAGCTCTAGGACATGTTCCTGATCCTTCACCGTTACCAGAGGTGCGGGGAAATTAGCAGACTCATGAACAATCTCCTCAAGTTGCTCTGTAGGGATGCTGTCTTTGAAAATCGCCTTGGCCGCTTCAAAGCCAAGTTCTGGCAAAGAGAGAGATCTCCACTTATTCCAAAAATCCACAGACAGATGCTCTATGCTTTCCGGCATATAAAGTCCGTTGTCGGCCGGAAGAGACCTCAGGACTGCTTCCTTAACATCGACAAATTGGCCGGGACTTTTGGTGCTGTAAAATCTCTGGGGCATGACTCGTTCTACCCAATGACCGTGACACCGGTCTGATTTACTTTCGAAATATAGAGTTGGTTACCCAAATCAACTTTCGAGAATACTCCAGCGATTGCCTCGCCCACTTTCTTTGCGGATTCCTCACCTTCGCAAAGTCCAAAGACACTGGGGCCGGCTCCGGAGATGCTGAAGCCGAGGGCTCCTGCCGCCATTGCCGATCGCTTGGCTTGATAAAACTCCGGGATAAGCTTCTGACGTCTTGGTTCCGCAATGACATCGTGAACCGAGCGGCTAATCATCCCGTAGTCTTCCTGAATCAATCCGCAGATCAATCCACCTAGATTACCAATTTGTTGGGTGACATTTGCCAAAGGAACTTCAGTCGGAAGAATCCCCCTCGCGACTTTCGTCAATATTTCGATATCGGGATGAACCACCGCTGCAAAGAGGTCGTTTGGGACCGGAAGCTGTGCGATATCCAATTCCTGATTGTCACGGATGAAAACAATTCCGCCAAGAAGACACGGCCCGACGTTGTCCGCGTGCCAAGCGCCATCCGCACTGGCTTCACCGGTCATTGCGAATGGCAGAAGTTGTTTCTTCGTCAGCGGCTCTCCGATGAGCTTATTCACTGCGTAAGCACCGGCAACCGCACTGGCAGCACTGGATCCCAGACCACTTCCAAACGGCATCTTTTTGTGAATTTCCAACTCGATTCCAAGGTCGAGCATCCCGAGATGCTTTAATAAATCCAAGGCGGCAACTCCCGCGGTGTTTTTCTCGGCCTCTAGGGGAAGTTTTCCATCATCTCCTGTAATTTTCGTAATTCGCAACCCGGGCTCATCAGAGTGGCGAGCCACCACCTCATCACCCGGAGCATCGATCGCAAACCCCAGAACGTCATATCCACAAGCCACATTTGCCACCGTTGCAGGGGCAAACACGCGCACTTCCTTCAGCCTTTCGCTCGTCATTTCAAAACGGTCGGTATCAGAATCCACGAACTCGGGCAATCCTTACCTTGTTAGGAAGTTCAGTCTTCTTTTGGTTGCCGGCCCCTTGAAACGCAATAGGGTTCGCCAGTGTTCGACTTCAAGATATTTAATATTCCGGTTCGAGTGGAACCTTGGTTTTGGCTCATGGGGTTCCTACTGGGCCGTGGGTTAAGTATCAGTTCGAGGGAAGATTTCCTGATGGTGCTTCTTTGGATTATTATCCTTTTCGTCTCGATTCTTATCCACGAACTCGGACATGCCCTGACAAGCCTCAAGATGACAGGTGTCAATCCTTCCATCAAACTGTGGGGAATGGGAGGATTAGCCTATCCCAATACCCAACTCACCAGAAAACAAAGCTTCTGGGTGACATGGGCCGGCCCACTAGCGGGGCTCTCATTTTTCGTCATCATCGTTCTCATTTGCTGCATCATCTATGGTTTCAAAGTTGGCCCCAATCTTACTATGTTTCTCCTTTTCCCGAGCACGGAAGTTTATCGGGAAACTGTTGTGGCGCTCCGTGGCATGAACGATTCCGTTTACTACATGGTCCGTCAGCTTTTCTGGGTCAATTTCTGGTGGAGTTTGGTAAATCTTCTTCCTGTTTTCCCTTTGGATGGCGGGCAAATCTACGCGTCAGTCGAACAATCACCAAAGAAGGTTTGGACCGTCGGAATGATCACAGGAGGCCTGGTTGCCATTGCTGCTCTGGTTTTTCTCCAGAGCATTTTTATCGCCGTGATGTTTGGCTACTTTGCCTTCCAGAATTACAGACGACTGGAGCAAATGAACGGCGGCCATCGCTAGCCAGCCATGACCAATCGCACTCCGGCGAGGACTGCAAAACCAATAATCATCCATTCAAAGACCCGTTGGGAAATCAGTTGGAGCAAGTGACGCCCCATAAAAATACCCAGTAGAATTAGTGGGATCAGCTTGAGGTTTAAGAGAAGGCTCTCCGACGTGGTGAAGCTCAAACCACCCATAAAAGGTAATTTGATCAAATTGATCAAGAGGAAGAAGCGTGCACCAATTCCGATTAACTCCATTTTGGGGAGACGTCGCGCTAGAAAATAGAGTTGGAAGACCGGTCCGGCCGCATTCGCAATCGTCGTGGCGATCCCGGCAAAGGCTCCAGCAGCCATACCAAAACCGGTTGAGTGAGCAAGTTTGTGAAAAAAATCGCGAGCAAATTGTCGGACCAGCTGCAGAGCAACCATAAATAGGATAATGCTCCCAATCACCGGCTTGGCCCATTCTTCAGGCATCCAGTCGAGGAGGAACAATCCAACCGCCATCCCAATCAAGGCCGGCGGTAACAGTCGCCAAACGGGAGCCCATGATGCGTGCTTACGAAACATTGGGTAAACACTCACATCTGCGACGATAAGCATTGGCAACAGCACACCCACCGAAGCCTTGCCGAACAGCTCGGCCATGATAAAGACCGCGATCAATCCGAGCCCCGAAAAACCAGCCTTTCCCAAACCGACACACATGGCGGCAAGAGAGACAAAAATCCATCCGGTGGTGCTGTCGATCACACCCCGTTCTTTTCCAAATTCAAACAAGACTCAAGCAGCCTTTCCTCTGGACCGAAAATTGAATACACATTTTCTATCGTGAAGTGGCTGCCGCTAGTTTCCCTCCTTTTTCTTCTTTACCAATGCGGCACACATTTCTCGGCGAAATGTTGGGGCGTTCCACGAGAGTCGCGCGTTCCCGGCGGGGATTCGATGATTCAGGCCCGCGCCGCGTGGAAGCAAATGGAGCTAAACCCTACGCAGGAAGCTGCTGCGAGCTATAACCTGGCCGCCTCCCGTCTTTTTGATCAATTGCACTGTGGTCAGACCGACTGGTATCGCAAAGCCGCTGTGATGGAATTGCGCCCTACTGGTCTTCTCATCTGGATGGACCCAAAAAGCGAAAAAATTGTGCCATCTGGCCACAGTCTCACCGGACATTCAGATACGATTCAGGAAATCCTCAGAATTCTCAGGGTCCACGGTAAAAAGCAGTAGATTTTCCCCACTGAATCCTTGACCAAAACGTCTCCCGTTTGCATCGTTCGCTCATGCTGACACGCAAGCACATCGAACTCGGTGCCAAGCTTTACATCGTCCTCCACCTCGCCTTCTTTATCTACTGGACTCTCGACGTGATGCAGATGATGGGTTTCTTCGGAGGGAAGTAATTTATTCTGGAGATTTACCCTCCAGTTACTCCTCCGAAAAGCTGGAATATTGAATCTACGTGATCCCGACCTTGTCCAGTTGTTTGATTAGCTGCTGGGAAGTCCTAAAGGTAATTTTTCCTGAGATTTCAATATGCCGTCATTGGTTCCCAGATCCTTCAAACTGGACAACTACTCTTTTGCCGCGCGATATCCGGCAGGGTCATTGGGATCGAAATTTGAGAGCAGTGATTTTTCATACTTCGTGCTTATCTGCCCGTCGTCATAATCTTTAAGTTCGATTTTTCGGGTTTTCCCATCCTGTGGGGTAAGCTTCTTCATTTCGTTTTCATGTTGCGCCCCCTTGTTTCTCTCCCTTCGTCCTTTTCAAACATGTCAGTGAAGGCGACCTCTGTAATCTGAGCTCCTTCCAGTGTATTGAGCCCGGCTGTTACCGACGATAAGGGAGCATCGCCTTCCACCTTTATCATCGCAGTAACCTTGCCTCTATCCGGAGTAAAAAAAGGGGGAGACCTCTCCGCCAATTGTCGCCCTGATTTTTCGACCTTGTTGATTCGCAGTAGAATCTTGTCCTCCTCTAGGACTGGCCCGAAAACTCCGGGGAGCGGAACATCTCACCTTTGCTCCATGCCGCCACCCTGCTCTGTCG
>JBDNAG010000110.1:0-16178 GCA_039768565.1 Akkermansiaceae bacterium | reverse complement strand
TCCTGACTCCTCCGGATGTGGACATCGATGATTCGAACATGGAGTGCGCCGTTCACTAGGGCTACGACCACCTGGGAGCTATCTGGTTGTTCGTTACTCTGCGACGGTAGGTCGTTCGTTGAGGCGACAGACATGAGGCGAAGGTTGTAGTGGGCCTGTGTGACCAGCGAAATGGTTGGAACGGCGGTCAGCGACTCTGAGAATTGGGCCCCGTAAACATCTTCCGGGAAGATGTAGCTGTGGGTGTCGATGTTCGTCGACTGGAAGCCGGCCTTGTAGGCAAGGGCGCGGACAACCGTGGTGCCGGTGATGGAAATCGGACCGGTGTAAACTTGGCCGGAGGTCTCGCTTGGAGGAGTTCCATCGAGAGTGTAACGAATTTCGGCCCCTTCAGTTTCCGTTGAAATTTCAAGATCGAACGCAGTGTCGTAGACGCCCCGATCGGTGCTGAAGCTAGTGTCTCCAACGAGTCCGTCATAGCGAATGCTGTTGATTGCTCCCGGACTTGGGCTTGTGAAGAAACCTGTAGTCAAATTGGTAGTGTCTTTGAAAACTCCTGTAAGCTCGGGCACAAAAATGAGGTCCGAACTACCGGCGGCACTATTGAGACCCTGAATGGCCAGGATGTTGGTGCCGGTTACGAGTCCTCCCTGCTCGACAGGATAGTTGAAAAAGGTAGTCGCGTTGTCTTCATTGCGACCGCCGTCAGTGGACTGTGAATTCCAGACCGGAGTTGTGGGAGCTGATTCCTTTCGGAATTCCGTTCCATTCAGGTGGGCTACGAATCCGTCTTCCCATTTCAGGCGCAGGTTCAGGTTGCTGATGCCTGTTGGGTCTGCTACTTCGAAGGGGATTCGGATATAGACCGAGGCATTATTTGAACGCATTTCGGCCCCTGCATCACCTCCAGCGCCGATGAGAGGTAAATAGCGTCCTCCGGGGCTGTCGAAGCCAATTCCAGTTGCTCCGTTGTTCCAGGCGGAATCGTTAAAATCTTTGGAGGTCCAGTCGTTCACTGGCCCGGTGGGGACGTGCCATTTCGCCGATGCTCCGGCCGAGAAAAAAGTGACAGGAGTTTCTCCGTCGATGCCAACGCCGTAAGCGATGTCCTTGGATTGTTCCGGGTAGTTGTCGAACTCACTGGCAATGGTGGTTCCGTCTGGCTTGACGAGGGCTAGGTAACCACCGGTCTCGCGTTGCAAGCCGAAGTTTGTGTGGAGTTCACTGGCAGGATTGGTCCGATCTTTGCCAGATGCAAAAACCACCAAGTACCCTCCGCTTGTCATTTCGATGGCTGGAAGCTGCCATTTTGTGAGATTATTCGGGTCATCTGTCAAATACCAGCCGCCGAGATCCCCGGCTTCTCCGGAAGTGTTCCAGATTTCAATCCAATCTTCATTGTCGCCGTCTTCGTCTTCGAATCCGTCGTCGTTGTCTGCAAGGAATTCGCTGATGGTGGCATCATTTAGGGTCTCTGCCCTTGCGAATTGCCCGCCAAAAAAAGACATGGAAAGAGCGGCAACGGCAAGGTAGAGGCTAGAAACTTGAGGTTTTGCAGTCATTTTGTGTTAGAAGTCGTAGAGAGACGGGAAAATAACAGATTTGAGTTACCAAAGCAACGGAGGAGTCTTTGAAGTAGGTCAAATCTTGAAATGCGCAGAAAATTCATGGACAAGCTTGGGGGGTGGCAGCAGTTTTCAGCATTGTGCACTTAATTTGGCCAAGGGTGAAAGTCGGCTTAGTCCACGAAAGCATGACTTTTGTGGTGGTTCTGGCTTTGGCTTTTTGTATCTGCACTCCCGTCTGGGCTGATGGGGGGTTTGTTGACGTCACGGACGACGCCGAGATTGGTTACCTTCAGTGGGTGGTCCCTGCCGGATGGGTGAAGCATGTTCCCGAGGTGATGACTGGGGGGGCGGCAGTGGCTGACTTTGACAATGACGGCTGGGTCGATCTTCTGGTGACCCGACATAATAACACTGATACGCTCTTTCGTAATCGGGGCGATGGTACCTTTGAAAGTGTTAGCGAGGTCGCGGGAATCAATGTGATTGCACCCAGCAATGGTGCGGCATGGGGCGATATTGACAATGATGGTGATGCGGATTTGTATATTAGTGTTGCTGGTGAATCGGGTGAGCCTTTGCATAATCTACTCTATGTGAACCAGGGAGATGGCACTTTCTCCGAAGACGGGCGGCTTTGGGGTGTGGACCTTGAGACGCCGAATTGGCAGTCGGGTTTTAGTTTGGCTTTTGGTGATTATAATCTTGATGGAAGACTTGATATCCATACCTGCCAATGGGCGGTAACTGGTCCGGAGAATCGCTCTGTTTTGCTTGAGAATACCGGGATTTTGGGAGGCTTTATTGACGTGACTGCTGATGCTGGAGTCGAAATGTGGAAAGACCCGGTGATTTGGGACGGACTGGAATTCACAACCCAGGCTTTCACTTCTCGATTGACCGATCTCGATCTTGATGGCTGGCCAGATTTAGTGGTCGCTGGTGATTATGGGACCAGTCGGCTTTTTTGGAACAACGGCGATGGCACTTTTGTTGATGGAACGGAGTTGGCCCAAATTGCTGGTGAAGAAAACGGGATGGGCTTGGCTGCGGGAGATTACGATGGAGATGGATTGCCGGATTTGTTTTTCACCTCGATCTATGACGGCCGCCAGCCCCCGATTCCAAATTCTGGGTGGGGAGTGAGCGGGAATCGACTTTACCGAAATCTTGGGGGGCGTGTCTTCGAAGACGCCACCGATGTTGGTGGGGTGCGTGATGGTGGTTGGGGCTGGGGAGCGGTGTTTTTCGACTACGACAACGATGGTGATCTTGATCTGGCAATGACGAATGGATTTGAGACGGATCGAATGGATACGGAAACTCCGTTCAATACTGACCCCACAAAGCTGTGGCGAAATGATGGTGGAACTTTCACTGATGTCTCTTCGGATGTCGGTATTAATGACACTGGAACGGGCAAGGGGTTGTTGGTTTTTGACTACGATCAGGATGGCGATCTGGATCTCTTCATTGTCAACAATGCTGGAGGCCCGATCCTCTACCGGAATGATACGGACAACGGTAATCACTGGCTGCGGGTCAAGCCGAGCGGGAGGTATTCCAATCGTGATGGGATTGGTGCGGTGGTGACAATTCTTCGTGGTGACGTTGCTCCTGCTCAGCATCGCGAGATTAGCGGAGGGAGTCATTATCTGACTCAGAGCGAGAAAGTAGCCCACTTTGGCTTGGGGGCATTCGCCGGACCTGTTGATCTTGTTAAGGTGTGTTGGCCGAGTGGAATTGAGCAGAAATTCGCCAATGTTTCCGTTGATCAGGTTCTCGAGGTGGTTGAACCGGAAAGTCCCTATGAAGCCTGGCTGGTAGAACATTTCTCCGAGGAAGAACGTGCCGCTGGCATTGTTACAGAGAGATTGGCAGATCCTGATAAAGATGGGCTTAACAATACCTTGGAGTTTGGCGCCGGCCTCAACCCGCGGATCAGCGAAAGAGTCCAACCGATCGAGGTTTGGTCTGGAACTGCTGCGGATAAGGAAATCGTGAGGTATCGTCGCAGGTCCTTGCCTCGAGGGCTAAGTGTGACGGTTGAAAAATCGGCGGATCTCAGAGTATGGGAGCCCGAAGAGCCCGATGATTTTGAAATTGTGAATATTGAAGACGCAGATGACTGGGGTGTTGAAACGGTCTCCGCGAGGTTGTCTGGCAACCTTGCCCTTAAATATCTGCGCCTCCGGGTGGTCATTGAAGATTGAGCCAAGCGGTTATGATTTTGATCGTGTTCAACGCGGGAGTTCCATGGTTGACCTGGTCTGGCCGGGTGTTGATGGTGGAGGTATGAAGTCGCCTTTGGTCGTTACGTTTTTTTGCCTAATTTCCAACCTTTTTGCGCAGTATGATCTTGTTGTTTATGGTGGGACTTCTGCCGGAGTGACAGCGGCAGTTCAGATGGCGCGGGATGGTAAGACGGCGGTGCTGATCGAGCCGTCACAGCACGTGGGAGGTCTCAGTTCAGGTGGGTTGGGACGGACCGATTCTGGAAATAAGAGAGTGATTGGGGGGATGTCCCGGGAGTTTTATCAGCGACTTTATAAGCACTACTCCAATGATGCCTCATGGAAGAATCAGAACAAGGAAGACTACTCGGGCTATAGTGCGCAGTCCGACGCAATTTGGGGCTTCGAACCAAAGGTCGCCGAGATGATTTTTCGAGAGATGCTGGCCGAAGCTGGTGTTGAGGTTGTTTATGGCGAGCGGTTGAATCGAAAATCCGGAGTGAAGAAAATCGGAGGGAAGATCACTTCGGTCACGATGGAGTCGGGTCGGAGTTTTGAGGCGAAGATTTTTATGGATGCCACCTACGAGGGCGATCTCATGGCCACGGCGGGTGTAACCTATCATATCGGCCGTGAGCCAAATTCGAAATACGGTGAGACATTGAACGGGGTGCAGACGCGTCGGGCACGAAGCCACCAATTCATGGATGGGGTGGACGGATACGTGAAGAAGGGCGATCCATCGAGTGGCCTGCTGCCGGGCATCATGGCGGGTGGTCCGGGGCAAGAAGGCGAAGGTGATCAAAAAGTGCAGGCTTATTGCTTTCGGATGTGTCTCACTAATGATCCGGAGAATCGTGTAACTTTTCCCAAGCCCGAGGGCTATGATCCGATGCGTTACGAGCTCTACCTGCGCTACATCGAAGCCGGATGGCGAACCGTGTGGGGAAACCATAAACCGATGCCAAACCGCAAGACAGACACCAACAATCACGGTGGCTTCTCGACCGATAATATTGGCATGAATTGGGATTATCCCGAAGCAGGCTATGAGCGTCGCGAGGAAATTATCAAGGAGCACGAGGTTTATCAAAAGGGGCTTTTTTGGTTTCTCTGCAACGACCCGAGGGTGCCGGAAGATTTAAGAAAAAATATCAGCACTTGGGGTCTGTCGAAGGACGAGTTTGTCGATAATGGCAACTGGCCTCACCAGCTTTACATTCGCGAGGCTCGTCGCATGGTGAGCGACTATGTGAACTCGGAGCTTGATTGTTTTCGGAAGCGCGAAACACCGGAGTCAATCGGAATGGGATCCTACAATATGGACTCACACCATGTGCAACGCTATGTCGATGAAAAGGGACAGGTGAAGAACGAGGGGGATGTTCAGGTCTCGCCCGGCGGCCCTTATAAGATCTCATATCGTGCGATTTGCCCCAAGCGTGGGGAATGCCTGAATCTCCTCGTGCCGGTTTGTCTATCATCCTCTCATATCGCGTATGGTTCGATTCGGATGGAACCTGTTTTCATGGTCCTGGGACAAAGTGGGGCAGTTGCGGCGTCGATTGCAATCGACGACGGGATAGCGGTGCAGGATGTGCCCTATGAAAAATTGAAGCCTCGTCTGGAGGCTCTGAATCAAGTTCTCGAATACACCGGCCCCAGAAAGACGCCAAACATTGTGCTGATTGATTCAGATAAGCTGGCGGGCATTGTTGTCGATGATCTTGATGCCGAATTTTCGGGCTTTGAGAAGCAGAGCGGTAGCACACGGCCATTCGTGGGAGTGGGTTATCGCCATGACGGAAAGCAGAAGGAGGTGAAACAAGTGGCACGCTTTGTTCCGGAGCTTCCGAAAGATGGAAGATACGAAATTCGTGTAATCTATCCAGCCTTCAGCAATCGTTCGAAGGAGGTGCCGGTGACGGTGAAACTTGATGGTGAGACTTTGGAGGTCGTAACAATTGATCAAACGCAATCTGGGTTTTCAGAAGGTCAGGGGCTCTTGCTGGGACAATTTGATCTTAAAAAGGGAAAGGCCGCGGAGGTTGAAATTTTGAATGAGGGAGGAGAAGGGTATGTAGTTGTTGATGCCGTCCAGTTTATCCCGGTAATAGAGGAGCCGGTGAAGGGTGATTATTATCCGCTCTTCAATGGAATAGATTTGGCAGGTTGGTGGGGTTGCGGAACCGAGGATCCTGTAAAATGGATGGCTCTGCCTGAAGATGAGCTGGCTGCAAAAAAGAAGAAGAGTCTTGAGGATATTGCGAAGCACTGGCAGGTGGAGGATGGGGTGATCGTGAATGATGGCAAGGGGCTCTACCTTACGACTGAGAGGAACTATTCGGACTTCGAATTAAAGTTGGAATATAAGCTTGGAGAGAATGCGGATAGCGGAATTTACCTGCGGGGAATCCCGCAGGTGCAGATATGGGATATCAAGCGGAAGCACGCCGATGCGCACAAGGGATCGGGTGGGCTCTGGAACAATCGGGTGGGTAGCAAGGGGCGTGATCCTTTGATTGTCGCTGACAAGCCGCCGGGGTACTGGAACAAGATCCTGGTTCGAATGATTGGGAAAGAGGTTACGGTGATCTTGAATGATAAGATTGTGGTGGATGAGGCCCGTCTACAGAACTACTTCAACAAGGGTGGTCCGCTTCCTGACAAAGGACCGATCCAATTGCAGACCCACGGGGCGGAGATCAGCTGGCGGAATATCGAAATCAAGGAGCTGTAGCTTTGGTTTGCGGAAGTTCAATCGTGGCGATTTGACAAGCTTTCCCAAATAGGGGACGTCGGGAAAATTGGTGATGACAACATCACTCGACGCGGCGGAAGAACGGGCTATATTAAACTACAAATGAGAAAAACCCTGGTCAGTTTTTTTGCGCTTTGGGCCTTCCCAATTGCTGCAGCGCCAGTGATCTCGGAGTTCATGGCGTCAAATGAGACGACGCTCGCGGATGAGGACGGTGACTATCCCGATTGGATTGAGGTTTACAATCCGGATGATGAAGCGGTTGATTTGGCGGGCTATTATTTGACGGATGATTCTCAGGTTCTAAACCGTTGGGTTTTTCCCGCCACGATGCTTGCGCCGGGTGAGTTGTTGGTGGTGTTTGCCTCGGGAAAGAATAGGGATGTCGGGGAGTTGCACACGGATTTCAAATTGTCCGCAGGAGGAGAATATCTCGCGCTGGTTTTGCCGGATGGCTCGACGATTGCGAATGATTTTAAAGATCGCTATCCACCTCAATTTGAAGACGGCAGCTTTGGCGAGGGTGAGTTTGGCATTGGCTATCTTGATGAGCCTTCACCGGGATCAGCCAATGGCGCGGGCCGGTTGCCCGGGCCACAGTTTTTAGAATTGCGAACCGGCGGGGATCGACCGGCGGTAGCTGAGGCACTCGAAATTACAGCAATGGTTTCCGGAGCGGAGAATGTCACGCTTTTCTATCGAGCCGGATTCGGTCCCGAGGAGGCGGTTGCAATGAACTCGGATGATGGTGTGAATTTTGTAGTGACCATCCCCGGCGGAGCGGTGAGGGATGTCATCAGATGGCGCTTCGTTGCCCAGGATCTCGAGGGGCGGATCACGAAGGAGCCACCGTTTGCCAATCCACTGGACTCTCACGAATACTACGGGGTTCCTGTGGCCACTCCTGATGATGGGGGGCTTGCCGAGGTGCTTGAGTGGTTCATTACTGAGAATGATTACAATCGCCTCATTTCCTTTCAAAAAGTTCGGGCCGGATTGTATTTTTTGGGAGAGTACTACGACAACGTGGAATTTGGCCCCCGTGGTCAGTCGACTCTGTTTTTTGACAAAAAAGGTTTCAATATTGACTTCAACAAGACCCAGCGATTCCGATGGAGGGAGAGCGAGCCCAGAGTTCGGGATATAAATCTGATGACCAACTGGGGTGACAAAGCGAAGGTCCGGAACGAAATGGCTTATGAAATTCTTCGCGAAGCAGGAGTGCCGACTCATTTTGCTTTCAGTGTGACTGTGCAACGCAACGGCCAGTTCTACAGTATAGCTGATCTCGTGGAGGATGCAGATGAGACCTATCTCGATCGTGCTGGATTGGCCCCGGATGCTGCTCTCTACAAGGCGGTAAACACTTCGTTGAGAATGGAGGATATTGGGAACACCAATAGTGTCCGGAAGATGACCCGTGAGGAGGAAGGCCTGGAGGATTTCAATGCTCTTATTTTCGGGATCAATCAGAAGGATCCGGATCGGTGGAACTATATTTTTGATCACGTTGATTTGCCGATGACCATTAATTCCCTCGCCGGGCTTGTGGTGATCATGCAGACCGACATGGGTGCTAAAAATTATTACCTCTATCGCGACACAGAAGGCGACGGGCGATGGTCGATTTTGCCCTGGGATCTCGATTTGACCTTCGGACGTGATTTCACTGGTCGTGCGGGATACTTTGACCGGAACATGTTCACCGAGGGGTTTACTGAGTTCGGAGAGTCTCAAGATACCAGTGTAATTGTCGAGGCGCTACTCAGGGGGAATCCAAGAACACGAGAGATGTTTTTTAGGAGGCTTCGTACCTTAAGCGACCAATTTATCGCATCGTCTTACATTCCCGATCGTACGCAAATACAACTCGACCGGCTTTCGCCATCATCGGCGTTCCCGGGTGATGCCTTGCGGGACTCCTTTGCTTGGGGTACTTGGTATGACGCGGACCCTGTTCCAAAACAGTGGAACACGACGCATCCGGATGCAGAAACAATCGAGCGAGCCAACGATCGGATCAATCTGGAGTGGCTCCCAATGAGGCGGATTGAAATTTACAATAACACTCCGGATCTTCCCGGAGCTCTGGAGTCTCCGGCGGTGAAAATTGGATCGCTGGATTTTGATCCAATCTCTGATGTTCAGGATCAGGAGTATGTGGAGTTGATTAACCAGTCTCCAACTGCCGTCGATATCTCGGGGTGGCGGGTGGATGGAGCGGTAAAGATGACTCTGCCCCCCGGGACTGTAATCCCGTCGGGCGATAGCTTGTTTTTGAGCCCGGATGTTGTGGCTTTCCGTTCCCGGGATTTGAGCCCGACCGGGGGGGAGCAGCGGTTCGTGATTGGATCTTATTCCGGGAACCTGGCGGCTGAGGGTGAAACTCTAGAGCTTTATGATCCGGATGATATTTTACATGATAGTCATACTTTTAGCGGGGCTGCTCAGGGCTTCAACGGCGATAGCCGTGAGGACCTGGATGGAGATGGGGTTAATGCCATTCTCGAGTGGGCCTTGGGAACATCTGACCAGGAATTTGGGGGGCTCGCAGCTCCGCATGAAGGGGTTTTTCGATACATGGTGCGGAGTGATTTGAACGGTTTTGTGATTCGCCCTAAGGTGAGTTTAGATTTGGTGAACTGGTCGAATGACGGGGTGGTTTTGAGTCGGGAACCTGGCGAGAATGGTTTGGATCAAGTGGAGGTGGAACTTCCTCACTCTGATGCTGGATGCTTTGTTCGGCTTGTGCTTGAGCGGGAGTAATTCTGGTTTGTCTGAATGGATCTTGTGGTCAGGGCGGCATTTCATATTATCCTCAAACTATGAGGTGCATTCGATTTTTCCACTTTCTTCCTTTAATGCTCTTATCACAGGCCCTGGGTGCAAAACCCAATATCATTATGATTATGGCCGATGACATGGGCTATGAGACAGTTGGAGCCAATGGGTGTGATGACTACAAGACGCCCAACATTGATGCGATGGCAGAGAAAGGAATGCGTTTTACCAACGCCTTTGCGAATCCAATTTGTACGCCTTCGCGGGTGAAGTTGATGACGGGAAAGGCCAATGTCCGGAACTACACTTTCTTCGGGGAACTCGACCGGGGTCAGAAGACCTTCGGGAACTATTTCCGTGAGGCCGGCTACAAGACCTGTATTTCGGGGAAATGGCAGCTGGGTCAGGAAGCTGATGCTCCCTCGCATTTTGGTTTTGACCAATCGTGTCTCTGGCAGCTCAAGAGAGGAAATAGCCACACCATCGATGGAAAGAGTTACGACAGTCGTCATACCAGCCCCGACCTCAGTATCAATGGCGTCGCCAAGGAGTTTCGCAATGGCGAGTTTGGACCCGATGTCTGTGTTGATTTTATCGAAAAATTTATGGAGACCAACAAGGAGGAGGCGTTCTTTGTCTATTACCCCATGATTCTGCCCCACTGTCCTTTTGTTCCAACTCCAGGAACTCCGGATTATGATCCAAAGTCTCCCGGCAGCCCTTCCTACAAAGGCGATGCCAAATATTTTAAGAACATGGTCGAGCATGTAGACCAATTGGTGGGGCGAATTGCTTCTAAGGTCGATGAGTTGGGATTGAGCGAGAACACCTTGATTGTCTTCACTGGAGATAATGGAACCGATTCTCCGGTGGTGACTTCCTTGAATGGAAAGCCGGTGGCCGGAGGCAAGGGGAAAGCCGATCGCGATAGCGGGGTGCGCACTCCGTTTTTTGTGACGATGCCGGGAACGGTGCAGGGTGGGAAGGTCTCAGATGAATTGGTCGATTTCTCTGATCTTCTTCCCACCTTTTGTGAGCTCGCAAACATTGGGACTTCAGCAGACAAGAATCTCGATGGAGTGAGTTTAATGCCAACTTTGACCGGCAAAGGGGCACGGGAAAAGCCGTGGTCCTACCTGTTTTATAGTCGGAACGATGCCACCCAATCCGCTTCCTCGGTGGTGGTGAGGAATGCCACCCAGTTGGTCTGTCGCAAGGGTGGGCCTCATAAGAAAATTCAGTTCTTCGACTGCTCGGTTCCCTATGCCAGGAAGCTCAAGAAGCAAGCGGATCTTAGTGAAGATGAACGCAAGGCTTATGCCGAGTTGTCCGGAGTAATGAAGCGCTACGATGCCCAATATCAAAGTGATTTGAGCGAGGCTGTCGTGGAGCAATGGCAGAAGAAAAATAAGGGCGGAAAGAAAAAGAAGAAGTAAGCAATACCGCTATCAATCATCATGAAATTTCGAATTGATCTCCTGCTCGTTGCGTTGCTTGGATTGCTACCATTCGCCCAAGCCAAAAATTCGAAACCTAACTTCGTTGTCATCTTCATCGATGACATGGGATACGGGGACATCGAGCCCTTTGGCTCCAAGGTGAATCAAACACCCCATCTCAACCAGATGGCGAAGGAGGGAATGAAGCTCACGAGTTTCTATGCGGCTCCGGTTTGTTCTGCGTCCCGCGCCCAGTTGCTGACGGGGTGTTATGCTCCCCGGGTGTCGGTGCCGGGTGTTTTTTTTCCGGCCGGAAAGAGCGGATTGAATCCGGATGAAAAGACGATTGCAGATTATCTCAAAGAGTTGGGCTATGCCACGGCCTGCGTTGGTAAGTGGCACATTGGTGATCAGGTGGAATTTCTCCCCACCCGGCAGGGTTTTGACTCCTACTTTGGGATTCCCTATTCCAACGATATGCAACGGACGTCGTCCGAATCTGGAAAACGGGTGACCCCTTTGTTGCGCGATGAAAAAGTAGCCGAGCTTTTGGAAGACGAAGGACAAAGGCGGATTACACGTGAATATACCGAGGAGGCGATTTCCTTCATCAAGCGGGAGTCTGAAAATGAAAAACCATTTTTCCTCTACCTGCCTCACACCGCGATGCACGTGCCACTTTTTCCGCATGAGGAATTTGTCGGAGCATCGACCAATGGGATTTATGGAGACTGGGCCAAGGAAGTCGATTGGAGTGTTGGAAAGATCCTCGAAGCACTTCGGTCCTCGGGCGTGGAAGAAGAGACCCTTGTTATTTTCACTTCGGACAATGGCCCTTGGGCATCCAAGGGCAAAGCTGGTGGAGTGTCCGGCCCTCTGCGGGGTGCCAAAGGTTGCACTCTTGAGGGTGGAGTAAGAGTGCCGACCATCGCCTGGTGGCCGGGTAGGGTGAAACCAGGGTCAGTCAGCGATGCGATCTCGGGGACTCCTGACTTACTGCCAACTTTTGTCAGTCTTGCCGGTGGAAGGCCTGATGCCTCAATCAAGATTGATGGCTACGATTTGACGCAAGTGCTCGACGGAAAAGCGGAACAGACGAAGCGAGAGGCATGGTATTATTTTGGAGGAAATACCCTGCAGGCAGTGAGATCGGGTTCTTGGAAGCTAGCGGTGACCGCCCAAAGTATTGGTATGGGTTTCAAGGAAAAGCCGGAGGACCTCCGGAGAAAAGGACGTCTCTACAATCTTGATGATGAGATCGGGGAGAAGACTGATGTTTCAGCGAAACACCCCGAGGTGGTAGCAAGGTTGACGGCAATGGCCAAGGCCATGGAGCTCGATATGGAAAAGAACAAGCGCCCGGTAGGTTTAGTGGAAAACCCCGTGATGCTTTATCCCTCCAGCCAGAAGCGCAAAAATTCGGTTCGCCGGGGTAAGCTGGTCGTTTGGTCCAAGGTGGAACCCGGTGAGGTCTTTTCTTCAGGGCAAGTTCCTGATGTGGTGAAGAAACCTTTTACGATTTTAGGAGGATTTGAAACCAAGGACAAAGTAAGCGAAGTGCTCATGGCTCATGGTGGAACACAGGTCGGTTACGGGCTTTATCTCAATGACGGAAATCTTGTCTTTGCGGTTTCGACCGGAAGGGGTCATCTTGAGCGGATTCAAGCATCAGTTGATCCGGGTAAGGTGGAGTTTTTGGCAGGGCTGGATGTCAACGGTCGCCTTTTTCTTAAAGTTGGCGAGCGCCAGCCCATTCAGTCGGACAAGGGAAATCATTGGATCACCAGAGTTCCCGCCGAGAACTTCAGTGTGGGATTTGATGACGGTCATGCCGTCGACTCACAAGCTCCCAAGTCCAGATTCAGTGGGAAGTTGTTAAAAATTAGAGTGAAGGCTCCGTCCAAGTAGCTCGAAGCTTATCAATTAGAAACTAGCCCTTGTGATCTTTCGCTTTCTTGTTTTCCTTGCTACCTGCTCAGCGGCTTTTTCTCAGGAACTGGATCCCGGCGTATTGAGGCAAATTGATGTCCTGATTGAAAAGGGTGTCTCTGATGAAGGGATGCCGGGAGGGGTGCTCCATCTGGAACACCGGGAGGCAGTTTATCAAAAAAGCTATGGTAATCGGCAGCGTGTTCCCGAGATCGAGAAGACGACGAGAGAGACTATTTATGAGTTAGCCTCTCTGACCAAGGTTGTGGCTACGGCTCCCTCCGTCATGAAATTAATCGAGCAAGGGAAGATCGGGCTTGATGCCCCTGCAAAGCGATATCTGCCGGAGTTGAATGGAGATTCCAATAAGTCGAAGATTACGATTCGACACCTCCTGACCCACACCTCTGGCTTGGCGGCGGGATTGCGCCAAGGATATGAATGGAGTGGATATAAGAGTGGCGTTGCCTTGGCTGCAGGTGAGCCGTCTCGTGGAATGGCCGGGTTCTCTTACCAATATAGCGATCTCAATTTCATTCTGCTGGGCGAAATTGTGGCAAGAGTTTCCGGGATGCCGCTTCAGGAGTATTGCCGAAAAGAGATTTTTCTTCCTTTGGAAATGAAGGAGACCTTTTTCCTGCCTGACCCCAAGCTGAAGGACAGGATTGCTCCCACCAGTCTGCTTGTGGCCGGGAGGCTCTTGAGAGGAATCGTACACGACCCGACGGCACGCTTGATGGGTGGCGTCGCAGGGCATGCGGGGCTGTTCAGTACAGCTGATGATTTGGCCCGGTTTGCCCGGATGCTGCTAGATGGCGGAGGTGGTGTTTTAAAACCTGAGACCATTTCCCTCATGACCTCGGTGCAATCACCCGCGAATATCAAGTTCAAGCGAGGTTTGGGGTTTGATATCAATTCTCCTTATTCCTGGCTTCGAGGTGAGTTGTTTCCAGTAGGATCGTTTGGCCACACCGGATGGACGGGGACCTCGTTGTGGGTCGATCCAACGAGCGGGAGCTTTGTCATTTTTCTAAGTAATCGAAATCATCGATCCGGAGGCAATGTGATCGCTCTCCGAAAAAATCTTGGAACGCTTGCGGCAAAGGCCACGGGTTTTGATTTTTCGACTGTGAAAAATACCCCTCCGGAAGTGGTGCCGAGATCGAACAATACTCCTAATGTGTTAAATGGAATCGATGTCCTGGAGCGTGATCACTTCGCAGCGCTCAAGGGAATGCGAGTGGGCCTGATCACGAACCAGACCGGAATCAACCGTCGCGGTGTGAGCACGATTGATCTCTTGCATCGTTCAGACAAGGTGGATCTTAAATTGCTTTTCGGACCCGAACACGGGATCCGGGGAGCTCTTGATGATAAGATTGAGGATGGCATGGATGATCAAACGAAGCTTCCAGTCGTGAGTCTCTATGCCGGAGAAGATCGGCGCAAACCGAAGGCCGAACACCTCGCGAAGGTCGATGCCCTTGTTTTCGACATGCAGGATATAGGAACGAGATTTTACACCTTCATATCGACGATGGGTCTGGCAATGGAAGCAGCGGAGGAAGCAGGATTGCGATTCTTCGTTCTCGATAGAGTGAATCCTATCGGGGGCAACAAGGTGGCGGGGCCGATGCGCGATGGTGATCCGACCTTTACTTCCTTCCATCAGGTTCCGTTGCGACATGGGATGACAACCGGAGAGATAGCCCGACTCTACCAAAAAGAACATTGCCCAAAACTTAAGCTCACCGTAATCCCGATTGAAAACTGGACCCGGGGAATGCGCTTTGACGAAACCGGTTTGCCGTGGATTAAGCCCTCGCCGAACATGCCTAACCTGACAGCGGCCACTCTTTATCCCGGACTTGGTTTGCTTGAGTTTACCAACGTTTCGGTTGGGCGGGGGACGAGGTTTCCTTTCGAAGTTTTTGGTGCGAGCTATATTGATGAGAAGGAATTCGCTCGAAAACTCACTGAAGCCAAACTTCCGGGATTGGCCTTCGTTCCCATTCGTTTCACTCCAACTGCGAGTAAGTTCGCCAATGAGGAATGCGGTGGCGTGCGCATCATTTTAAAAGATCCAGCGGAATGCCCTTCGGTGGAGTTGGGCATATTATTGGCGCAAACGTTACGGGAGCTTTACCCACGAGAGTGGAAAACCGAAAAGTTGAACACTCTTTTACGACATCCCAAAACGGAGTCCGCGATCAAGAGCTTAAAGCCCAGAAAAGAGATTGTGGAATCCTGGGAGGCTGGGCTTGAGAAGTTTGCGCGCAGAAGAGCGGGGGCTCGGCTCTATCGGTGAGGCGACTTACTCTTCCTTGAGCTTGGCGATCAGGTAGTCGGTAGGGCTCGCATGCACAATTCCCTTGGCCTTGGGATAGACGAGATCGCAGTCGATTCCGGTGGCCTGGCAATGTTCCTAAAGTTTCACGCCGAAATTTGAGGTGTGAGTGGGATCCTTCTGTGAGTGCTAGGAATTTGCTTTTGCAGGAAAGGTCGCGGAAACCCGGATTTGGTGGAATACATGGGGGAGAAAGGGGGGTGGCCCGAGTTAGCTTTGCGAATAATACGAATGATCTCCTCTGTCTTATGTCTCTTCTTTTTCATGTCTTAGTTCAGGTTCTACGAACCCAAACCTAACATTTCAAATGGTCCAGTTTGTGGAGGTCAGATCAAATCCATCCTTTCCAAAGTTTATCGTTGTCAGTAAAGAAAAGCGAAAGATCTAATCGTTAATCGAGGCCCTTTCATCCAAATGACAAAAGCATTCAACCTTCAAAAGCTTTAATCCCACCATGAAACTACTAAGACTTATCGCCCTTGTCATTTTAACCTTATCATCACTCTGCGAGGCACTTGATGAATTGGGTGTCGTTGAAATTATGATAAAATCACACCACGGTTTAATTCTGTTTGGTGTTGTCCAATCGATTTCAGCCTTTCAAGAATTCGTTAAGAATTCAGAAAAATTTAGAAGCTAAAATCAGCGCTAAGGGTGTGTTTGGCTCAATCACATTGGCCCTTACCAAAATTGCTAGGAATTTGCTTTTGGAGGAAAGGTCGCGGAAACCCGGGTTTGGCGGAATACATGGGGGAGAAAGGGGAGGGAGGAACTAGGTATCGGCGTCGATCCGGGTGATCGGAGTCGCAAGGCCATCGGCCTCAATCCAGAAAACATCAATCCAAGCATTATCCATGAGTGCGACGACTCTGCCAAAGTGGTTGAAGTCCATACCAGGGTTGGTGGTAGGAACCGCTGACTGAACCCCCGAGGTGAGAGACCCGCTTGTCGCAAGACGGAAAGTGCGGGCGAGATGCTATTGCAGGATGATGGAGATATTTCGCAGCAGTCGCTCACGCTAGCGTAACTGACACCGCGCACGCACCAACAACAAGCCGTCACCGACGAGTAGCATAGTATTCGCTCGCCCGTCGCCTAAGAGTGTCACCTCTCCCGCAGCTT
>JBDNAG010000109.1:0-6221 GCA_039768565.1 Akkermansiaceae bacterium | reverse complement strand
TCGGAGACTCGGATTTCGGCTTTCTTGCCATCAGATGCGAAGACGCCGACGAATTTGACCTGCCACTTGCCGCCGACTTTTTTTAGGGTGTCGCCGAGAGGGTAGCAGGCGGAGCATTCCGCGTGGCCGACGGTGAGCTCTTTGTTTTCTCCGGGGTCGATTGAGAAGTCGGAGATTTCGAAATCGATGAGGCCGCGCGTGGCGACGCCAAAGTATCCGGAAGTCTGGGTGCTAGGGATTTTTTCGAGTGTGAGAGTGCTGGTGTTCTTCCCCGAGGTGAGGGTAGTCGTGAGTTGGGTTCCTTTGACCTGGAGAGTGAGGGTAAAGGTGTCACCTGGCTTGAGAGCGGGGGCTTTCGTTTTTTTAGGAGCTGGGCCTTTTTTCTTTTTGTTGGTGGGGGCTTTCAAGACGGCAAGGTGACCGTCGTCCTGATAACCTATGAGAGTGGCTTTTCGGGTTTTGTTGAATCCTTCGAAAAGGCTGCGGCCCCCGATAGCGATCCCGATTTGGCCGTAGCCGGATTGATACATTTTCCAATCGGTATTGTCGCCTTTGGGAAGAGCGGGAGTGTCGGCGTGGTAGATTCCTTTGATCGTGATGGTGTAGTTGCCGCTGAGTTTCCAATCACGTCGCCAAAGGATGCCGTGGGGGAGAGAGGGATCGTAGTCGGTCTCCATCTTTTTCCCTCCGTGGGTTTCGGAGTGGTAGGGGAAGCCGGTGCGGCGAGCCCTGTCGCCGATGTTTTTGAGTCGACGGCGAAGAGCTCCGTCTTTGATTTGCCAATATCCGGGGTTGAGTGATTCCCACTCGGAGCCGTGAACGAGGGAATCGGGACGAGAGAAGCTGTCGAGAAGAGTTCGGGCAGCCTTGCCACTGATGGCGGAACCGAGAGCGAGAGTGGCGGAAGTGGTTTTAAGAAAGTGGCGTCGTTTCATAGCTGAAAGTTGGAGTCCGGGCATTCTAAGCTCGGGAGCTTCGGCTCCAAGTGTGGACTTACGATTTTTGAGGCTGGGGGGAAATGGGTTGAGCTTTTCCTAAGGCGCTAGGTCGATGATCACCGGGAGATGATCTGACAAGATCCAGGTCGTGTCGTTGGCGATGATTTTCGCGCGCGTGACCCTTTTTGCGAGAGATGGACTGGCAAAGACATAGTCGAGACGTCGTGCTTCTCCGTGGTTGCCCGGTTTATCGATCTTTGTCGGAAAGGTTCCGGTGAAACGATATTTCGCACCTCGTTTTGCGTGTTCGAGATCAATCAATCCGGAGGAAGTGAATTTTTCGATCGCGGAGTAATCCAACTTACCATTCCGTAGATTCATTTCTTGGTATTTGGTATCACGGGCGGCGAAGAAAGGTTCGAGCTGGCTACTTGTATAGTATTTTTTATCTTCGGCCGAGAAAGTGTTGAAATCACCTACCAGGGCAACCTGTGCGGCTTTTGGAAGCTTCGCGATATCGGCCAGAATGAGGTCCGCTTCGCTTTTACGCTTCTCCCAATTGCTCGGGTGCAGGTGGATCACGTAGTAGTAGATTCCTTCAATCCGGGCACGTAAGAGTCCGTGATGAAAGCCATCGAGGAACCGAGCAACTTGCTCGATGGGATGACGCGATGTGATTCCGGTGGGAAATCCTTCCTCCTTGAGGATCGCTGAATAAGGGTGTCCCCAGACTGCCGCATCGGTCTTCAATTTTTTGGCAGTGTATCCATTCAGCTCCTGCAACGAGACGACATCTGGTTTTTGCGCTTTCACCCACTTGAGGAAATTCGCTTTGCGCTCCGGAGCCTTGGTGAAGCCATACCAGACATTGTATGAGAGGATGCGTTCGCGACCGGCCGCGGGGATCGAATTTACGGAGATGATCGCGAGAAGAAGCAGGAAGAAAGATCTGGGCATTTCTAAGAACACTACGGTAGGTAGTATGAGAGATCTATCTAAAGGGAAGTTTCCCTCGTTCGATCTGCGTGGGAAGTCGGGTGAATTTTGATTTGAAGAAGTGATCAATCGACTTGATTGATTTGGGAATGGGCGTTCGTATGAAGGCATGATGAACATCCGAGACAAAGTAATTACCGGCCTCTTTTTTCTTGGCTCAACGTTGGGAGCAGTCCACGCAGCGGATAAGCCCAACATCCTCTGGATTACTAGCGAGGATAACGGAGTATCCTGGATCAGTTGTTATGGAGGAAAGAATACCGAGACTCCTGCCATTGACCAATTGGCGAAGGAAGGATTTCGCTACCTACATTGTTTTGATAACGCTGCCGTATGTGCCCCCACGCGCTCTATTTGGATCACAGGAATGTATGGAATTTCCAATGGCACCCAGCCAATGCGAAGCCGAAATGAGATCCCGCATGGTAAAATCTCTTATTATCCGGATCTTTTGAAAAAGGCGGGATACCACACCTCGAATCCAGGAAAGACCGACTACAACATTGGAGGGCGCGATGACTATGCCGCGTGGGATTTGGGGAAACAGCGGGGCAAGGGAAAGAAAGTCGCTTACGGTTGGCAGGCTCGCGAGGAAGGACAGCCCTTCTTTTGTGTTTATAACACGACCACCAGCCACGAGAGCAAGGCACATGGTGGGATCAACCAATTGCAAAATGATCCTGAGAAGATGACTCTCTTTTCGTATCATCCTGACCTCCCGATCATTCGCAAGAATTACGCCAAGTATGCCGATGCGGTGGAGCGAATGGATGGCGATGTTGCCAAGTGTATCGCGACTTTAAAGAAGGACGGCCTCTATGAGGATACCATTATTATCTACAATTCAGATCACGGTGGGGTCATGGCGCGGAGTAAACGCTTTCTTTACTCGAGCGGAGTGCATTGCCCGCTAATCGTTCGTATTCCGGAAAAATTCAAGTATCTCTATCCCGCCGATAAGCCGGGATCGACGGTGGATCGCCTTGTGAGCTTCGTTGATATGCCCAAAACCTGGCTGAGTCTCGCCGGCGCGGAAATCCCTGCAACTTTTCAGGGGGCTGTCTTCCTTGGAAAAGGAATAGAGGCCGAGCCGAAGCATCACCTCGGTTTTCGTGAGCGTGCGGACGAACGTCTTGATCACGTGCGCTTGATGCGCAACAAGCGCTTCGCCTATCACAAGAACTACATGCCTTACGCGCCCGCCGGCCAGCATTTGGCCTACCTTTGGAAAGCTCCTGCAACTCCGGCCTGGGAGCAGCATCATCGCGAGGGCAAAACCAATGAGGTGACTGGGCGTTTCTTCCGCCCCCGCGTGTCCGAGGAATTTTATGACAACGGGAATGATTTCGATAATGTTAAAAATCTGATCAACGATCCGAAGCACCAAACTAGGATCACTGAATTGAAAGCAGCACTGCGCAAGAAACAGCTTGAGCTATTTGATTCCGGGCTCCTCCCAGAAGGAATGCGGATGCGTCGTGCCAAAGAGAATGGCGTGACGATCTACGAGATGGTTCGTAACACGAAGCTCTATCCGCTTGAGACTTATCTTGATGCCTCGGACAAGGCTTTGGCTCGTGATCCAAAGAATCTTGAAGAGTTTGTGAGGGCAATGAGCCATCAGGACGAAGGGGTTCGTTGGTGGGCAATGGTGGGGCTTCATTTACTTGAGAATGAGGTGACTCCAGTCAAAGAAACCTTGAAGAAATCCCTTGTGGACGATTGTCACGAGGTCCGGATGATGGCGGCCTGGACCCTGATTAAATTAGGTGATACCAATGAAGCTCTCGTCTGTCTGAAAGACCTTCTTTTTAATGAGACCAAGAACGAGATGATGCTTCATAATATCTTGGATTGGATGGGCGAGCCCGCCTTTCCATTGGTGAAAGAACACCTCGCCAAGGGGGGAGCCCAGATGGGGAAATACGGTATCAGTATCCTCGGTAGAATTGGAGAACTGCAGGGTTGGTAAAGCTTCTCCTGACAGTTGAAGCATACGGTTTGCATACTATGTGTTGGCCTCGGGTTCCGAAGATGAGCCTTCGCACTACTTGTTAAATCCAGTGCGGGTCTTGCTGCCAAGCATCTACACAATCATCATATAAATACGTTTTTGGCAACGTGTCTGAAGTTGCAGCTGGAATTGGATTAATAGTAACTGAGATGATTTTCTCATCCTTTTTTAATAGCGATGGAGCACAGGTTTTTTTCAGTGATAACCTTACGGCAGTGGTAGGGAGGGCCGGATAGAGGAGATGCAAGGCTCGGGAACTATTTTAGTTTGTATCGTTTCGGATCGTATCCCGCTTCACTACGTTTCGTCCTAAGGCGAGTCTTAAGCTGTTTTAAACGATCGGCATATTTGGGATCATTGGCTAGATTTGTGAATTCACTGGGATCATTTTTCCGATTGTAGAGCTCATCGCCTTTTGCGCCAAATCCCCAATGAGTGAAGCGCCAATCAGGAGTGCGAATGGATTCACCGCCGCTGCGGCTGATCGTGAAAGCGAGGTCTTTGGTCCATTCCTTTGTCGAGGGGTCTCTGAGGAGCGGAAGGAGGCTTTGGCCTTGCAGGTTGGCAGGGGGAGTCAATCCCGCAAGTCCGGCAACAGTGGGGTAGAGATCGATAAGTTCAGTGAGGTGGTCGCTTGCGGTCCCATGTGACTCGGACATCCATGGCACACTGAGGATAAAAGGAACACGGGTCGATTCTTCAAAGAGGTGCTGCTTTTGAAATTTGTGATGATGCCCCAGAAGATATCCGTGGTCACTGGAAAAGATCACGATGGTGTTTTCACGCAATCCAAGTTCATCGAGGGTGTCAAGCACCCGGCCGACTTGTGCATCCATGTACGAAATACTGGAATAGTAGGCTTCCAGTAATCCTTTGTGAAGCTCGGGAGTGACTCCGTAGCGATCGATGGATTTGTAGTTGCGAATGATCTTGGGGACATCGTTGAGATCGCCCTCGGGGACCTTCGGAGCGACCATGGCATCGCGATCGTAAAGATCGAAATATTTAGAGGGTGCCACGAGAGGAACATGGGGTCGTACAAAGCCACATCCCAGGAAGAATGGCTTATCCTTGTTTTGTTTCAAAAAATTGATTGCGGCATCTGCGGCCATCCCGTCGGCGTGTGCCAAATCGTCGGTCGAAGCTTCGACTCCGGTGAAAGTCTGGGAGCTTTTATCCATCGGCGACCACTCGGTTTTCTTGCCGGGAGCGTTTTGTTCGGGGGCCTTGATGTTGACAGTTTCATCCCATGACGGAGCGTCGTCATGATCGGCAGTTCCGGCAATAATTTCGAAGGGAATACCCATGTGGTAAATCTTGCTAACACGTCCGGCGTGGTAGCCATTGTTCCGGAAGAGCTGCGAGAGCGTCACTACGTCGGGGAGATTCTTGCGCAGGTTACCAGTGTTGCCCAACATACCATTGGTGTAAGGGTAAAGTCCTGTCATTAACGAAGCACGGGAGGCTCCGCAAACCGGATATTGGCAGTGCATGTTTTTAAATCGAACGCCGTGCTTGGCCAATTCATCAAGCCGGGGTGTTTTGCATTGTGGATGCCCAAATCCGCTGAGCGCCGAGTTCAGATCATCGGACAACAGCAGGAGAACATTGGGCTTCCGCTCTCCGGCACCGGATGATGATGTGACGAAAATCGTTGCAAGAATGAAGGAGATGAGAGCTTTCATGACGGTTTAAAATAAATGATTCACAGGCAGATTCAAGCGCGACTCCTAGTGGTCGGTTATTTCAATCTGGCGGGAGAGGAGATAGGGTTTGGATTTTGTTGAATCGTTGTAGGCTGGCCTTCAAGACCATCATGTTTTTATAGGGTTCACCGAAAGATTTAACGCCGCCGAAATCGCCTGCGCTTTGCGGGCGGTAGTTATAGGTTAGGCTTCGTGACCACCAATATCGCTGAGGAAAACAAAAAGGGTGTTTTCTTCGAGCCTGAGTTTCTTTAGGGCGCTGAGGACTCTGCCGATTTTTTGGTCCATCGAATCCAGCATTGCTTTGATGATACGGCGTTTCTTGCCAGGTTCATCAGCGTATTTGTCGACGAGTGATTTGGGCGCCTGAAAGGGGCCGCGAATGGTATGTAATAGAGGAAGAGATTATTAATAGTCTTTGCCGTTATCACTGGCGTCGACGGAGGCCTTCCAGGTGGTCCAGGCTTGGATCATTTTCTTGAGCTGTGCTTTTTTTTCGGCGGCGAGGTTTTTGGTTTCTCCGGGGTCGGTGGCGAGGTCGTAGAGTTCCCATTTTTTGGATTTGGT
>JBDNAG010000108.1:0-3308 GCA_039768565.1 Akkermansiaceae bacterium | reverse complement strand
TTTTTCCAAGACGATTGTCGGCACACATGTCATCGTCGCCGAGTAAGTATTTGCGGCAAAAGTCATTCAATTTTTACATAGGTTCTGCCTCTTACGAAGATAGCTTATGAGCTGCTTCGGGTCCGTTGGAGAACGGCAAAGATTGTGGTTCCTACTAAAGCTTTAAAAAGCAGAATAATCACCACAACTCCATGGTAACATTCCTCGAGAACACCCTGACCGCCGTGACAAGTATCTCAACTCATCGCGGCCCGACTAGACCCGCTTGATAGATGGCGGTGTTAGAATACACGGCCCCAACTGCATACCCCCTTCCAGTAGCAACAAGTGTTTATACCACACAATATCGTTCCAAAAATATACGGAAAGGTAAGAGAAGCGACTTCAGTCCAAGCCGTCCAATAGAAGTCAAAACTGCTCCGGAACCTCAAAAACACGCCCCGTTTCCGGGGTTACGGTATCAGAAATCTACCGGAGCAAATTCCAGGCACAAACGAGAGCCTTTACTCCAGCCATTTCAATGGATGGATCACAACCCACACCCCAGAGAATCTCACCATCGTCCTTGCGGAGTTGCACATAGGCGGCGGCATCGGAACTCGACCCACCACGCACCGCATGAGAGCGGTAATCGGTTAGCGTGAAATCTTTGAGCCCTGTCTTTTCGAGACCTTGCACGAAAGCATTGATGGGACCGTTTCCAATTCCTTCCACAGTCCTGTTGTCACCATCTATTTCTATGACGGCCTTGCAGGCGACCTCGCCTCGACCAGCACTACGATGGTCCAATTCGTAATCCTTCAGAACGAGATGCGAATTCACATTCACAAACTCCTCAAAAAAGACGTTTCCGACCTCCTTCGCAGAAAGCTCCTTCCCCCTCTGGTCGGCAAGATCGTAAATTCGCCTCCCTACCTGAGGATGCATAGTCTTGGGTAAATCATAACCATGCTCCTGATCGAGAATGTAAGCCACGCCACCTTTGCCGGACTGGGAATTAATTCTAACAATCGCTTCGTAACTCCTTCCGATGTCATGTGGGTCGATGGTTAAATAAGGAACACCCCACTTTTCACTCTCCTCCTTCGCCCGGCGGTCCAAGCCTTTCTTAATGGCATCCTGGTGACTTCCGGAAAACGCGGTAAAAACTAATTCCCCGGCATAAGGTTGACGATCAGGAACCGTCATTCGAGTAGTTCGCTCATAAACTTCGCGAAGACTCGACAGATTCGAAAAATCCAATCCAGTCTCGATTCCATGGCTGTTCATGTTCAACGCCACGATCACGATATCCAGGTTGCCGGTCCTCTCTCCATTCCCGAACAAGGTCCCTTCCACCCGATCGGCCCCGGCCATCAACCCAAGTTCGGTCGCGGCGACACCCGTGCCGCGATCGTTGTGAGTGTGTAGGGAAATTGTGAGCGAATCGCGTTTTGAAAGTTCGCGGCACATCCACTCAATCTGGTCGGCATGAACATTGGGAGTCGCCCACTCGACCGTCGCAGGGAGATTCAGGATCAACTTTTTTTCGGGAGTAGGCTCCCAGACCTCGATCACGGCTTCGCAGCATTCGAGTGCGAAATCGAGCTCGGTATCAGAGAAACTCTCGGGCGAGTATTGCAGGACAATCTCCGTCTCGGGAATCGTTGGAACCAGTTCCTTAACGACTTCTGCTCCGGTAACGGCGATCGTCTTGATATCCTCGCGGGAGGCATCACCAAAGGTGACCCGTCGCTGGAGGGTACTCGTGGAGTTGTAAATGTGCACGACGACACGACGCGCCCCTTTGATGGACTCAAAGGTCCTCTCAATCAGATGACGACGCGTCTGCACTAAAACCTGAACCGTCACATCCTCGGGAATACGATCCTCTTCAATCAAGCGTCGCATGAAAGCAAACTCGGTATCGCTTGCTGAAGGAAACCCGATCTCAATTTCCTTGAATCCCACCTTCACGAGGAGGTCAAACATCTCAAGTTTCTCCTCCACACTCATGGGAATGGGTAGAGCCTGATTGCCGTCGCGTAGGTCGACGGAGCACCAGATCGGGGCTTCGGCAATGACACGGTCGGGCCAGGTCCGGTCAGGCAAAGCCACAGCCGGGAACGGGCGATATTTGTTAATGGATTCGGATTTCATTGTCTGGTTGTTTGATCGACAAGGAAACGCACCAACTCTACAACGAGGAAATTGTGTGCCCTTGGTAAACAGTCCGACCGGTGAACGGATACTGGAAGTTGGCCCAAAGGAATCACAGCGACTTCAGACTCAATTTAGAGTCCGAGTCGCAATCCTAGAAGAAGAGCCAAAGTGAGCTTCACGGCATTAGAGAAACTCAGTGAATCGGGTTTGTCACCCCAAAAAAGCCGGCCCGGTAAATCTTTACAGTCCCTGTTTTTTAAGTTGAGCGTCCAATTCCTCAAGCGTGATGCTTTCGGCCGAGCCATCACTCCAGGCCACCAATACAAAGTCCGGATCACGAAGAGAGTCTGCCACGCCCATGATAGCCCTGCCTTTCGGGTCAAAATCAGCATCCAAAAATGGCTCAAAGCAAGGCTGTCTCATCATCCATAACACCTCCTCATCAAGAAGATCTTTTTTCGTCAGTTCATCGAGGGATTTTCCAAACTCCGAATGCTAGCTAAGGTGGGCAGCTGAATAAGGCTTGAGTTTAGAAAGTGTTTGAGTGTCATCCCCGGCTTTTTGGGCCTTGAGAACTCAGGGCGTTGCGATTCCCTCGAGAGTTGCCACTGTTGCAACCCCACCAAGCCCCATCATGAACAGCAAACGCTCCGGCATACCCGCCACCATCAGCGAGCTTCCTTAAACATGGCATTACTTCATCTACTGCCTCCATGGCCTCAGGAGGCACCTCACTCGAAAACTGTTTGGCCATTTCAATCGCCGCTTTCGGAGAGTCCTTCGAGTCATAAGCTAGTCCACTGGTCTTTTTAGAAAGACCGGAGATTACCATTCTATAGTTCACGTCGTCGAAATTCTAGCACCCTTGCTACGACAAGTAGCCAGATCCTCCTTCATCAACCTCACCTTCACCAAGGTGGAACGCAATTTCCGTCAATCGTTTATAGAATTTCACATCACCCGAAGCTGGTAAAACTAGCAGGATTGCTGCAGCGCCCAAGGGGATGAGCTTCCTCAGAACAAGGCGAACGTGATAAACCCATTCTAGTAACGCCAAAAAATACCCCACAGCAAAACCATGGTAGATTAAGGTTAATTGAAAGCGTTCAAAAAATATCTTCTCTCCACAAAATCCTTCCCATTCCGCCGCCCCCCTTACATCGTTC
>JBDNAG010000107.1:0-4041 GCA_039768565.1 Akkermansiaceae bacterium | reverse complement strand
ACCCGCTACCGAGCCTCAACTGGCCCCTGAGCCCGTTATCCAACCGGAACCTGAGGCAACCCCTCCGCCCAAGGCCGAACCCAGCCCGCCTCACCAACCAAAGGTCGACCCAACCATTGTGAAAAAAGAACGTGAGGCCAAAGAAGCCCACGAACGGGAACAGACAAGACAACGCGAGATTGCCCGCAAACGTATCGAAGAAAAACGACGCCAAAAGCTCGCTGCAAAAAAAGTCGAGTCCGCCCGCCGCAAGGCCGCCGCCGACCGCGCCGCTGCAAAAAAACAAACCGTAAGTAAGCCCTCCGGCATCAGCCAGCCCAAGCCCAAATATCCCTCTGCGGCCCGCCGCGCCGGTCAGCAAGGCACCGTCACTCTTTCCTTCACCGTCGGCAGTTCCGGCAAAGTCACCTCCATCCGCATTACCAAATCCAGCGGCCATGCCCTCCTCGACAACGCCGCTCTCGCCGCCATTAGGCGCTGGCGCTTCAAACCCGCCCGCAACGCCCTCGGCGAAGCCGTCAGCTACAGCTACACTCTTCCGGTGCCATTCCGCCTGCGATGAGCGCGAATCCTTATCAGGCACCAGGCACAACCATCAACAAGCAGAGAATAAATCCGTCTGCAGGCCCTGCTGAAAACCCGGAACATTTCTGGTTTGGTCTTTCTCGGATCGATCGGAGGAACATTTCTCTGGGGAAAATTCTCCCTGCCTATCTTACACGAAAATCCGTCGCCTGAAGAAATTCGAAAAATGAAATTCGTTCTCATCGTCTTCGGAGGATTCATTCTTCTCGGCACAATCAGCGAAGTTATGGCTCTTTTCACCACCATCACATGTGCGTTCCGAAACAAGTAGCCGATGAGTGATCCCCGCTACGCCCCACCTTCCGAAAAAGTTGAAGTTCCCTTGTCGGATCTCGAAAGAGAATACCTCCGCTGGCGAAGGATCAACCTGATCTCAGAAATACCGGTTCACCTCAGCCCTATCATTGCTCCCATTGTTCTCATTTACTATTTCTTGACGGATCACCCGCCACTTTCGCTTATCACTATCGCGACTCTCCTCATTCTCGGCTTCTGGCTTTTTTCCAATTGGCACCTCTCAAAACTCAAATTTGAAATCCTCCGCCAGAAACAAGACTCCATAATTCCTCCTGATCTACCAACCGAGTAAAAGGCTTCGCCTCCTTGGGTGAATCTCCCGAAATATTCCCTGAAATTCATCCTTCATCCCTCCCACTTCATCCCTCATTCTTCTCTCCATGAGTTCACTCAAAGTTCACAACGCCATGTGGCCCGGTCTTGTCGGAAAAGAAGAAGGCACCGACCACCCGCCCATCTCGCTCGAGCGCATGCTCGAACTCACCACCAATGCCGAAGTCAACGGCCAGAATTACGACGGCATCGACTACTTCCTCTTCCACCCCCACACCGACCCCGATGCCTCTGAGGACGACTTGAAAAACATCGCCGACCTCATCGCCTCCAAGAATCTCAAGGTCGGCACCCTCGTCGCCCCTGTCTGGGAAGGCACCGTTGGCGGCCCCGCCTTTGGCTCCCAAGATGATCGAAGTAACTTCGTCCTCGCCGTCGAAAAAGCCTGCCGCGTCGCCAACATTTTCAAAGCGCACGGCGTCCGTGAATACGGAGCCATCCGCATCGACACCGCAGGCGGAGTTGAGGACTGGGCCAAGGACCCCGCCGCCAACACCGCCCTCGCCGCCGACACCATTCAACGCGCCGCAAAAGTCGCTGCCGACAACGGCGAGCGCCTCGCCATGGAAGGTGAAATTTGCTGGGGAGGCATCCACTCGTGGAAGGACACCCTCGACCTCCTCGAAGCCATCGGCATGCCAGAGACCGTCGGCTTCCAGTCCGACCTCGCTCACACCTACCTTTACCTACTCGGCTACAACGCGCCCGAGCACGCCCTCGTCAAACCCGACCACACCGACGAAGAATTCTGGGCCGCCTACCGCCCCATGGTAGACAAGCTTCGCCCCTGGACCATTGACTTCCACGTCGCCCAAAACGATGGCACCGTCCACGGCACCGGCGCCCATGACAAAACCGGCCGCCACTGCCCCGCTGATGACCCGAAGGGTAAACTCGACATCGTCGCTTGCTCCTCCGAGTGGCTCAAAGATCACGCCGACCGCAAAATCGAACACATCTGCTGGGACGGCTGCATGTTCTCCAACGAACTCCTCGAAGTGCAAGGGACCTGGAACACCATCCTCGACACAATGCTCAAGGTCCGCGACGCCCAAGACGCCTCTCTGATTTGAACCCTTTTATCATCATGGAGGATTAACAGGAGTAGGCTCAAATTCATTCCATTTATATCTCAATCCAACTCCAGTCGCCAATCGGTTTTGGTTGTGATCGTCGCTTCGATTCTACTCATCGCGATCCAACATGTCGCATCTCCTGCCTTCATCACAACCTTTGGGAACCAATAAACAGGGAGACCCAAAGCCCGTTTTTTGATTTAGGTGGAAGAGAAAAGTTTTAGGCGAGAAATTAAGGCCATTTCGTTTACCGGAGATATTCCACCCAACGAGGCCAGAGAACTCTACCTGACGACCAGAGATATCTTAGACCCGGGGGGCAGCGAAAACCGGACCTACTCCACGCATCAGATTTAGCGAAAAGCGCGCAGTATTTTCATTCAAAAGTGTACACGGAACCTTGCATGAACTCCCCTTCACATCCAGTCGACTCGATACCACAGGCCAAATCATTCCCGCCCCCGAATCAAACGCAGAATAGCTTGGTTCGTCCTTGCTCTCCTGATCTCTTTTTTTAACCTGTCACACAGATATGAGCAAAAAAACAGTCCGCATCGGAGTTGTTGGTTATGGCTTTATGGGCCGAACCCATTCGAATGCCTACTCCCAACTTGAGCACTTTTTTGACACCGAACATGTCCCCGTTAAGCAGGTCATCTGCGGCCGCTCAGAGGACAAGGTCAAAGTCTTCGCCGAAAAGTGGGGCTATGCCGACACCGAAACCGATTGGCGGGAATTGGTCAAACGCAACGACGTCGATGCCATCGACATCTGCACGCCCAACAACTCCCACTATGACATCGCGATGGCCGCCATCGAGAATGGCAAAATGATCCTTTGCGAAAAGCCCCTCGCCCTCAACGGCGAACAAGGTCTCAAGATGGTCGAAGCCATCGAGGCCGCCGGACTCCCCAATCTCGTTTGGTATAACTACCGCTTCCTCCCCGCCGTTACCCTCGCCAAGCAAATCGTGGATCGGGGCGACCTTGGTCGAATCTATCACTACCGCGCAAACTTTCTCCAGGACTGGACCATGTCCGAGGAATTACCCCAAGGCGGCGAAGCCCTCTGGCGGCTCGATGCCGCTGCCGCTGGCTCAGGTGTCACCGGGGACCTTCTCGCGCATAATATCGACTGCGCCCGGTGGATCAATGGCGATATTGTCAGTGTCTCCGCCATGACCGAAACCTTCATCAAGGAACGCGTCCATCAGGAGACGGGCGAAAAACACCCCGTCACCATCGATGACGCCTGCGCTTTCCTCGCTCGCTTCGAAAACGGTTCCACCGCCATCTTCGAATCCACCCGCTATGCCCGGGGTCACAAGTCGCTCAAAACTTTCGAGATTAACGGTCACGACAAATCCCTCTCTTGGGACCTTCACGACCTCAACCGTCTCTCATACTTCGACCACGATGTCCCTGGCGAAACCCGTGGCTGGTCAAGCGTTCACGTCTCTGATGGCGACCATCCTTACACCGGCAACTGGTGGGTTCCCGGTCTTTGCCTCGGCTACGAACACTCATTTGTTCACGGAGCCGTCGAGTTTATGAAACACCTCGACGACCCAAGTGCCACCAAGGCCTTCCCCGATTTTCGGAACGCTCTCGGCACGCAATATGTTTGTGACGCCGTTCTCGAGTCCGCCAAAACCGGGCAGTGGGTCGACGTCAAAAGAGCATAAAAAACAGATTCACTCGACTTTTCAGGCCCGATGCTCCGGCATCGGGTTTTTTATTTCTCATGAGTT
>JBDNAG010000106.1:0-3197 GCA_039768565.1 Akkermansiaceae bacterium | reverse complement strand
ACCTTGAAGACCCTAGACATCGCACATGACTTTGGAGCCTACTACGTTGTTCTGCATATGGGATCGGTCGCCACCATGCCTCACAAAAAGTGGACCGGCGCACTGACAAAAAAACTCGCCGCCGGCGAACAACTCACCGACGAATACGCCGATGATAAGCTCGAGTGCGTCAAGCGACGTGAAAAGCAAGGGCCAAAGTATTTTGACAGGGCCATCGACACCCTCGAGCGCCTTATCGAACCCGCCAAGCAAGCCGGGGTCAAACTCGCGATAGAATCACGTTCCAAATACGAGGACGTGCCCGACGAGCGTGAAATGATTCGCCTTCAAGAGCACTTCAAGGAATGCCCGCAAATCGGCTACTGGCACGACTTTGGTCACGTTGGACTCAAGCACAACCTCGGCCTACTCGATCACGACCAGTGGCTTAGCAAGATGGCCCCCTATCTCATCGGGGCTCATCTCCACGACGTCCAATGGCCAAAACGGGATCACCGCGTTCCATTCACCGGCGAGCTTCCCTACGACGACCTCCTCAAGCATTTCAAACCCGAAATGCCCTTCACCTGGGAGCTTTCACCCACGCGTAAAACCGAACAAATCCTCCCCGCGACCCAACTTTGGCGGAAAAAATATCCCGCAACTGAGACTCTTCCACAGTATTGGAAGCCCAAAGCTCCCCCAGCCTAATCTCCGGATTCGATGCCGAGTTCTTTCCGCAGCAACAGATCGAGATCCGACTTTGCTGGAGAGAGACATTCTGATTTTCCAAGCTTTACGATCTGAACTTTTTTATCGGTTTCACCAACCGCGAGGAAAAGGTCTCTCGCATCTGGTAATCCTCCATACCGGGTTGCGATCACTTTCCCCATAAAGCGACCATCCCCCCCCTCACTCGTCATCATTTCTCCTGATTCCGATGTGACGCCTTGAAACTCCATATTAATGGTGGAACTAATGTAATCCTGAATCTCGACTGTGGTCATTGCTCAACAATCATCACCCGCGCCCAAATGGGACACCAGCCTCAATCATCTGAATCGATCAGGTAGATTCCTTTTATGATTAGGCTCTTCGCGTGGTCGACGATAAAAGCAGTTGGGCAGTCATCGATCAACTCGCACGAATCGAATACGACAAAAAAGAAAAAAAACATCGACCGAAAGGACCTCATTTTCCCCGAGCCCACTAAATTAAGCACGGAAGTTGCCACAGAACTTAGAGACGCCATGGTCGCGGCACTTCATGCCGAAGGCCTCACTATGGACGAAGCCAAAGCCATGGTCGCGATCTGGGACAACCTCTGGTTCACAGACACCGGCACCCCCGTCCTCGTCATTCTTCCACAAAGCTATGCGGATGAAATGGAATCTCTGAAAAGCTAGCCGAAGCCTACTGAAATCGAACGGGTTTTCGTAGCACGACTCGAGTTGATCAACAAAGCGCAGGGACAAATGCTCACCAGGATATCTGATCCCACCAGCGGCATGGATGACAAAATCGCCAGTGAAAAGCTAGCCGCCCTGAATCTTGGCCGCTACTCCGCCGGAGGAATGGCGCGCAGCAAGACCTTGATCACGGCCCAAATCGAAAAACGGTTCTCAGTGCTCGAAAAAATCCGGAAGAATCAAGAGGATTCAAAGACGGCCTCTACCCGCCAGACTTCCCACCTTCCCAGACCCCGCAAGTCCACCGCCACGATTCGGGATCGGCCCAATCTTTCACCCTCAAGGTGACTTCAAGTTCGTCTCCTATTTTGGTGTGGACTTGATCCAGCCGCAGGATCCGAAACCCCCAATGCGGAGCCCGTTTTGGATCCAGCGGACTGGAACTTAATTCCAGATCGGCATCAACCTTGGCCTTCATGAAGACGACCAAGCCATCAAGAATCCCCGGATTAACAACCTTCCTAGTGAAGCTCACCTCCAAGGGCAGGCTTGATTCGGAAATCGTGTTTAAGTCAACCTCCACCACTGGTTTTTCCTGTCCTAAAAATTGTTTCACCACTCCTAGGTCGCAACTTACTAATCCATTGTATTCCGCATCATAAGGGCGACTGGCTTCCATGCTGGAAAAGTCAAAACCGTAAACATCATCCAGTTCCCAAATGTAGGGTTCGCGACGGTCATCATGCATCGTCATTGGCTCGCAGTAGAACTCGAACTGGCTGGGTAAGATCAACCCGCCCGGCTTCAGTAGTCGGTCACGCAAATCACAAACATTTGGCACCATCGCTTCGTCGAAAAGAAAGTCTCCAATCTGCTCGTGAAGAATGACATCCACTTTTTCTTCAAGGTATAATTTTGAGCTGTGGACATCCTCGAAATCCACATTCTCGATGCCATTCTCTGCTGCCAGCATTTTGGCATGCTCGATGATCGAGGAATGATCGACCGCATAAACCTGCCCAGCCCCCTGCCTTGAAGCAAAGGCCGCCAGAATCCCTGTTCCCGTCCCCAAATCTATCACCCGGTCACCCGGTTCAATCTTCCGGCTGATTGCCTCATGGTAAAATGCCATTCGCTGCTTATCCGCCAGCATCCGCTCCTGCGTGTGCAAATCGGCGAAATAATTCAGGTTCACTTCTTGGTATTTCTCCGCTGGAGTCACCACGTTCTCCGGCGGATAAAACCATTTTTTAAGCTCGGGCGAACTACGCAGCCACTTCCCCAGAGACCGACATCTGGCTCGCATGCTTTCAGCAAGCGCCACCGTATATTTTTGAAATGATGAATTAGCCATTCTGATTTGGTCGCAACATTTTCATGTCCGATTCCCAACCCTAGGTTGACCAAGCCAAGTCTAAAGCCGAATATCACGCGATCTCCAACAAAGGTATAAACACAGCCAGCAACAAAGAAGGTGATCACTCTAAATTCACGGGAGCCAACGCGACCCGAAACCCGAGCAACGGAAAAGCAAACAACGGCTCAGCCATGGCACTCAATACAGACCGCTGGTTTTTCACAGGCCGAAAAAGGTGATCACCATCGATTGAGCAACTTCGCAATCACATCTAAGAACGCTGAACAAAGGCCAAGCTCCATATTTACGCCATTCGCCGTAATCGTCGGCAAATACATCCGGCAGACCACCCATACCTAATCACCACTAACTGTCATATCGATCGCCGTGTTCAGACTCGTATGAGCATTTCCCTGCGAGCTTCCGTTATTCGCCTCGGTTGCATTTTGATT
>JBDNAG010000105.1:0-6757 GCA_039768565.1 Akkermansiaceae bacterium | reverse complement strand
CTGGCGAATGGTCTCGATGACGGGGTGTGGTTCGATCTGGTGAGGAGCGAGTTGTCTTTTCCAGTTTGCGAGGGCAGCAGCAGAGATGCTTTGGTCGATGGCGATCTTGAGGTGGGCCTCCGGGAGTCTTTTTAAGATGTCGTCGGCTGGCGATGGAGCGGTGGAAAGCTCTAGTGAATCATTGAGAAGACGGGTCTGTTCCCGAGCCCAAGAGATGGTGCGAAAGGAGGTGTAAAGGACGAGGTGGTCGGGGAGGATGAGGAGGGTTCGTGGTTCGCCTTTAAAGCCGGTGGCGTAACGGACGTTGGAGGCCTCGCTGGCAAGGACGGCCTCGATTTCGAGGGCCCGCATTTTTTCGCGGATACGGGAAATCCGACGCTGCATTTCGGAGGGTGTGAAAAGATTCGATTGGGGCATTCGGCGGAAAGTTTGCGAGATTGTGTTGAAAAGCAAAGCGCAGAGGAAAGCTTTCAGGGGGAGACGCGTATGAGACGCTATGATGCGATTTGTAGCGTTTTTAACTTTTTCGATGACCTTGGCCTACGGTCAGGTGCCTGGTGAACCTGAGAAGGCGGAAGCGGCGCTTAAAATTCTTGATGGTTGGCATGAGAAGAATGCCCGGAAAGAGGAGAGGACGCTGCACTTTGTTCTTTGGACGCCCAAAGGTCGTCCGGCTCCGGCCAAGTATGAGGAGAGACTGACCCGGATCATGACGCATATTCAGGGCTTTTATGCGAAGGAAATGTCGCGACTGGGATTCGGGCCGAGGTCGATCAATCTCCCGATGGACGGGAAGAAGCTCAAGATCCACCTCATCGAGGGCCTTAAGCCAGAGGCTGACTATGGAATGTCCTCGGGAAACGAGATCAAGAGTGAGTGCCTGCCGGTTTTGAAGAAGAAAGGGATCGATGGCGGCAAGGAGACCCTCGTGATCTTTTGCAATCTGGCGAATTGGGATGGTGACAATCTGATTTTCACCCACAAGTCGCCCTATTATGCCGGGGGGACATTCCAGGGCGGCACGGCCTGGCAATTGGATTCTCCCGAATTGGATACCTTGAACCTGGATAAGAAAAAACCGATGATGAAGGATGGCCAATACGGCCGAATTTCGTTGGGGAAGCACAACTCGATTTTCATTGGAGGCATCGCCCATGAACTCGGTCATGCCCTTGGTCTTCCTCATTGCAAGGAAAGGCCTGATGAAGCTGCGCGGGGGACGGCCCTGATGGGGTCGGGAAACCGAAGCTATGGCGATGAATTAAGAGGAGAGGGAAAGGGGTCATTTTTGACTCTGGCTCATGCCTTGAGGTTGGCATCGCACCCCCAATTTTCGGGATCGGTAAAAGGAATGAATCTACCGGTGGATTCGAAAATTGAGGAGTTGAAGATTACCTCAAAGGGAAAGGCCATTCATGTATCCGGCAAGCTCATTGCGAACCCACCGGCATATGCGGTTGTGGCATATTTTGATCCTGATGGCGGGGGGGACTACAACGCGACCACGACTTCGGCGATTCCTGATAGTGAGGGTGATTTTAGTCTTTCCTGTGATGCGCTCCCTCCGGGGAAGTCAGGTGAGTTGCGCTTAATCCCGCTGCATGTGAATGGCTCGACCGGTGGGTGGATGTCGCAGACCAAGTTCAAGTATCCCTACTCGGTGGGACGCGATGGAACTCCGGATCTCGGGACCTTCCAGATTCGTTTGGCAATGGCTCCGTTCATTGATGCGCTTAGCAAGAGAGATCGGGAAGCAGCGGTGGCTGAAGCGCGTCAATTTCCGGAAGGCAAAATGAAGGAACTCACCGGGAAAATTTTGGAGCGCGGGCGAAAAGCGACAAAATCACCTGCAGAAGCCGGTGAGGAAAAAACCTCGGTGGCTCTAACTGAATTCAAGGCGTTCGCGGCCAAGGTGGGGTGGGGGCGGCCTGCCTATAATTTTCTGCCGGAGCCTCCTTTTCTTTTGGAAGCAGGAGGAGAGATCTTTATGACCGGAATCTATGGCCATGCTCCGGCCAATCATCGCTACGATCTGGGCGGAAAGTGGAAGACGTTTCGCGGAAAAGCCGGAATGGCTGCGGGGAAGCGTGGATCGGTCCGGTTTGAGGTCAAAGGTGATGGTAAAACTCTCTGGAAATCCAAAGTGATCAAAGGAGGCGGATTGGCGAACTACTCGATTGATGTGTCCGGCGTGAAGAGCCTGGAACTAGTGGTTGATCCCACCAATGATGGAACCGGCTCCGATTGGGGACTCTGGCTCGATCCGGGTTTGGAGCGTTAGGAGAAGTTTTTGCATCTTTCTCTTGGGTCACTCTGCAGAAAATAGGAGCTTGGTCTGCCGTGAGTGATGAGAAACAACCAAATGTGAAGGCTCCCCAGGTGCTTCGCTTGCAGGGCTTGTCAAAAGCCTATGAAAAGGTGGTCGCTCTTGATGGTGTTTCCCTTGCCATTGGTGCAGGCGAATTTGTCGCTCTGCGTGGCCCAAGTGGAGCGGGGAAATCGACTCTTCTTTATCTGGTGGCTGGTCTGTTGACGCCTGATGAGGGAGCGATTGAGGTATCCGGGGAAGAGATCTCGAAGCTGAGCGGATCTGAGAAAACGCGCTTTCGCAAAGAGGTGATCGGGTTGGTCTTTCAAGATGCCAGGTTGATTCCCTACCTCGATATTCGCGCCAACATTCTCGCTGCGGGTGGGAATGAAGATCGAGCGAATCAATTAATGGCTTCTTTGGGGCTTGAAGGAAGAGCGAGTCATGTTCCGGGGAAGTTGAGCGCGGGAGAGCAACAACGGGTGGGCTTGGCCCGGGCCCTGGTTCACCGTCCGAAGTTGATTCTGGCCGATGAACCGACGGGGAATCTCGATGATGTGAGTGCAGAGGCGGTTGTTGCGGGCTTACGTCAATTTGTTGAAGACGGAGGCTCGGTGCTGGTGGTGACCCACGATCCACGGGTTCTTGAGAAATCAGATCGGGTGATGACTTTGGAGAAAGGAAGGATTCTATCGTGAAGTACGAGGAATATTATACTTGGCAGGAGGATGTTCCCGGCTTTGGGAAGGTGTCTCAGGAGAAGTTGAAGAATTCCACTGCTTTGGTTTCACGGGTGGGAGGACTGGGAGGGCCTCTGGCCCAGTCGCTGGCAGCTGCTGGTGTGGGGCGGATTATTTTGGCGCACGGAGGAGAGCTGAGGCCGGATGACTTGAACCGACAAATCCTGATGACACACGGAGGCTTGGGCGATGAGCGTCATGCCCAGGCTGCGGAAACACTAAGGCGATTTAATCAGGATCTGGAAATCGAGTCGGTCGGTGAGAATATTTCGGAAGAGAATGCTGCCGGGCTCGTGGAGCGGGCGGACATTGTTTTTTCGTGTGCTCCTCTTTTTGAGGAACGTCTCCTCATGAACCGGGAGGCGATGAGGCAGGGGAAGTATTTTGTCGATGGTGCGATGTGTTCGATGGAGGGGCATGTGCTGCCGGTCGATCCGGGAAAGTCAACCTGCCTTGGATGTTTGATCAAGGAGCCGCCGGCCTACTGGAAGCGGCGCTTTCCGGTGATTGGGGCCGTCTCGGCGATGGTGGCCCAGATTACAGTTTTGGAGGGGATCAAGCTTTTGACCCGCTTTGCGGAACCGGCTCTGGATCAAATGATCCATATTGATACGCAGCGGATGCGGATGAAAAAAGTGCGCCTTGTCAGGGATGCAGCCTGTTATCACTGTTCCCTGAATCAGTCATGAAACGACCAGCTCTTGTTATCGGAATTCTAGTGGCTCTCCTTGGGAGTGCTCTTTGGTTGTTAACGAAGGGCGATGATGTAAATGAGCCGGGGAAACAGGATTTGCTTGTTCATTGTGCGGCGGGTTTACGAAGACCAATGAGTGAAATTGCCCGCCAATATGAAGAGGAGTTTGGAGTGAAGGTGAATTTGCAATTCGGCGGATCGGGAGCGTTGGCAAGCCAACTTGAGGTGGCCGGTGGCGATCTTTATCTGCCGGCGGACCAAAGCTATATTGACTCTGCGAGGGCGAAGGGATTGATGCAGGAGTCGATGCCGGTGGCGCGATTGACGGCTGGAATGGTTGTTCCGAAGGGGAATCCCAAGGGTCTGAAAGAGCTTTCGGATTTGGGAAGGGATGGTTTGAAAATTTCATTGGCCGAGAAGTCGGCTTCGGTGGGCAAGTTTACCTGGAAGGTTTTGGAGCAGGAAGGTTTGCTGGATCGGGTGACTCCCAACGTGGTGGTGACCAAGGCAACGGTGAATGCCATTGTCGAGGATGTTGCGACCGGCGCTGTCGATGTGTCGTTGGCGTGGGATGCGGTGGCGGGGAACTTTGCCGACGTAGAATGGCTTGCTGTTCCCGAGTTTTCCAGGAGGGCAAAAAGGGCATCGATCGGGGTGTTGACTTCGTGCAAGGATGCGACGAGGTCTCTTCACTTTGCCCGATTCGTTACCGCGCGGGATCGGGGACGGAAAGTATTTTGTGAGATGAGGTTTGTCGTTCCAGATGAAGGTGACGAATGGTCGGATAGGCCGGAAGTGACCTTGTTCTCGGGTTCGATGCTGAGACCTGCAATTCAGGATAGGGTAAGGGGCTTCGAAGGGCGAGAGGGCTGCCGTGTGAATACGGTCTTTGAAGGATGCGGAACTTTGGTTGCGCAGATGGATGCGGGGGCAAAGCCATCGGGATACTTTGCGTGTGATACGAAATTTCTCACCAAGGTGCAGGACCGATTTTTTGAGGGGCGCATTGTGACGGGGAATGAAATCGTGCTTTTGGTGCGAAAAGGGAATCCGTTGGAGCTCCGCGGTTTGGTTGATTTGGGAAAGGATGGGGTGAAACTTGGGGTCTGTGATGATGAGAAAAGTGCGCTGGGTGAGTTGACGCGCATCATGCTCGAGAGGCGCGGTTTGACCGAAGCAGTGGAAGCCCGGGTAGCGGTGAAGGTTGCGAAGGGAGATGATCTGGTCTCTGCGATGCAGGCCCGGTCGCTCGATGCAGCTTTGGTTTACCGAAGCAACGCTTTGGCAAGCCCGGTTACCCTGGAGGAACATGAAATTGTGGAGTTGAATGATGATTTGGCTTTCGCCGAGCAGCCGTTTGCGGTTGGAAAAGAAACGCCCTATCCCGAGTTGATGAAGCGATTGGGAGATTTTCTGAGCGACGGGCAAGCCAGAGGGGGATTTGAGAAGTTGGGCTTTCAGTGGAGGGTTGAGCGCTAGAGTTGGTGATGGTTAAGGAAGGTGGCGATCAAGCAAAGATATGGAGGGTGAGGCCGGAGTGGCCTTTTCTTCTATTCCTGGTGTTTGTGGTGGCTGCCTACCTTGGGCTTTTACTTTTGTTGGTGGGCGCGAATGTCCTGACGGTTTCGTGGAGTCAGGCGGGAGAGGTTCTGAAGGACCCAAATATCCAGCATTCGATCAAGCTGACTTTCGTGACTTGTACCGCGACCGCGATTCTCTCGGTTTTGGTCTCGGTCCCAGTGGGATATCTCCTTTCACGTTATCGATTTCGGGGGAGAGCGTTTGTGGATACGTTATTGGATATCCCGATCTTGTTGCCGCCTTTGATCGTTGGATTGAGTTTGTTGATTTTGTTCAACCGGGTTTCGCCGTCGGCTTGTTGCTGGATGTTGGCGGGAGGGGCCCTTGCTGCTGCGACTTGGGGGCTTGCGCGAGGAGGAGATAGCCTTGTGCCACGATTTTTGGCCGGTAGCGCTGTTGTTCTGGGCTTGATCGCCCTGATTTTTGGAGGAAGTGACAGTTCACTGGAGGATGTCGTGACCGAGGTTGGTCTCCCAATGACCTTTCACCCGCTTGGGGTGGTCTTGGCTCAGTTTCCAGTGGCGGCGGCTTTTGCGGTAAGGACGATGCGCACGACATTTGATCAGATTAGCCCGCGTTATGAGGAGGTTGCGATGACACTGGGATGCAATCGGGGGCAGGCTTTCATGCGGGTGGTGTTGCCATTGGCAGGCAAAGGAATGGTGGCGGCGGGAACGATGGCGTGGGCACGGGCCCTGGGGGAGTTTGGGCCTATTTTGATCTTTGCGGGAGCGACCCGTGGGCGGACCGAGGTGTTGGCAACTTCAGTATTTTTGGAGATCAATATTGGTAATTTGCCGGGCGCGGCAGCTTTGTCGCTTTTGATGATCTTTTTGGCGGTATCGACACTTTTGATCGTAAGGTATTTGGCCGGGAGAGGAGGTGCGGTTTGAAGGGAACGATGCTTAGTTTGGACGAGGTGACAGTTGGAGCGGGGCAGTTTGTGCTTCCTCCGTTTTCCCTGGAGATAGCAATGGGAGAATGTGTGGCTCTGATGGGACCGAGTGGTTGCGGCAAGACGACGCTTCTGGAAACAGTGTGCGGATTGCGTGAGGGGCTGATTGGTGGTCGTATTATTTTAGATGGCGTGGATGTGACGGATTTGCCTCCCGGTGCGAGGGGGATTGGGTTGGTTCCACAGGATGTGGCGCTCTTTCCATCCCTGACAGTACGAGAACAACTGGAGTTCGGGCCGAAGCTTCATCGCTGGAAAGCTTCGGAGGTGAGCGAACGAATTGAGGGGCTGGCTGCAGATCTTGGATTGGAGAAACTTTTGGATCGCTCGCCTGAAGGGCTTTCGGGTGGTGAGGCCCGCCGGGTCGCTTTGGGACGGGCTCTTGCCTTGAGGCCAAGATTGCTCTGTTTGGATGAAGCGCTAACCGGACTGGATGAGGCACGTCATGAAGAGGTGCTCGGTGTGATCCGGAAGATGAT
>JBDNAG010000016.1:0-4987 GCA_039768565.1 Akkermansiaceae bacterium | reverse complement strand
GTCACCGTGGCTCCTTTCATCGAGAACTCTTCTGCCTCCGGCCGCTCATCGGGCTCCTGATTTCCGAGCAACCAAATGATCAACTTTACCAGACGGGTAAGGCCCTTCGCACCACGGTACAAAACCCAAGCCAGCAGCGGCAGCGTGAAAAACAAATCGATAATGAAGAGATTACTGAGCGCCACCCGCTCGTCCGAAAACGGCTCATAAATCTGCGTCCCATAACTCGTAAATACATCGATCAGAACGTGCGTACTCCACGCCAAAAAAACAAACCAAGCCGCCCGCCTCGCACTCACCCCCTTCTTTCGATGCAACCACGCCAACGGCTTCGCAAAAACAAAAGCCGCCACCACCATCATCAAAAGAGAATGAGAAATCCCACGATGCCACCGCAACTTCTCCACCTGATCGAGCCACGGATAAAAGAGAATATCGAGATCAGGCAACGTTCCAAAGAAAAGCCCCCAGACCATGCCTTTACCCCCGATCTTACGACCGAGCACCAACTCGCCCACCACTCCTCCGAGCACCGCCTGTGTCACTGAATCCACAGCGAGAAGCTACGCTCAATTACCCTTTCAGCAAGAGCATCCTCACCCCCACCGCGATCAGCAAAATCGCAAATCCCTTCTGTAATTGCGGGTTCGACAAACTCCGCATTAAGTCGGTGCCAAACCACGAAGCCACCGCCGCACCCAATGCAGCCACTGCCACCACTTTCCACTGAATCAGGTCTGAATTCACCGCGTTATTAATCGTTCCCGAAAGCCCCGAGACCACCACGACTGCAAGCGAAGTCGCGACCGCCGTCTTCTGTCCCATCCCAAGAGCCATTACAAAGGCTGGTACCATGATAATTCCCCCGCCTACTCCGCAAAGAGCCCCAACAAGCCCAGCAACGACTCCCACCACCAAACCTATGATCAACAATTTTGTCATACCCCACCCTAGCGAAAATCCCTCAACTTCAAAGGCCAACCCTTTACCGGATTCTCGATGAGAGTGTTGTTACTTTTTTTCTCACCTATAAACGCGTACCAATTCTACTCGCTGTGCTCCGCTTATTTGACATTCTGCTTCCACTAATTCCAACTTTGGCCGCAGCCTGTCTTGATCACTTTACTTGGACCATTGGTAACGATGAGGTCAACATTATTGGTTGCAATCAGAACACTTCTAGTCCATTCGGAATTCTCGAAACAATTGAAGGATTTTCAGCGATTGCAGTTGGGAAACTTGATTCCACTGGAAAATGGAATTATTGGTCCAAGCAAATTTGGTAGGAAGATTCATCGTGATCGAAGAATCTCGCTGAACGAATGCCAAGCCAAAGCGATGATCGCCTCTATCCCAAAAGCTCGCTGCGCGTAAAGATGCTCACCACCGGGACGCCCTCGGCTTCGATGGCAGGTCGTCCACCCTCTTCGCGGTCCACCAGCACCAGGCAGAAGACCACCTCACCGCCCGCCGCCCGGATCGCCTCAATGGCTTTCAAAGTGGATCCACCAGTCGTGATGACATCATCCACCACCACCACTTTGTCGCCTTCTTTGAAATTCCCCTCGATCTGCTTCCCGCGACCGTGGCCCTTCGGCTCTTTGCGGATATTAAAAATCTGCAAGGCCTTCTCATCGCCCGCGCTCGCCATTCCAACCACCAGGGAAATCGGATCCGCTCCCATGGTCATGCCACCAATGGCATTCACTTCGAGATTCTCTGACTCGATCCGTGTCTTCACCAGATCCCAGCCGACCTCACCAATCCAGCCCGCGCCCCGATTGTCCAAAGCAGTCAGCCGACAATCCACGTAAAGATCGCTCTTCTTCCCGGAGGCCAGGGTGAAATCACCCGTCCGGACCGACTTCTCCAACAACATTTCTTTCAAACTCTCCTTTGCGCTCATCTAATTTAAACTTTGCCGAACCAAGAGAAAAACTCAATTCCTACTCATTAAAATTTATCCGTCTAATAAACATATTGGGAAATTTTAAATTAAAATTAACAAAAACGATGAAGATATTTATTCTCTTCGGATGGAAACATTCAGTGCGAGACATTCAGGTAGGAAGATATACGGAGCAAGCTCGAACAGAGATGATCTCTGGCATCATATCATTACAATCTCAGAAAACAGGGTAAACACCCGCCTCTGAATCAGCAGAATTCTTGAAGCGACTAATAGCGCAGCTGCCATTGGCCAAAGTAACGCAACCAACTATATTCAATGCGTTGAATGCAACCCGGATAACGAGTGCGACATTACATTTAAAATTCATAACTAAGACGTTGGATCTTTAAGGACCTCATTCAAGCAGGGCCAAAGTGAATGCCAAGAGCCTGGCTGAATTGATTGAGCTTCTTCTTTTCGCGAGGGTCGATGAGGACGAGGGAAGTTCCTTTTTTACCAGCTCGGGCGGTGCGGCCGCTGCGGTGGGTGTAGTAGTCGATCTGCTCGGGGAGCTGGTGGTGGACGACAAAAGAGAGGCCCTCGACATCAATTCCGCGCGCGGCGACGTCAGTGGCGACGAGGAATTGAGTGCGTTCTTTCTTGAACGCGCGCATGACTTTATCTCGCTCGAGCTGGGTGAGATCTCCCTGCAAGACCCCGATAGAATGGCCACGCTGGGCAAGTTTTTTGCCGAGGATATCAGCTCCATCCCTAGTGCGGGTGAAGATGAGGCCCCGCTGGGAACCCTGACGGTGGAGAAATTCGTCGATGAAATCAGTCTTATCCTCCTTAACGCAGACAGCGAAACGATGATCGATATTGCGGTTTACAACATTTTTGGTGTCAACTTTGACCGTTTTGGGATCAGGAGACATACAAAATTTGATCAGCTCGTCGAGCACACGCGGGAAAGTGGCGGAGAAAAGCCAGGTGGCTTTGCGATTCACACTGATTTCGATGGCGGAGCGGATCTGATCCTTAAAACCCATAGAAAGCATCTCATCAGCTTCATCAAGGATGAGGTATTGCACATGATCTAGTGCAACGGCTTTGCGCTTCAAAAGGTCGTAAAGCCGGCCGGGAGTCGCAACAAGGATGTGGGTTGGTCGCTGGAGACGATTAATTTGAACATCGATTTTATCTCCGCCGGCCGCGACTTCGAGGAAAATCCGGTCATCAGCATATTTGGTGAACTTGAAAAGAGCCTTATGGATTTGCTTCGCAAGTTCGCGGGTGGGCGCAAGGATAAGGGATTGGATTTGCTTCTTCTGGGGATCGATTTTGGTGAGTAGGGGAAGGCCAAAGGCGGCGGTTTTGCCGGTTCCAGTCTGAGCCTGCGCCACGAAATCGTGCCCACGCTCGAGAAGGTAGGGCATGGATTGGGACTGCACCGGAGTAGGTTTCCGAATGCCCAATTCATCGAGGCCTTTGACGAGGTCGGCGGGTATGCCCAAGGATTTAAAATCGCTCACAAGACAAGGGTGTAATCGCTGGAAGGGGGAAAGCCAAGCATGGGGCCAGAAGATGTTGAAAAAGGGGCAGGGGAGCGATCGTAGTGATTCCTTGTGCGAATTCTCATCATTCTTAGTCTTCTGGTCGCAAGCTTATCTGCGCAAAAGAGGGTAAAGGTCTTCATTCTAGCCGGTCAATCGAACATGGAAGGTAAGGCGCAGAACAAATTATTGGAGCATCAGGCAACTGATGCAAAAACCAAGGAACTCTTTGCCCACCTTCGCAAAGACGGAAAATGGATCGAGCGTGACGACGTCATGATCAAGTATCTCAACCGTCACGGAAAGCTGACTATCGGCTACGGATCAAGGGATCGCACGGGTGTCGAACTTCAGCTGGGACATACTCTGGGAGACCATTACAAGGAGCCGGTTTTGCTAGTCAAAGCAGCCTGGGGCGGTCATTCACTCTACCAAAAGTTCCGTTCGCCATCGGCCGGATTACCTCCGGAAGACAAGCTGGAAGAGGAATTGAAGAAGGCAGAAGAGCGAACGAAGAAGAATAACGCGAAGCGCAAAAAAGATGATCCGCTCCCAACAATGGAGGATATCAGGAATGGCTACGGCGTTTCCTGGCAGGAGATGTTGCAGGAAGTACGAGGAACACTAGAAAATCATGAGACACTTTTTCCTTCTCTTAAAGGGACCATTCCGGAGATTGCTGGTTTTGTATGGTTCCAAGGTTGGAATGATCAGTACAATGGAGCTGAGATCGAATACGCCTCCAACATGGAGCACTTCATAAAGGATGTGCGGAAAGAATTTGAGTCACCGGATTTACCCTTCGTAATCGGAGTGATGGGACAGAATGGTTCGAAGGAAGCCAAGGGCGCAATGAAGGTGATTCAGGAAGCTCAGATCGCAATGGAGAAGCTGCCGAAGGTCAAAGCGGTGCGGACGGACGCTCTCATCGACAAGGCAGCGGAAGCTCTTTACCCAACATGGAAAAAGAATATCCCCGAGTGGGAAAAGACTGGATCGGATCATGGCTATCACTACCTCGGCAGTGCGATTTGGTTCAACCGGATGGGCAAAGGGTTTGCGGAAGCCCTGTTGGATTTGCAGTAAGTAAATGCATTCGCTCTCGTTTTATAAAAGTGTTTCGGGACCTCGAACTTTCGTCTACCGCTCGAAGTCTAGTTTCAAAAGATTATTTTCGGTTTCAACGATCATGTCCGGACCAGCTGAGATGACTTTGGGGTTCTTAAATTCTCCCTAACTGGCGTAGTGACAGCAATAGGAAGTACTCCGAAGGCCAGTGAAAGCGTCAGCATCATCAATCAGCTGAACTCATTTTTCTGGCAAAGGTAGATTGATAGGCCGTTAAAGAAGGGCTTGTAAATCTTCCTGTGCCCATTGATGGAACTCCTAACCAATGATGCTGCTTCTTCGACAGCTCTTGATGGCAAAACAGGTTTTGGCTCTCGAACATCACTTCGAGCTCGTAGTCAAATCAAGACAAACCATTTCACCTTGGTTGGTCCGGGCAAATAGCTTGTCTTCGCCGATGGCAATAGGAGCCCAG
>JBDNAG010000104.1:0-41682 GCA_039768565.1 Akkermansiaceae bacterium | reverse complement strand
TCTTTTAGGTTCGGAACTGATTTGAAACCAACAGGTGGCGTCCAGGGCTCGATGCGGGTTCCTCCCCAGTTTGTGCCAACGAGTCCGATCGGGATATTCAGCTCCTTTTGCAATTCACGCCCGAAGTAGTAACCAACCGCGCTAAAACTCGGAACGGATTCCGGAGAGCAGATCTGCCACTTGCCGCGGGGATCATTTCCCGGCTCGGGCTGGGCGACGTGTCCGGGAACATTGAAGAGGCGAATCTGCGGGTGCTTTGCGGCTGCAATTTCTTCTTTTGGGTTCAGCGAACGGTTAACGGCCCATTCCATGTTGGATTGTCCGGAGCAGATCCAGACTTCGCCAAGGAGGACATCTTTGATTTCGATGGTGTTCTTGCCCTTCACCGTCATGGTGAGGGATTTGCCGTCGGCAGTGAGAGAGGGAAGATCGACTCGCCACGAGCCTTCTTTGGTTGTCGTGGCTTTTGCGGTTTTGCCTCCTAGAGAAACGCTAACGCTCTCACCGGGGTCGCCGGTTCCCCAGACGCGGATGGGTGCGCCTTGTTGGAGGACCATGTGGTCGCCGAAGGCTTTCGAGACAATAACATCTGCTGAGGAAGAAAATGTTGCGGCAAAGAAGAGTGCTGCTGAGAGATGATAGTTTATATTCATAAGATGAGAGTCAGGGTAAGAATAGTCTCAGAGCTCGCAATGTCTTTCATTGGCTTGCTGTAATTCTTCGAAATGCTCGCCAGCAGTCGCGAAAATCATTAGAGCTTGGGGATGAAGAATCGTCGTCATTTTATCACCACGGCCTCTGCAGCTGTTCTTGCAGGAAATTTACGGGCCGAAGACCAACCGGGGCAGAACCTCCGGGTGGGCGTGATGGGGCTGAACCGGGGGAAGGCGCATATTAATAATTTCACGAAGCTTGAAGGGGTTGAGATCGCTTGTGTCTGCGATGTCGATCAAGATCGACTTGCCGCCGGGGTAAAGTATGCGAGTGAACGACAGAACGGGAAGATGCCCAAGGCGGTAACTGATTTTCGACGTATTCTTGAGGATAAGGACATTGACGTGTTATCTATCGCGACTCCGAATTTTTGGCAGGCCCCTGCGACGATTCTCGCATGTGATGCCGGGAAGCATGTTTATGTCGAAAAGCCCGGGAGTCACAATCCGAGAGAGGTGGAGCTTATGGTGGCTGCTGCTGAAAGGACAGGTCGGAAAGTTCAGATGGGTAATCAAAGGAGAAGTGCTCCTGCTTTTCGGGAAGGGATTGAAAAGCTCAAGACCGGAGTGATTGGAGACCTTCGCTACGCGCGCTGCTGGTATGACAATAAGCGTGGTTCGATTGGAAAGGGTAAGGCTGCGGCAGTTCCGACGAGGCTTGATTATGATCTCTGGCAAGGGCCTGTTCCGGCACGGCCTTACAAAGACAATTTGATTCACTACAACTGGCATTGGCACTGGCTTTATGGGGGTGGCGAACTTGCCAACAACGGAGTTCATGCCCTCGATATCGCACGCTGGGCGCTTGGAGTTGATAAGCCAAATTGCACGAGTTACCTCGGAGGTCGCTACCACTTTGACGATGACCAGGAGACCCCCGATACTGCTGATGCGACTTATGATTTCGAAAAGGTGGGCATGAGTTGGCACGGTAGCAGTTGCCTCCAGCGAAAACACGAGAAGCATGCTTTTGTTAGCATTTATGGTGACGGTGGAATCATGTCATTTGAAAGTGGTGGCTATCGAATTTATGATAACGCTGGCAAGCTTGTGGATGAGAATGCGCCGAAGCTAAGTGACGTGCCACACTTCCAAAATTTCGTGAATGCCATTCGAAAGGGCGAGGCCCTAAATTCGGAAATTTCGGATGCCCAAAAAAGCACAATGCTTTGCCATCTGGGTAATATTTCCTATCGCGAGGGAATTCAGATCAAAGGAACGAATGTTCCCAAAAAATACTGGCAAAGGAAATACGCCAAAGGTTGGAAGCCTGTGGGGCTCTAATTGGTATTCGGTTTAAGAAAGGCTCGGAATTGCATGCCGTGGTCGCTGAAACCGAACGAACGATAAATCGATTCGGCAATGCTGTTGTGTTCCGCGGCGATGACGAGCGTGTCGATTTGCTCTTCGGCAAAAGTGCTTTTGATTACCTGATTCAGAAGAGTAGAGCAGACCCGTTTGCGCCGATAGGCGGCAACGGTCGCGATACTTTGAAAGCGGGCGATTTTTTCTACCCGGTCAAAGAAGATGCCCATATCGCCAACAAGTTTATCGTTCAAAAAAGCCCCCCAGTAGTTCCCGTGGCCATTTTCTTGCTTGCGGCGGTGATTGTACATTTGGTCGGAGATGAAGATCCTGTAGTCTTCAACGGAAATCTCTACCGGGCACTCGGCGATTTGCTCTTCAATGGAGGATTGCCAATCCGAGTCTCGGGTGAATTTGCGGGCGACAAGGTCCGGGTTGGTTTGAACCTCATTTGGTGCTTCGCCAAGTGATAAAACGATATCTTCGCTCAGCGTAAATCCATGAGCTTTGAACTCCGAAACTTCGCCTTTTTTGAGGCTATCCCAACCGATAGCAATATAGTCCGGCATGGGGCCAAATTCTTTTTCGTGAATGTTTATCCAACTTGCGAAACTCCCTTCCTTTGGCTCCGATTTGAAGAGGAGGTAATTTCCCCAATAGTATGTCGGATTGGATGGAGTCCGGATCAAATAGTAGTCTCCTCGGTCGGCGATTTCACCATCGAGGCGGTGGTAAATTGCGTCTGTATGGTAGCCTAGATTTGTCATCGATCAGGCTTTAATCTAAGGTTTAAACTTTTTGTTCTGCCTCCATTGGAAAATCACGGCGGCGAGTGCGATCACGGCTCCGAAGAATTCCCGGGTCAGCTCAACGCGGGGGTCGGTTCCGGACATCGATTCGCCGGTCATGGTGAAGGACTTTTTGCCGGAGAGGTTTTCCCAGAGGCCGGGACCAGAGAGATACATTTCAGCGAGGCACGCAATGATTGCGATGATGAAATACCAGATAGGAAGGCGCTTTTTTATCAGAAAGAGAAAGGCAAATCCAATAACGGCGTAAAAAAGGAACCAAAGCGCCGAGTCGAGCGTAGGATTGTCGAATGACGGGCTTGAGTAGATTTCAGGGTCGATGTCATTGCGTTGAAACCAGGCAAATACAAAGAAGAGTCCGGCTAGGATGATTTTGATGGGGGCGAAGAGGAATTTCATGGCAGGTGAATTGCTTATTGAGAGATACTTGGGAAGCGCTAGCGTCCTTTCCATGTCTCGAAAGGTCTTATTTGTGTGCACTGGAAATACCTGTCGGAGTCCGATGGCGGAAGGGATTTTTCGCAAGGTTTCCAAAGGATCTGATATTGAGGTTTCCTCGGCAGGGGTGGCAGCCCAGCCTGGGAGCTCGGCGAGTCGTGAGACAGTAACGGTTTTGAAGGACCAAGGAGTCGAACTGGAGAATTTTCGGAGCCGCATGGTCGATGGGGTGATGCTTGAGGAGGCCGATGTCGTTTTTTGCATGACCGAGGGGCACCTTGAGATGCTTGAAATGATGCATCCGGAGCATGGGGAAAAATACCACCTCGCCTGCGATTTTGTGGAGATTAGTGGTAAGGTAGGAGCCGATGTTCCCGATCCCATTGGGATGGGGAGCCTCGCTTACGAGATGACCTCAAAGGTCCTGAATGCAGCTATGGGCGGGATTTTGGGGTATCTGGAAAGTCGGGGAGAAAATTCTTGAGGTGTCTTTTGCCAAGTGAGCGCTTGCCATTTCGGAAAGGAGGGGGCAAGGAAGGGGTGTCTGATGAGTGCTGATTCTTACCGCATTGCAATTGGGGCCGATCACGGCGGAGTTGAGTTGAAAAATGCTATCGTGGAGGCTTTGAAAAAAGCAGGCCGCGAGGTTGTCGATTATGGTGCTCATGGGACGGAGTCGGTCGACTATTCCGACTATGCTAACGAGGTCGCCCGCGCGGTGAACGAGGCGCGTGCTGACCGCGGGATTTTAGTCTGCACCTCGGGTGTGGGAGTTTGCCTCGCCGCCAATCGTTTCCGAGATGTCCGAGGTGCCAACGTCCGCACCGTTGACCAGACGGTGATTGCTCGTTCCCATAACGACGCCAATGTTCTCTGTCTCGGCCAAAGGGCGGTGGCGCAGGATTTGGCGCTGAAAATGGTTGAAGTTTTTTTGGAGACCGCTTTCGAAGGAGGTCGCCACGAGCGCCGTCTTTGCAAGGCCTCGGGTTCGCGTCTTGCGATGACTGACCCGGAGGTTTTTGAAGCCATCGTGGGCGAGGAAAGACGCCAACGTAGCCACATCGAGCTAATTGCGTCGGAAAACTTCGCAAGCCCCGCGGTGATGGAGGCGCAGGGATCACTTTTGACCAACAAATATGCCGAGGGTTATCCGGGACGTCGTTGGTATGGCGGTTGTGAAAATGTTGATGTCGTGGAGGAACTCGCGATTGAGCGGCTGAAGGAAGTTTTTGGAGCGGAGCACGCCAACGTGCAGCCGCACTCCGGATCACAAGCGAATACGGCGGTTTATTTCGCGGTGCTGCAGCCGGGCGATAAAATCCTCACCATGGATCTCGCTCACGGTGGTCACTTGACGCACGGGCACCCGGCAAATTTTTCGGGACGACTTTATGATGTCACTCATTACGGAGTGACTGCCGAGGACGAATGCATCGACTACGATGCTCTCGAAGCGCAGGCCAAAGAAGTGCAGCCCAAGTTGATCACTTGCGGAGCAAGTGCTTATTCGCGGACGATTGATTTCGAGCGCATGGGTAAGATCGCCGAGGCGGTTGGGGCGTATCTCTTTGTGGACATGGCTCATATCGCCGGACTGGTTGCCGCGGGAGTTCATCCCAGTCCGGTTCCCCACGCTGATTTCGTAACCTCGACTACTCACAAGTCCCTGCGCGGACCTCGTGGCGGCATCATTTTGTGCAAGTCCAAGTATGCTAAGAAGATCGATGGGCGCGTATTCCCCGGGGTGCAAGGTGGGCCCTTGATGCACGTCATCGCGGCGAAGGCAGTGTGCTTTGGAGAGGCTCTCAAGCCAGGCTTTAAGGAATACCAGGAGCAGGTGGTCAAAAACGCCCGGGCCATGTCTGCGGCGCTGGCAAAGAATGGTTACCGCATCGTTTCCGGTGGCACTGACAACCACGTTTTCATGGTCGATCTTCGTCCAGTGGGTCTCGATGGATCCATCGTCTCGGATACCCTCGACAAGGTTGGAATCACTGTGAATAAGAACTCGATTCCTTTCGATGAAGCTGGCCCGATGAAGCCGAGCGGAATTCGGATCGGAACTCCCGCTGTGAGCACCCGTGGCATGAAGGAGAGCGATGTCGAAACAGTTGCTGATCTGATCCACGAGGCCTTGCAGGCCCGCGAAGATGATGCGAAGCTCGCTGAAATCCGCGAGAAGGTCTTCGCTTTCAATGCAGCTTTCCCGCTGCCTTGGTAGTCAAAAAATTTGAGATTGATTGAATCAGGCGATTCAGAAGTAGGGCCTTCCGACTATTTGCCGAGGTCTGCGAAGACGGTGCGGGCTCCTTTGATGGAGATCTTTTGATTTTTCGCGTAGGCTTTGGCGGCTGCTTCGCGGATCTGGGTCTTGCTGCCGTCCTTAAGCCAGATCTCAATGGCCTCGTGGAGGACGAACGATCCGGGATACATCAGACTGCGGGTCAGGAGGAGTGGATTGGAGTTCATCTTTTTGAGCGGCCCGGTGAAGTGGCCTTGGCTTAGGCAGCCGAGCACGATGGCGCTACTTGCTTCATCATTCTCTGCGGCCTTCTTTGGAATAGTGACGATGTTATCCATCATGCCGTTGTGTCCGATGAAGGCGACAAGATCCTCTTTTCCGCTATCGCGGGTTCTAGCATAAAATTCCTCAAGGCAGTCCCGCATGCGGTCGCCGCGGTAAGCGTGTGCGGTCAGGGTGGTATTTCCGGTGTGATGTTTGAACTTTAGGGTCACCAGAATATCGCATTCCTTGGGCTTGATGGTCTCAACGAGCTTCCACTTTTCACATTTTTTAAAGTAGGTCGAGAGTCCATCGGTGCAGCCCCAGTAGAGATTGCCCGCAGGGTCGAGGCCGTTGCCGATGGCCTTGCCCACCGGAGCAATGGCTTGGTGTTCGTTATCGCAAAGACAGACGAAAACTTCGACATGGCGTCCGACAGCAAGAGAAGTGGTTAAAGCGAGGAGGATGAAGAGGTCTTTCATTCTAGGGTGATGCTATTTGATTTGGCGGTGTTTTTCAAATCAGATCGGGGCTTGGCGGAAATGGGTATTGAAGTCAGTCTTCGCGCGTGAGCCTTCTTGCCTATCTTGCCTTTCTTTTGATCCTGGGAGTGGTGGCCCAGTGGTCGGCCTGGCGGGTGAAGCTGCCATCTATTCTCCTCCTCCTGATCTTTGGATTCGCCCTGTCTCATTTTACGGGGACACGAGTCGACGACTTTCTTGCCAATGAAGAATCGCTTCTGAGCTTGGTGGGCTTTTTTGTGGCCATCATTCTTTTTGAGGGAGGACTGACACTGAAATTTTCCGAGTTGAAGGAGGCTGGCACGCCGGTTCTCAAGTTGTGCACGACGGCGGTGGCGATTGCGTTCGGTCTCACGGCGGTGGCGGCGCGTCTTACCCTGGGTTACGAGTGGCCAATCTGTGCGCTTCTGGGCGCGATCCTGGTGGTGACGGGCCCCACGGTGGTGGCGCCACTTTTGCGGCTGATCAAGCCGAGGCGCAAGATGGCTTCGATCGTGAAATGGGAGGGGATTGTCGTTGATCCCATCGGGGCGGTACTGGCAGTTTTGGTTTTCTTGACGATTCAGAATGGCGGCTTGGGACAAGGTTGGGATGATCTTTTTTGGGCTTTGGTTAAGACCCTTGTGATCGGCCTCGGCTTTGGTTGGGGCTTGGCAAAGTTCACCGAGTATTTGATGGAGCAACATCTCATCCCGGATTTTTTGGAGACGATGTTTTTTCTGGCCCTTGTGGGGGTTGCCTTTGCCGGCTCGAATGCCCTCCAGCATGAATCGGGCCTCCTCACGGTGACGGTTTTGGGAATCGCTCTGGCAAATCAGGATCGGGTTTCAGTTCGACATATCCTGGAGTTCAAGGAGAACCTTCGAGTGCTCATCATTTCACTTTTGTTCCTGATGTTGTCAGGCCGGATTGAGTTGGCGGACTTGGGTGCGGTTTGGCTCAAGGGGCTCTATTTCCTGGTGGCTTTGATTGTCGTGGTGCGTCCAGCTTCGGTTTTCTTGGCGAACCTGGGTTCGAATCGAACGACATTCCGCGAGCAGTTGTTTTTGGCCCTCCTGGCTCCCCGTGGAATTGTGGCGGCGGCGGTGACCTCCGTCTTTGCGCTGGAACTGACCCACACCAAGGGCCTTCCGGTGGTTTACCATGAACAAGCAAGTGAGCTGGTTCCTTTGGTGTTCATTGTGATTTTGGGGACGGTGACATTTTATGGTCTTTTGGCCGCTCCGCTGGCGCGAAAGCTTGGCTTATCAGATGCGAATCCCACCGGTGTTCTTTTCGCGGGTTGCGATCCCTGGACGCGGGTGGTGGCGAAGGGGCTGATGGAGGAGGGCCATCATGTTCTTTTACTGGATACTCGATTTGAAAATGTCGCGGCGGCGCGAATGGAAGGCTTGATGGCGGTGCGGGCCAATATTCTCTCGGAGTATGCCGAGGAGGAGATTGATCTGGCCGGACTGGGACACTTGGTGGCGGCCACTCCGAACAATGAGGTGAACTCATTGGCGGCGCGGGAATTTCAGCATCGTTTTGGGAAGGCCAATGTTTGGCAGCTGACTCCGCCGGATGTTGATGCTCACCATCAGAAGGCAGTCGCGAATCACATGCGCGGTCGCTTTTCTTTCTTTGGTGGACCCGGTTTTGGTGAGCTAGCGTCGATTGTAGGAAGGGGTGGGATTATGAAAAAGACACTCCTGACCGAGGTCTTTACGCTGGAAGATTTTCGAAGAACTCATGGAGACAATGCTATCGTGCTCTTTACCGAGACCGAGGATAAGAAGCTCACTCCGGTGCATTCTGAAACCGAAAAAATCGAGGGCCCGATTGCCATTCACTCGCTTGTGATCGAGCAGGATGACCCGGAGACAAAGGCCTTGAAGAAGAAAGAAGCGGCAGAAGGGAAGTCGGAATCATGAGTTCGGGATACGAAGGTTTTGAAGCGTCGTGGCACGACTTGTTTTGGAAAGCAGAAGAGGCTCCAAGCGAGTTACCTTTGCTGGAGGGATTTTTGAAGGGCAGGGAAGGAAAGTGTTTGTATGTGGGCTCGGGGTCGGGGCGCTTGCTGGGTCCTTTGGTGGCAGCAGGGCCCAATGTGCTGGGACTCGAGTGTTCTCCCGAAATGGCAAAGCTTTCGAGGCAAAATTTTCCTGGTGCGGAGGTATTGGAAGAGCAATGGCAGAAACATGAAGGTCAATATTCAGCCATTGTTATTCCGGCGTTTACCTTTCAGCTCTTTCCTGATCCGCAAAAACAACTCCAGCGGTTGCGCGAACAAACGAGTCATCTTTATCTCACTCTGTTTTTTCCGTGGGCGGAAATCTCAGGAGACCTGCCGCAAAACGAGTGGTATTTTGATCGTGATGTCGTCTTGCCGACAGGTGAGACAGGTGAGCTGGAGACACGGCATAAGATCAAGGAGCAAACCGGAAGCCTGGTGCGGAAGCATCGTTATATTTTGAAGGATGCCTCGGGTAAAATCGTGAAGCGGGAAGAGACGGAGCAGCGGTTGCGATTTTTTACGGATGTTGCATTGAAAAACCTTCTCAAGAAGACCGGATGGGAGATTTCGAAAGAAATCAATAATTTGGGAGAGGGCGATGATGATGAACTTGTCTATGTTGCAACGCTTCATCTTACCGGGATTTCGAACTGAGATTCGAGGCGGCTTTTCGCCGCTGTTCACTTTCTCGGAGCATTCGCAGGATATTCTGCTAGAGGTTTGGTGTGCAGTTTAAAAAATCTCTTGGGTTGATTCTTGGTCTCGTGGTGGGGCTGGTGGCTGGCTATCTTTTTTCAAAGAGCCAAGCCCCTGAGCCAGGAACGTTGGAAGACAAGTTGGAACTAGCCCAGCAGGAAGCTGCCAAGAGCACTAGAGAAGCGAATGCTTTGAAGGCGTATCTCAAGCGTGCAGAGGCTTCGGGATCTGGTCAGTTTCGTCGGTTGGCTCGCGATCTCAAGGATGGAAAAGATGTGAGTTTTGATGATATTCTGGGAAGTGCGAAGCCGTGGATGCGACAGGTTGCTCCGGTGATGGAGCGAGTAAGGAAAGTGAATGAGGTAAAGTGGGCCGATGCCCGGGTCTCGGAGTGGACGCGTAATTACACTCTCACGACGGCTGAGAGGAATCAGCTCCGTGAGTATTTCAAGAAGCAAAGTGAGCAAAATGCCGAGAAGATTACCGACGTGATCAACAGCGACCAGAGTGGCTTTGTTGAGTTTGTTCAGGCCACTGACAACGATTGGCGTGACTTCGAAGGGACCGATGATTTGATGGAGGGATTTTTGGAAGGTGAGGAGTTAGAGCAGTTCCAATCTGAGCGATTGCAGAAGCGTGTGAAAGTGGTGCAAGAGGAGGCGGATCGTAAGCTGGGTCGCCTCGATGAAATTGTTGCTCTAAGTGACGATCAACAGGCCGGGCTTTTCCGGGTGATGGTTCGAGGTTCCGAAGACTATCGACCGGAGGTTAATCCAGATGACTATCGCGGTGAGACCGCGCCTTTGGATCGAGCAGCAAGGGATGCTGCTATTGATAGGGCTTTGACCCCGGATCAGCGGCAGGTGCTAGATGAGTATCGTGGAAATCAGGTGCTCGAGATGGCCGCGCAATTCGAGCGTTATCAATTGGTTCCACCCAAGGACTTTGATCTTTTGGAGGGAGACATTTTTTAGATGAGCGAGGCCTCAATTGTGATTAAGGATCTCCGCGTTGATTACGGAGATTTTGTGGCGGTCAACGACATTAGTCTGACGATTCCTTCGGGAGTGGTCTATGGATTGGTGGGGCCAAATGGAGCGGGCAAGACAAGCACTTTCAAGGTTCTTACGACTTTGATGGAGCCAACTTACGGAGAAGTGAGTGTGGCTGGTTTTGATATTTTTGAATCTGCCGAAGAGGCGCGTCGGGTGATGGCTTACATGCCGGATCTTGCGCCGGTTCCATCAGATTTGAAGCTCTGGGAGTTCTTGGATTTTCATGCCGATACCCATCGGTTAGGCCGGGCGAGGGCGCGCCGGGAGAGAGTCGATGAATGTCTTAAAACCGTGAATTTGTTTGAGAAACGAAATGCCTGGTGCAAGGAGCTTTCGAGGGGACAGACCCAGCGGTTGGTTCTTGCCAAGACTCTCCTTCACCGGCCTAAAGTGTTGATTCTCGACGAGCCGGCTAGTGGGCTCGATCCTCTTTCTCGTCGCGAGATGAGAATTGCTTTGCAGGGGTTGGCGGCAGAGGGTGCGACGATCGTGGTGAGTTCACATATCCTCAGTGAGCTTGCGGAAATGTGCTCGTCGCTGTGTGTTATGAATCAAGGCAAGTTACTGGCAAGTGGCACGGCGGACGAGGTGAGAAGTGAGCTGGGCCGGGCCGAGCGCAATTTGAGTGTGGTGACTTCCGGCGATCCTATGGAGGTGGAAGCATGGCTGAAGGTTCGGCCGGGGGTGAGTGACCTAAAGGTGGATGGGTCGCGGTTGGGCTTTCAGTTTTTGGGAGGAGATGAGAAGCAGGAACAGCTGTTGATTGGGCTCGTAGGTGCGGACTTAAAAGTGCGGGCCTTTGAAGAAGAAAGTTCTTCTTTCGAGGAGATTTTAGTGAGAGTTGCGGAAGGGAATCGAGAGGTATGATAGGACCAAAAAAATTGAAGCCGCTGCCGGCGTGGATCATCTGGAAGAATCCCATTTTGAAACGTTATGCAAGAAGTCGTCTTCGCCCGGCCAGTCTGGGTGTGGCCTTATTGATGACCATTTTGGTGGCTGGTTTTTTCTTCTTTCTCGCCCGTGAAGGAACGGCGCGCTCAATAAAGAATCCCATCGATATCGCGCGCATGCCATTGATTCCCCTGCTGGTGATCCAAGGTCTCATCCTTTTTGGGCTGGGAACCGGTCAAGCGGCGGCGGGAATCACCACAGAAGCGGATGAAGGGGTGATTGATTACCAAAGGCTGGCTCCGATGAGTCCGTTGGCGAAAGTGCTCGGCTACTTGCTAGGGCTTCCTATTCGAGAGTGGATCCTATTTTTGGCAACGATGCCTTTTACATGCTACTCGGTATGGAAAGGTCAGGTTCCGGTCGCCGGAATCTTACAGCTCTATGCGGTGTTTTTGATGGCTGCGATTCTATATCACCTCACCGGAGTCTTGGCAGGTTCGGTGATGAAGAATCGAAGGTGGGCCTTTTTGACATCGACGGGCCTTGTGGTTATTCTCTACCTGATCATTCCCCAGGCTGCCAAATTTGGTTTGGTCTACCTGAGATACGGCACAATTTATCCGGTTTTTTATGAGGTCTATCCGAGTCTGATCCCGCGCCCGTTGGGCGATGCCGCTGAAGTTCTTAATGCAATTATTCCTCCGGCAAGGTTCTTTGGGCTAAACTTTCCCCAGTATGTGTTCACTTTGATTTCACAGGGCGTGCTGAGTTTGGCTATGGTCATGATGCTATGGCGAAGGTGGCAAAAAGCAGATTGCCACCTTCTTGGCAAATTTGCCGCGACGGCCTTGTTTGGATGGTTTCAGGTGATGTTGTTGGGGAATGCATTGCCGCTGATGGATGTGGGTGACCTCTTTCCTTCACGTGAATTTAGTCGACGTTTTGGGCGTTTGGTAAATCCTGATTCCCGATTTTGGAGCCCGGAGACCTGGGAGGCTACGGTGATGATTGGAGTCTATGGATTGGTGACTCTTACGAGTCTGTGGTGGTTGACATTTATTATTTCAGCGGATTCGCACGGGCAGGTTCGCGGTTGGCGGCGTGCTCGCAAGTTTGGCAATTCCAAGCTGCCTGTGCTCTCAGATGCTGCGACTTCGGTTCCCTGGGTGGTGATAATGTCAGTGATGGGGGCAGCAGGGTGGTTTATCTTTGGCCGAACGTTGATCAATTCACACTGGTATCCCCAGTTGTCTTTGCTGATGGTGACTCCCGTGGCGATGTTTTTCATCCTGCTTTTTGGAGGCTTGGGAATGGCTGCGCTATTGGAGGCGGTGGGGCGCAAGGCGACGGGCCTCGTCATCATTCTTGGAGGAGTCTTCCCGGTGATGTTGGGTGTGATTCTTGCCGTGAGCAGCGATGAGTTTATTGCGCTCGCGGTTTGGCTGATCGGGATCTGCCCGATCTCGTGGCCTGTCTTTGGCTCGGGAGTTTTTCTCGCCCAGGAGGGGATGCCAAGGGACGTGGCCAGAGCGGTTCCCAATGCCTTTTGGTTCTGGCTGTTCGTAGGGGGGATTTTGACGGCCTGGCTCTTGACCAAGCTTAGAGATGCCCGCAAGCGAATCTCAGATTTGTCGGAAAAGTTCTAGGCTCCGACTGGGTCGGGTTGGCCGGCGCGCTCGAGGCTTTGGCGGAAGTTGTCGAGCATCTTGGACTCGCGCTTCAACATGTTGACGAGGTTGGTCTCGTCCTCTTCAGAGATGAGCTCCCGCTCAGAAAAGAAGATGATGAGGTTTGCGATTTCCAAAGTCGCTCCACGGGCGCGGCCCACGAAAACGGCGAAGCCGGGCTTGGTGGGGCAGCTGCTTCCCTCAGCAAGAATGCCGGAGATGAGATAACTGCACTCACGCAAGCGATTCGCAAAAGCGGTTTTTCCCAAGGATTCAATGCCATCTGAGAGGTCGGCAACACGATGCCCGATCTCGATTGCCATTTTCCATACCTCAAGGTTTTCAAATCGAAAGTCAGCCACAGGGAGGGGCTCTATCGGCAAAACATGTTTTTGACAAGTGCCATCTGGTGTTTACGCAAGTCGATTGCTTTGATAGGCAATGACTTCAGATGAGAGGAAAACTGGTGGCAGCTCTGGAATCGGGCGGGACAAAGATGGTTGTGGCGCTTTCACGTGGGCCGGGCGAGATCTTGGTCCATGAGAAAATCCCCACCACAACTCCCGGGGAAACCATTAATAATTTGGTGGGTTTTTTTGAGAGGGGGCAAGCGATTCACGGGAAGGCCGAGGCGCTGGTCGTCGGGACTTTTGGACCAGCAGACCTTAACGTGGGATCGGACACCTTTGGGTATATCACGTCAACGCCCAAGCCGGGCTGGTCGCAAACGGATCTACTGGGGCCGCTTCGGAAGGCGATGGGTGATGTTCCGGTGGTATTTGAGACCGATGCGAATGCGGCCTTGTTTGGCGAGGCGAGCTGGGGCGCTGCAAAGGGCTTAATGCATGCGGCATACCTTACGGTTGGAACCGGGATTGGGGGAGGCTTGATGGTCGATGGTTCGTTGGTGCATGGTTCGGGGCATCCCGAAATGGGGCACATGCGGGTGACGAGGCATCCCGATGATGATTTTGAGGGAGAGTGTTCATTTCATGGAGATTGCTTGGAGGGATTGGCAAGTGGTCCCGCGATTGAGAAACGTTGGGGGAAAAAGGCTGAAGGATTGCGGGTCGATCATCCGGCATGGGAATTAGAAGCATATTATCTTGCGCAAGCTTGTATGAATGTTCTGATGATCGCCCCGGTGGAGAGAATCATTTTGGGTGGCGGCGTAATGCATCAGGAGCAACTGATGGTGATGATACGACAAAAGTTGGTTGGATTGGTCAGTGGTTACTTGCAGCTGCCGGAGCCCGATAAACTGGTGGTGCTTCCTAAACTAGGTGATCATGCCGGGCTTCTTGGATGCGTTGCTCTTGGGCAAAAGTGACTTGTCACGGACTCATTTTTTTTGGCCGTTATGTGTTAAGAAGGCTTAGTCTGCTGTTTGACTTGTTGATGCCATTTTGACAAGTCCTGCGGGGAGGAGGAACGCGTCTCAATTTGAGCTAACCAGTAAGTATCTGGCGGAAGTTTTGTTGCCCGAAGGTCGTCGGGTTCGTGGTCAGAGGGCACGGTGATTTTGATAAAGTGAGATTCGTTGTATTCTTTTAGCCGGAGTGTCAAAGGAACCTGATGTATAGAATTACGATTATGTAGAATCCGCTTACACCTTAGTCGCGATGCCGGAGCATCTTTGATCATCTTTTATGACAATACGGGTCCGGCTGAGTCGCCGGAGATTTGGGCTATCGACGGCTGCAGCGGCACTGAGTAATGGCAGTACGATGTGATGGGTGCAAATTACGTGAACATCCAATGATGTCAGTGATGTGTTTGATTCCATCCTGAGCTCTCCTGGTAATAACTCGCTTTTCAGTGGTAAGCCATGGACTTCTAGTTTCGATCATCATTGTAACGATCACTCTGCGCGGCGAATATTTTCACACGGGGCTTGAGGTCTATCTTTATGGTTGTCTAGACTTCCGTCCGCTTGAGGGGCTCTTCGAGGTTTCAGGAAAGCGGTGATAAAGTCTACTTCCGCTGGGTGAACTAAGTCTTAGTCAATGATAGGACAGACGGTTGGATCCTGGAAATCGGGAAGGCCGTTTTTTTTGCGTACGATGCGTTCATTGACGTGTGAGAAATTTCCTGTGCCTTGGTATCGGATATCGCCGGAGGCGAAGTGTGCGGCGAGAGCTCGACGGGGTTGATCGCCGAAGTTGGGCGGGTTTCCGTGCAGGGTAGTAGAGGGGAAGAGGACGAGGTCGCCGGCGTTGAGAGCCATGCGGCGTGGTTCGTTGTGAGGCCTCATGGTTATGGGACCCATCTTTGGGGTGAAGTCGACCAGTGGGATCCAGGCGGTGACCATTTTTTTGGCGCGGCAGGTGAGCCAGCGGGATTCTTCGCGATGCCAATGGTAGTCTGCTTTTCCTAAGGTACGAGGGTCATCGTAAAGGAGTTGATCGTGCCAGAAGCGGATCTTATCTAGCGAGAAGGCTTCTTTGATGAGTGAGGCGAGGCGCCCGTCGCGGATGAGTTCTGCGATGCCGGAGCAGAAGAAAGATGAGTAAGGGTGCTTGCGGGTTCTGGCTTGGCAATTGCGGGGCTTTGGCCAGGGGAAGGGTGGGGTAAGGTCGTGTTCACCACGATAGAAGGCGTCCTGCCCGGTGACGAGGGATGCGATTTCCTCGCGTGGGAAAAAGTTTCGCACGATGAGGTAACCTTTGGACGCGAGGAATTCGCGTTTGCGTTCGAGGGCGCGCAAGTGGAGTGGGAGGTTGGGCTTTGTTTCTCGGGTTATAGGCCAAGTTCCGTATTGGCGGCGGCGACAAGGTCACCGAGTTTGTCGCGATCAGAGGCGGCTCCGCGAGCCATGTCCGGCTTGCCGCCCCCTTTGCCCCCGGCGATGGGGCCGAGGTTTTTGATGAGGTTGCCAGCGCCGTGACCATTATTGTTTCCATCTTTACCACAGAGGGCGCCGAGGTGGAGCTTGCTACCATCGTCCACGATTATGAAAGCAGCTTGAGTGAAATGAATCTTTTTCAAGCCGTTGAGTAATTCCTGAAGAAGAGCGGGTGAGCCTTCGGTGGAGATCACGATGTTACCGGTGATATTTTGATCTGCGATGAGGGAGTCGGCTAAGCGGGCAGCTCCGGCAGCCTCGGATTTGTTGACTTTCTTCTCTGCGCCGATACTGGCCTCACGGAGTGAGGCGAGATGCTTCTGGTAGCTCTTTATGGTAGAGTTGATCTGGTGGAAGTCACCACCTTCAGCGAGGAGAGCACCCATGATGCGGGGGAATTCGGCGTGCTCGACAATATCCTGCCCTGCTTTGGTGAGCTTGGCGTTGGCTTGATCAAGCTTGGTGCGGAGAGACTCTTCTTCAATGGCCGTTTTGTCAGCGAGCTCGCTGAGCCAATTCCAGGCGGATTGTCCGCAGACGGCTTCGATACGTCGCACGCCGGAGGCGATGGCGCCTTCGGATTTGATTTTAAAGAGGCCGATATCCTTGGTGTTGGTGACGTGAGTGCCACCGCAGAGTTCCATGGAATAGCCATCGAGAGTTTTGTCGCCACCGCCGATCTGCACGACGCGGACGAGGTCTCCGTATTTGTCTCCGAAGAATTGCATGATGTCCTTTTTCTCCTTCACGTCGGAGTGGGGGACTTCTACCCAGGAGACAAGGTCTCCGGCTTGGATTGAGGCGTTTACTTTTTCTTCGATGGCGGTGATTTGCTCGGGTGTGACGGCCTTGGAGTTGAAGTCAAACCGGAGACGATCGGGCGAGACGCTTGAGCCTTGTTGGGTGGCGTTCTGGGAAACAACTTCGTGGAGGGCCCAGTGAAGAAGGTGGGTAGCCGTGTGGTGGGCCTCAATGGGAGCGCGACGCTTGCGATTGATAGTAAGTGTCACGGTGTCTCCAACGGCGGGAAGGTCACCGTCTACCTGATGCGCGACCGCACCACCAATTTGTTGGGTGGCTGCGATGACTAGGTCATCGAGAGTTCCGGCGTCACCTTCTTGTCCACCCATCTCGGTGAAAAATACGGTCTTGTCGGTGATGACGAGATTTTCGTGAATTTCCAGGATAGTGGCTTCACAGGAATCCTGATCGAAGCCAATGAATTCCGTGACGGCATCGGTCGAGAGATCGAGGGCGCGGACAATGGTTTTCTTTTGAGCTCCGCGGGAAAGCTCACGAGCTTTTTCCATGAGCAATTCGACGGCGGCTTCATCAAGGCCGAGTCCGCGCTCACGGCAGAGGAGAGCGGTGAGGTCGAGCGGGAAACCGAAGGTGTCGTAGAGTTGGAAGGCGTCTTCGGGCGCGAAGACTTTTCCTTGGGCTGATTTTTCGAACTTCTCCATGCCCCGGTCGAGGGTCTTGTTGAAGGAGTTTTCTTCGGTGGCGAGAGTTTCTTTGACCACTTCGGCGTGGGTGCCGAGTTCGGGAAAGACTTTGCCGAACTCGGCGACGAGGGTATCGACGAGTTCGGGAAGGAAGGGTTTATCGCCGGTGAAACCGAGGGCGCGCCCATATTTGACTGCGCGACGGAGGATACGTCGGAGGACGTAGTTTCGTCCGGTATTACCGGGCATGATGCTGTCGGCAATAGAGAAACTGAGGGTGCGGATGTGGTCGGCGATGACGCGGAAAGCGATTGCTTCTTTGATGCCATCGGCTTCGTCGCCGGGGTAAACGTCGTGATACTTCTTACTGCTGAGTTTTTCGAGTTTGCGGAAGATGGGCTGGAAAACGTCGGTGGCGTAGTTGGTGGGCTTCTCGGAGAAGTCGGTGAAGCCTTTGGTGTTTTGGATGAGCGAGCAGACGCGCTCGAAGCCCATGCCGGTGTCGACGTGTTTGGCGGGAAGGTCGCGGAAGGAGCCGTCAGCTTCGGCGTTGTATTGAATGAAGACTAAGTTCCAGATTTCGATGCAGAGATCGGAGTCCATGTTGACGAGCTTGCCGCCGGTGTCGCCATTGGGGGTCATGTCGACGTGGAGTTCGGAGCAGGGGCCGCAGGGGCCGGTTTCTCCCATCATCCAGAAGTTGTCTTTAACGTTGCCGTTGACGATGTGGACTTTGGGGTCAAGTCCGGCTTTTTCGAAGAGAGCGGCCCAAAGGTCGTATGCTTCTTGGTCGAATTCGGAAGGGTCGCCTTTTTCGGGAGCGTAGACGGTGGCGTAGAGGCGGTTGGCAGGGAGGCCCCATCGTTCGACGACAAGTTCCCAGGCCCAGGCGATGGCTTCGGGCTTGAAGTAGTCTCCGAAGGACCAGTTCCCGAGCATTTCGAAAAGGGTGTGGTGGTAGGTGTCGTAGCCGACATCCTCGAGGTCGTTGTGCTTACCTCCGGCGCGGATGCACTTCTGGGTGTCAGTGGCGCGTGGGGGATCGTAGGGGGCTTTTTCAGTACCAAGGAAGTATGGGACGAATTGGTTCATCCCGGCGTTGGTAAAGAGGAGTCCGGGAGACTGTGGCAGGATGGATGCGGAGGGCACAATGGTGTGTTGTTTCTCCTTAAAAAAGTCGAGGAAGCTGTTGCGAATCTCTGCCGAAGTCATGACGAGGGCTTTAGGACCACATTTTGAGGAAAGTTGGAAGTCTTTAGAGTAGAGAAGGGGATTTGGAGATGGGACGTTGTCAAATGAGTGTGGATTCTTTAGTTTTGCCTAATGTCAGAGGAAACTTCCCCTTATGCCACTCCGATTCCTAATGGTCGACTGATGTCGCTGGATGCTTTTCGGGGCTTTGTGATGTTCTGGATTGTGGGTGGTGAGGCGCTGGCTCACGCGTTGGCACAGTTGGACGGGCTGCAATCAGAGGCTTTAAATACGGTGGCGATTCAACTGAAACACGTGAAGTGGGAAGGGTTTCGCTTTTATGATCTTATCTTTCCTTCCTTCGTCTTTATTGTGGGGACTTCGGTGGTGTTTTCCTTGAGTAAATTATTGGCTCCGGGGGATCGTCGCGATGCGGTGCGGAGAGTTGTTTGGAGGGGGCTGCTTCTCTGGTTAATCGGGATTGTCTATTACGGTGGAATTTCGAAGGGATTCTATGATTCCGACACGAACGAAGGCGTGAGGTTGCTGGGAGTGCTGCAGCGGATCGGGATCTGCTATTTGGTGACGGGCTTGCTGTTTATTTATCTGCCGGTGCGCGGGCTGGTAGCGGCGTTTGTGGTTTTATTGGGAGGGTATTGGGCGCTATTATCTTTTGTTGAGGTTCCCGGTCAGGGGGGGGTGAGTTTTGAGGAAGGGCGTAATATTACCAATTGGTTTGATTCGAAGTATCTGCCATTTTTCAAGTGGAAGGTGACTCATGACCCGGAGGGGGTTCTTTCCACTTTCCCGGCGATCGCGACATGCCTAATGGGAGTTTTTGCGGGGTTACTTTTGAAGAACGAGCGGATTTCGCGGGTGAATAAGGTCTTGATTCTGGGAGTGTCCGGAGCGGCTTTGGTGTTTACGGGAAGTTATTGGGGTGGGTATCACCCGGTGATTAAGAACCTTTGGACCTCGAGCTTCGTAGTGTTGGCCGGTGGGTGGAGTTTGGTTTTGCTGTCCTTCTTTTATTTGGTGATGGATGTGGTGAAGATAAAGAAGTGGGCGATGCCTTTTGTGTGGATCGGGATGAATCCGATTGTGATTTACCTGTTGTCGAGCCTGGTTGATTTTAATCAGATCTCGGGGCGGGTTCTCGGCGGGCCGATGGCGGATTGGGCGAATGGAATGATTCCCGGATTGGGCGGGCTTTCAGTCGCGCTGGGCGGGCTGTTGTTAGTAGTGTGGCTCTGCCGGACTCTCTATAAAAGGGATATCTTTTTTCGAATTTAGAGGCGATGCGGGAGTGTCCAGAATGTGGTTTTCCGATTGATCATTTTGGCGTAAATCATTGCCCTAAATGTGATGGCCCGGCTCCGCGCGAAGTGCGGCAGGGAATGTTGGAGGTAGATGTCGCTCACGCCGGTGAGACTTGGGAGCATGCCCGGGAGAAAATCGTGGAGGCGTTGGATCAGGCGATTTATTATCGGCACGCGTGTTTGAAAATCGTGCATGGTTACGGTTCCACATCCGGACAATCAATCATTGGTCCGCGGGCGACGGCCTTTCTGCGTCACCTTGCCGATGAAGTGGGTGGTAGATACGCCGGAGACCGGAACAACCGGGGGGCATCGATTATTTGGCTGAATCGATGATTGTCCCTCAGATGCTCTCCGAAAGGGACTAGTTCTTTGGAAAGTCGATCCGCATTTGATCTTCCTCGAAGATGATGCGTCCACCACCTCGTCTCGTGATTTCCTCCTCCATGGAGGTGAGTTCATCGGAAAACAAATCACGGAGGCTCTGAAAGGCATCATGTGTGAAGAAGAGGAATCCCTGCGGGACGCGGGCGGAGCCAAAGCGTCCTCCGGAGGCGAGTAAATTCCAGACACGGCCCCCATCTTCATAAACATAGGTTGTAAAAGAGCCGTCTTCCTTTTTCTTGCGTTCGATACGAACGAATTTGGAGACGGTTTGGGGATGGCCCTTGATTTCACGCTCGATGATGATTTCGGCACGGCCGCCTTCCTCTTCATCGAACCTGACCCAGACGCCTTTCATCTTTACGTGGTCGGCAAGCAGTCCTTCCTGACGTGCTTTTAGTTTTGTGGCGAGCCAGGTGTTGAGTTGCCGCTCGGTAATGGTGACACTATTAATGCGGTCTTTGGCGGCCAACTGAATGAGGCCGGGAACGCTGGAGGGGTTCGCTTCGCGATCATCTTCCATGCGACCTTTAATATCGGAAAGGTCCTGAGACTGGAAACTGAGGTAGATCCCGTAGCCGAGCGCCCCAACGAGAGCGAGGGCAAAAAGAATGAAGAAGCGCTTCATGTCCCTACCTTCGCGGAGAATTGACGATGAGACAAGCTCTTCGAACCTGTAAGGTCAGGAAAGCTGGGCTAATCCGATGACTTGGCGGGCTTGGATTCCTTTTTCTCTGGCTTTGATGGACCCGATTCAGAGGCTTTTTTCTCGCCGGCTTTGTACGAATCCGAGCGGTAGTCGGTTTCATAAAAGCCGGATCCTTTGAAGATAATACCGGCTCCGGTTCCAAGGAGGCGCTTGACCGAGCCTTCGCAGTCATCCTGAGGGCAGTCGGTCAGTTTATCGTCGTTCATGCTCTGAAAGACCTCGAAGACGTGGTCGCACTTTTCGCACTTGTAGTCGTAGTTTGGCATGGCGGGAGATAGTTACGCGGGTTCTTCGGGGAAGTTTTCGAGTTCCCAACCGGCGTGATCGACTTCATCGGCTAATTCTTTCATTTCGGCAAGCTCGGCCGCGGAGAAAAGAAGCCCTCCGGCAGCGTCGGTCCGATTGCGGAATCCGGCTTCGATCTGGCCGGGGAGGAGGCATTTCTCGTTGCCGTGGCCGAGGATGTCGTCGAGGACCGCTTTCATGTTGGCGGATTGGTTGCCGTGAACAAAAGCTCCGCTGGACCAGGCATCGGGGTGGATGACCTGGAAGTAAAAGCAGGAAGTGGTTTTGGCGCCTTCGCGGCCACGCTCGGTGGGGATGTTTCCTCCGATGAACCCGCCAACGAGTTCGTTGATGAGGGCCATGCCGTAGCCTTTGTGCGCTCCGAAGGGGAGAAGTGATGCGACTTCGTTGGGGTCGGTTGTTTCGTTGCCGTTCTTGTCAACGGCTGCTCCCGGAGGGAGGGGCTTTCCTTCGCGCTTAAGCTGCTGGACGCGGCCCATGGCGACGGTGGAGGTGGCCCAGTCGATCACGATGGGGAAGCCGTTGGCTTCCTGGGTTGGAAATCCCCATGAGTGGGGGTTGGTGCCAAGGGTGGGGTGCTTTCCGAAGAAAGGAACCACTTCAGCAAGAGTGGAGGTGCAGTTGGTGTATGCGATGTAGCCTTTTTCGGCGGCTTTCATGACGTAGCCACCGCCCCAGAGGTAGTGAAAGGCGTTGTCAATGGCGACTTGTCCGACTCCGTATTCGTCGGCCATTTCGATGCAGCGATCGATGGCGGCGACGGCGACGGCCTGACCGAGTTTTTTGTGAGCATTCCAAACTTCGGAAGCTTTGAAGCGGTCGTTGACGACTTCAATTTCCGCGCCGGGAACACAACCCCCGGTAGCCGATCCGAAGAGGTGATCCAGATGGAGGGCTTTGAGAGCATTGTGAGTGCGGATTCCGTGGCGGGTGGCGTCCTGACAAACTGAGGCGGCAATTGCTGATTCGTCTGCTTCGTAACCCCGGGCCTGGTAGGCTGCGGTCACTAATTCATCGTGTTTTGCTGCTGGGACTACGTGGAATTCGCTCATTTGTATGACGGGTTTTGAAGAGGGAGGGAGACTGGCTTTTTCCGGCGAGATGGCAAGTGCCAAGCGATTCCTTGCTGCGGATTACAGTGGCGTGAATGACACTGGGAGGAATCAGGCGGGAAAAATCAGTGATATTTTCCCGCTTGCATGAATGTAATTCTATGCAACTATGAATCTAATCGATCTTTTAAAAACGATGAAAAACAGACTTCGCCGCAGTGCTCCTCTTTCCGCCTTCCTTGCCGTCAGCTCCATGTCTTTGCTGGTTGCGGAAGGAATGATTCCTGATGGTGATTTTGAGGCTGCAGATGGTTTGGCGTGGGAAACGAACGATGGCGGCGGGGTGTTCAGCTACGAATTTCCAGCAAACGGAGGAAATCCGGGAGGCCATGGGATCATTGATAATTCAGTTGGCGGTCTGGGTTGGGGGATTTTCGTGACTGACAACGAGAAGGAGCTTCCTCTGACCGATCTGGGTCTTTCCCCGGGAGAAGCCTACAACTTTACGATGGATATGCGGATCTTCAGTGGTTCGAGCCTTGGAGGATTCAAGGTGGATTTCTTCAAGAATGGGGCTGGCAATGGCTCGTCCGGCGAGATTTTCCCTCCGATGATTGGCACCGGAGAGACTTGGGAAACCTATACTTTTCCAATTACGATTCCGGCGGATACCGAGGGTTTAAAGCTGGTTCTGCTCTGGGGGAGCGGTTCGTCGGTGGGATACGATAATTTGAGCTACGATCCCGAGCCCATTGATTTGGATGCAATTACGGAGATTCCGAATGGTGGCTTCGAAGAAGGGGGCTCTTCTTGGGCTCAGGGTGGTGGCGAAAATACCATGTTCATTTTTGAGGAAGCCGCTGATAATCCGGGAGGGTATGCGATTCTAGAAAATGACGGGATGGGATTCGGCGTTCTGGTTGCAAATGGTGGTTCGCTTATTCCGATTGCGGGCCTGAAAGTGAAGGCTGGTTCAGCCTACATGTTTTCCCAGGACATGAGGTTGTTTTCAGGTCCTGATCTGGGGGGGCTGAAAGTAGAATTCTATCGTGGACCTGTTCTCAAAGGCGAGGCGGAATTCACCCGGCCGGACCCGGTTGGAGACGGCTCAGAATGGGCCACTTATAATTTTCAGGTGGACATTCCTCTCGACGTGGATGGGATCAAGCTTATTGCTCTCGCGGGAAAAGATTCGCGGGTCGGTTACGATAATTTCTTGGTTGGCTCAGTCGCTTCCCCAAGTCCGCCAATTTTGAATTCAGATTTCGAAAACGGAAATGCCTATTGGACTGAGTATCAGGTGGGAACTACCTATGATTACCCTGAGATCGGGGGGAATCCTGGACGTTTCGTAGAGATGGTCAATGATGGTTCGGGGTATGGGGTGATTGTGGCGAATGGAGGCAGTATCAGTCCGAAGAGCAGATTTGGAATCACGGAAGAAGGAACCTACCAATTTCAGGCTGACATCAAGATATTCGAGGGATCAAGTATCGGAGGGATTAAGATTGAGTTTTATGGCGAGGGAGATGTTGATTTAGGCAACACTGGAGATCTATTTCCTCCGTTGATCGGTGATGGTTCAACTTGGGAAACTTATACTTTTGATGTTTTCATCTCGGGAGATGTGACGGGGATCAAAGTGGTGGCTCTCTGGGGGTCTGGATCACGAGTTGGAATCGACAATATCGTCGTTCCCGGAGCTCTCAAGGAAGGGTATGAGGGCTGGATTACGGATTTCCCCGATGTGGGTGAACTGACCGGATTCAATGACGACCCCGATCAAGATGGTCAGCCCAACGGCGTTGAAAATCACCTCGGAACCGACCCTTCCAAATCCTCTGCCGGTTTGATTCTGGGAAGTGTTACCCCTTCTACCGGCGAGATCATTTTTATACATTCGATAAACCTAGAGCCTGCCCCGGAAGCTGCCAATGCAACTTACTTCTGGTCGACTGATCTGGTGAATTTTTACGGTAGTGGAGAGGCTGCGCCGGATGGAACCTCGATCACCGTCGATGCAAATCCCGGTATCCCGACAACTGGTTTGACTCGTGCGATCCGTGCCGTCAGCACCGGAGTGCAGGTTCCGACCCGGGTGTTCATACGCTTGCAAGTTTCAGCGGCTTCCAAGTAAGGAAGCTGTAAGCTAATCCTGATTACTCCAACAACTTCAAGCTCTCGGCTAAAATGTCCGGCCGGGGTTTTCGCTTTTGCTGCTCATGGTCTTTGTCAGCTACGTTTTGGGACGGCTTTTGTCTCACGCACTTGCATGTAGTGAGGAGCTCCCAATAGCGTTCAACCGGATTGTTGGAAATGGTGGTAGTTTGGAGTGCTTTGATATTTCTTTCGCTGTTCTCCGAAGCGATGGAGGCGAGTTCGAGGACCGTATTGAATGGGAATTACGGTTTGCCCACGGCGGTAGCGATGGGGCGATCTTCTGTGACTGAGTCAAAGAGTGGTTTTTTGCCGACGCGACGTGTGATGATGATATGATCCTAGGTTCGGGGGAGGAGGGAGATTTTTTAAATGCAGACAACATTCGTGGATCTCTTCCAGCCAGTTAGGTTATTACCCTACTTTTGGTTCCAAAGTGGATAAGGATCAAGGTGGCGTTCCATTTCGCTTTTTAGAAGTGCCTCCATTTCGGCAAGTTTTTGAGCTTGGGCGGGATCATTCGCCAGGTTGCCGAGCTTTGGATCTAGTTTGCCGTGTTGAGCCAGGAATTCGTTGGGGTTGTCCTTTAGGTTGAACAACTGGGTCTCCTGGACGGCGCCGTCGAGCACATCAAACTTTACGAGTTTCCAATCACCTTTACGGACTGATCTCATGCCGGGTTTGGTTCCCCCGGCATAAACTCCGAAGAGGGTGTCGCGGACTGTTTTCTTGTCTCCGGTGAGGATGGACTTAAAGCTTTTTCCTTCGTTGGTTGCGGGGGGGTCAATTCCCGCAAGGTCGCAAAGTGTGGCAAGAGTATCCATGAGGTAGATATTGCCCTGAACCCGGCCTTTTTTGATTCCGGGGCCTTTGACGATATATGGAACACGCCAAGTGTGCTCGTAAAGGTTTTGTTTTCCCTGAAGTCCATGGCGTCCGATAGCCATGCCATGATCTGACGTGTAAATAATGTAGGTATTGTCGAGTTCTCCCATCACTTTGAGCTTTTTGAGGACGCGTCCGATCTGAATATCGATATTTTCGGAGCAGGCGAACTCGCGCCCGAGTTCGTTGCGGATGGTTGCTTCATCGCGGTTCTCCCAGACACCTGTAACTTTAACCTCGTCACGAAGTCCGGGATGGCCGTGGGGGAAAGGGTGTTGTTCAAGATAGTTGATGGGGAGCTTTGGTTGCTTGGAATTGAGAGCGGGAAGTGAGTTGCGATCGCGATGATTTGCCGCTCCATATTTCGCAAGAAGTTCGGGCTTTCCATTGCGCTCGTCGTGCGGATGGGAAAACCCGAAGTAGATCAGGAAAGGTTCTTCGGCTTTCTGACTTTCGCGGTCCTTGAGGTAGTCCATTACTTGCTGACCATGCCAGTGGGATCCGGTCTCATCGGTTCCGCCACGCTTTGTGGCATCTTTGATGACTTTAAATTTGCCATTGGCGACACTGTAACTGTTGCCGCGTTTGCAGGTTCGCATGGTTTCGTAACCAGCCAAGTTAAAGGTAGTTGGGAGGGTTTGGGGAGCGGGCTTTGCCGGCTTAGCCTTTCTCTTCTTAGCGTTCCGTTTCGCTTTTTGGGGAATGTTCCAAATGCTCTGTCCTGTCATGATCATGGTCCGGGAGCAGGTGCAGACAGCCCCGCTCCAGGAGCCCATGTGGTAGGCTCCATCAAAAACAAGTCCGTCCTTGGCAAGGGCATCGATGTTAGGAGTTTCGAGGGACGACTTGGGGTCGTAAACCTTGAGGTCGAAGGGTGATTGGTCATCCACGATGATGAATAGGAAGTTGGGTTTCTTGGCGAAAGCCAGAGATGTGAAGGTAAGGAGGATGAGAAGTGTTTTCATCTGCCCCTCGGTAGCGGAATGCGGAATCGTCGGCGAATTTATTTTTATGTTTGGAGAGGTGTCAGGGGGAGGAGGAGCGTTTTTAGATACTCTGATCTTTTGGAGGGCGGGCGACGGTATCTTTTGGATATGCTGAGGTGGAGTGCCGGCCAGGAAATGATCGCGGAGCTTCTGTATCATTTCGGTTAGGTTGATTGCGGCTATATTTCAAAACGACTCGTAAGAGATCGCCCTCCGCAACACCCGGGTCCCGGTTGCCAAAGTGGAGGGAGCTGTGACCTAGGTCAGGAGCCTGCGGGAGGTGATTCCCTGATCCGGGCGATGAAGAATCTGGCTGCGAATTGGAAAAATTATGACCTGGAAGGTCCTGAGATCTAAGTCAATTCCACCCGGAGTCGGTGCGGAAGGAGGTTTATGCTTTTATTAAAAAGCTCAAATAGCAGCCCTGTGGATTACCGCCAAACATGACCGGGAAATTTTCTTTGAAGAACTGGCCGGTACTTCTTCCATTCTTTCGAAAGGAAACGAGGCCAGTCAGTTGTCGTCGCTATTTTTTTCCCTTTTGGGTCGCAGAGGATGATCGTGACCGGAAGTTTGCCCTCGCAGAGGGTGGGTTGCTCTTCGATTGACCAGCAGTCTTGAATCTTCACCTGTGCTTCCGGTATCCCATTCAGGTAAGAAATCTTGATGGAACGCTTGCCCTGCCAGAGAAGAGATGGGGGGAGAAGTTCGTCCAGCCAACTGAGTTGTCCTTTTTCAAGATGCTGGTGAAAAGCGTATAGGAGAGGCGTGGTCTGGGCGTCTTTTACGAGGGTGAGACCCTTAAAGGCGAGCGCCAAACATTGGGTTGTAGCAGCTTCATCGAAAGGCTGGAATTCGAGTTCAGGAAGGTGGGCGTGGACGAGGTTCACACGAGCCATGAATTGTCTGAGCCGGTGGTCCATTAGCGGGAGGTCGAAGCTTCCACTCTGTTGCGCCTCGGCAAGACAACGGCCGCTTGCTTGTGGATCGAGGTCGTTTTGCTGGGCCTTCTGTTCGATGATGAGGTCGAGAAAGCGGACTTGCTTCGTGGCAGTAACGCGTTTGTTTTTTGGGTCGAAGATGTGTTGCAGGGTAGTGCTCAGATGTTGTGGGAACATCTCAGTGATCCATGTGGGTTCCACTGAAGTCGCGAGGCTAAGCAATGTCAACGGATTGGGGCCGCGTGAGGCAACTTGGTGAAGATTGGCGGAGACAAAGTAGGAAGAATCCTGAACAACGCTTTCGCGGACAAGTCTCCCCTCCCGTTGTTCGGTGAGGTCGCAGTCGGGTTGATTGGGGGCACGTCTCTTTGCAAGTTGATCAATGAAGCCGGCCATGAGGCAGTGCCGGAGTGCTTCTTCATCCCCAAATGGTTTGGTTGATTTTCCACAAAGGCCCTGCTGGCGGGCCGAGTGAAGGATCTGCTTGTAGATTTCGTCGACCTGACGGGCGACCTGGGCGTTGATGCCATGGCTACGACAGCGACCAAAGTTGAAGCGGGTTTCTTTGGCGAAGTCGTAAGCCCGCATCAAAGTGATAAAATCGGAGTCATCACTTTCTTCGAAAAGTTCGCGGATTTGTTGGTCTTGATTACGCGCGAGAAGGTCGCGGCCGCTCACCAAGGCGGCGCAAAGGGCGGCCTCGGGAATACATCGACGTTTACTGGCCTCGATGAGCATGCGCGAGTAACGCGGATGCATTGGGAGGCTCAGCATTTGGCGGCCGATGTCGGTGAGCTCTGTATTGATAAGAGCTCCGAGCATGGTAAGGAGCTGTTCAGCTCTTTCGACGGCATGTGAATCCGGCTTGTCCAGCCAATCAAAATTCACGCTCTTCTGAATTCCGAGTGAGTGGAGAAGGAGGACCACTTCTGAGAGGTCGCTACGCTGAATCTCCGGGGTATTTCGTTCATCGCGGCTCTTTTGTCCGGTTTCAGTCCACAGGCGATGACAAGTACCTTGAGCCGTTCGTCCGGCCCGCCCTTTACGCTGATCTGCACTGGCTTGGCTAATGGGCTCGAGTTGAAGGGTTCCGATTCCGCGTTCGGCATCGTATCTGGCAATGCGAGCCACTCCGCTATCGACGACATGGCGAATGCCATCGATGGTAATGCTGGTCTCGGCGACGTTGGTGGCGACGATGACCTTTCGTAGTTTGTTCGGCGCAAAAGCCCGGTCTTGCTCCTGTGGTTCGAGGGCTCCGTGCAGAGGGATGCAAGCGATCTGTTCTTCCTTTCTCAGGTCGCGCAGGGCATCAAGAGTTCCGTTGATTTCGCCCTGTCCTGGCATGAAGACGAGGATGTCGCCTTCGTCTCCGTCATTGATGATGTTTCCGACGGCATCAGCGGCTTGCCAGGTGATGGGGTTTTGGTCCGGGAGGGGGAGGTAGTTAACCTCGACGGGGAAGCTTTGTCCTTCGGAAACAAGAACGGGACAGTGCTCCAAATACTCAGCGACTGGTTCGGCATCGAGGGTCGCGGACATGACGATCATGGCCAAGTCAGGTCGTTGCTCGTTTTGGAGATCTTTGACTAAAGCGAGAGCGACATCGCTGAGGAGATTACGCTCATGGAATTCATCGAAAACGATTGCGCCGACTTTGGAGAGTTGCCGGTCGTCCTGGAGCCAGCGGAGGAGGATGCCTTCGGTGACAAAGCAGATCCGGGTTGCTTGAGTTGTGCGGTCGTCGAAGCGGATTTGGTAGCCCACTTCGTCCCCCAGCTTGACATCGCGCTCAGAGGCGACCCGAGCCGCAACGGAGCGTGCGGCCACACGACGAGGTTGCAAGACGACGATGAGTTTGTCCCCGCCGACCCTTGCGTTACGCAACATCTGCGGAACCTGGGTGGTTTTTCCCGAACCGGTGGGCGCGACGAGGATAAGGCGATTGCCGTCTTGCAGGGTACTTAAGATGTCATCATGGATCTTCCAGATCGGGAGACTTTGAGAGGATGACATCTTGATTGTGTGTTTACGAGAAATCTCCGGTCAGCAAGGTGGTATCTTCGGATTCGAAGCGGTAATCGTCGATCTCGACGGACCACTTGGCATTGGAGTGTCCCTTGCCATGAGGTTCGTGAATGAAGTGAACCTTGATGCGGGTGCCTTCCTCAATCCAGACGGTTTTGCCAATGGGAAAGACGGTTCTGCCCCAGTGGGTATCAGGGCAGTCCGGAGCGTTGGAGAGATTCACAGTTTTGGCGGAGTGAGTGTCAAACCAGGCTGCCAGTACGTTGATCTCACCTTCACAGTTTGAGACGAATTCGAGCTTTGTTTCAAAGACGCCGCTGGCTTCCGCTCCGGTGCAGGTGTGGCTATCGATCGTCCACATCTTCCGCCCTTCGCAGGCCAGGTCTTCTGCTTTGACATGATGACAACTGGATTCGGTGCGTTTCAGCGAATCGTCGCCAACTACGGAAAGGTCCACGCCATAGGGATGGCTGTCATAGAAATTAATTTCGTCTTCGAGATACTGGTCGAAGGCTGGAGCCATCCAGGAAGTGGTGGAACCCGGAATCATGATTCCGCCTGGTTTGAGCCAGCGGTCGCGGGCTTGAATGACGATGGGTAAGAGGTTTTCATCCACGCCGTATCCGCCAAGCCATTCGGAGACGATGATATCTACTTTTTCGGGAAGTTCGAGGGCTTCCATTTCGCCTTGGAAGACGGTGATGCGATCGCTGAGACCATTGCTTTCGATAATCTGCCTGGCGGCTTGGGCGACGGGGGACCGCTCGACGGCGTAGACTTGCTTCGCTCCGGCTTGGGCTGCAAATAGACTCAGGATCCCGGTGCCGGCGCCGATGTCCAGGATAACCGAATCAGGTGTCACGACTTCTCGCAAGGCATCGCGAAAAGCTTCGCAACGGACCCGGTCTTGTAACATGGATCCATGATTTGAGAGGTCCCGGTAGCTGATTTCGATTGCCATGGATGAGTGCTACCGCCGAGTCCTTTCTTTTACAACTCATTCTCAAGAAGAGTGTATCGATTTAAAGACTGAAGAGACGCCAACCCGTGGAGACAACGGCGTCGAGGTAGCTACTTCACGCGTGGGCGGAAGTCGGCTTTCGTTTTGACGCTGGTAGTGGTCCGCATTTCGGTTTTCCACTCCTGTGGCTTTTCTTTGAGGACGGTGTCATCCTCGTAGCCTTTTTGCAGGGCAAGAAGTTGCTTGCGGATGTCTTCGATGAGCTCCTTTTTCTCGGGATTACCGTAAAGGTTTTTAAGCTCATCCGGGTCAGTCTTGAGGTCGTAGAATTCCCATTCTCCAAACTCGTAAAAGTTGATGAGCTTATAACGGTCGGTGCGGATACCGTTGTGGCGGGGGACCTGATGATAGGAGGGGTACTCGTAATAGTGGTAGTAGATGGACTTGCGCCAGTCATCGGGCTTGGTGCCCTTTAGGAGGGGGACGAGGGAAGCTCCCTGCATGTCATCGGGAGTCTTTGCTCCGGCCATCTCGAGGAAAGTCTGGGCATAGTCAAGATTTTGAACGAGGTCGGTATTGCGAGCACCGGGTTTGATGACGCCGGGCCATGAGACGATGAGAGGCATTTTCAAGGACTCCTCGTACATCCAGCGTTTGTCATACCAGCCATGATCTCCGATGTAGAATCCTTGGTCGGAGGAGTAGACGAAAACGGTGTTATCGGCGAGGCCCTGGTCTTCGAGAGCCTTGCGGAGTCGGGCGAGGTTTTCGTCGACGCCTTTGATCGCGCGAAGGTAGTTCTTGGCGTAGCGTTGGAATTTCCAGCGGACGAGATCGCGGCCAGTGAGTTTAGCTTCGCGGAAGGCTTTGTCTTTGGGACCGTAAGCAGCGCGCCACGCTTTGAGTTGTTCTGGTGTCATCCGCTTCATGTTCATGTAAGCGGAGCGGTCCTGGCTTGGGAGGCGCTGTTTTGGGACTTCGAGATCAGGAGTGAGGTCGGTGAAAAGGTCGTGGTCGAGATACATGTGGCGATCAATTTCCATCTCCTGGTGTTGGGCGGGGATGCGGCCTTCGTATTGGTCGAAGAGAGTTTTTGGCTCTGGGATCTCGATGTCATCGTAGAGGTGCAGGTGACGCAGGGCGGGCATCCAGGTGCGGTGTGGAGCCTTGTGCTGGCACATGAGCATGAAGGGCTTGCCGAGTTCCTTGGACTCCTTAATGAAGTCGATGGCCATGTCGGTGACAATGTCGGTGCAGTAGCCGTTGACGACCTTGCGTCCTTCGGGGGTGAGCATTGCGGGGTTGTAGTAATCGCCTTGGCCGGGGAGGACAGCCCAGGAGTCGAAGCCCTGTGGCTTTCCCTTAAGGTGGGACTTGCCGTAAAGGGCGGTGTGGTAACCGGCGGCGCGCAGAATTTTCGGGAAGATCTGCTGATTCCAGTCGAAGGAGTTTCCGTTATTCATGAAGCCGTTTTTATGGCTGTGCTTACCGCTCATGATGACGGCGCGGGAAGGTCCGCAAATGGAGTTGGTGCAGAATGAGTTTTCGAAGAGCATTCCGTCAGCAGCGAGCTTGTCGATTTCGGGGGTCGGATTTACCGATTTGAGCCACCCGTTGTAGGCACCAATGGCGTGAGGTGCGTGGTCATCGGTGAAGAAAAAGACGATGTTTGGGCGCTTTTTCTCAGCGAGGGCGGTGAGGGGAAACAGGAGAAGGATGAGGATCTTCATTAGCGAAGGCTAGGGAAGTAAGAAAGACTTGTCCAGCGAGGGAGTCGTGATTGACTCTCAAAAGCGATGGCTAAGGTATTTGTTTCAGGTTGTTACGACATTTTACATGCGGGGCATTTGCAGTTTTTTGAGGAGGCCCGGGCTCTGGGCGATCATTTAACGGTCTCGTTTGCAAATGAAGAGATCCTTTGGAAGCATAAGAAGCGGCGACCTTCGTTGCCAGATGATCACAAAGTGGCGCTTCTGCGCGCACTGGTCATGGTTGATGAAGTGGTCGCTGGTAGCGGAGAGAAACAGGGCTTGGATTTTGAACCGATTTTTCGAGAGCTAAAGCCGGATATCTTGGCGGTGACCGAGGACGATCAATATGGAGAGATCAAGGAGAGACTTTGTGGGGAATTGGGGTGCCGTTATGTCCGTCTGCCGAAGACTCCACCAAAGTTTGAGCCGATTTCGACGACTGCGATTGTGAACCGGATCAGCGGAGTGAAGGAAGCTCCATTGAGGGTGGATTTTGGCGGTGGCTGGCTGGATGTGCCGAGGTATTCGCGCGCGGGCGGATTTATCGTGAATTGCGCAATTTCACCCAAGGTCAGTTTGCAGGATTGGCCTTATGAACAGAATGCGGGGCTGGGGGGGAGTGGAGCGTGGGCTTTGCTGAACGGAACGGATTCGGTGCAGTCCGAGTTGGATTTGGGAGTGGGTTGGCAGGATCCGGCGGTAATTCGGGAGACCGGGCTCTGTGTCTGGAAGAGCGGACAAAAGACGCGTTTGGATTTAAAGCGAGACGGTTCGTTCTTAGACGGTTGCATGGGGTTGCTCTGGACCGGGAAACAGCACGACACGCCAGGTGCAGTGGACTTGAAGCGTGATTATGATTTGATCGAGCAAGCGGGCGCGGTGGCCCGGGAGGCCGTGATGGCGGAGTCGATTTCCAAGTTGGCCGAAGCGATTATGATTTCCTACTCGGCCCAATTGGATGAGGGGATGGAAGAGTTGCCTGAAGTTTCAGGCAGTATGGCCCGAAAATACTGCGGAGGCGGCCATGGGGGCTATGCCGTGTATCTTTTCCCATCGCGGGATGCCAGGGATGCCTCGACTGATCTGCTGGCCGTTGAGCCGTGGTGCGACTAGTTGGGGCGTTGAAGGCTTATCGTTCCCTTGTCGCCATTCCCTTGAAAGCGGCATTCAAACTTCGTTGAACTGACCTGGCCTTTGATGCGGTAGGTGCCGAAGTTTTTGGGGAGGGTCATGGAGTGGTTCAAGGGCAGGGCTCCGTCCTGTTTTTTGGTCGAGATGCGGTGGGTGTAGTCACCAAATTGGAGAACTCCCCAACCGGCACGGTATCGGAAGTTGTAGGAGTCGAGCGAGTTCTCGTCCTTGGTAATGATGCACCAAAGCGGTCCATGGTGGCCATTCACCTCACTCTTCCAGGTCCCTTTCCAGGTCCCGGTGGGAGTTGGTGAGGGCTTGGTGATTGACGCATTCCGAAAGTCCCTCTGATAGCTGGAACAAGACGCCAGCAGAAGGGGGGCGAGGATTCCAACCCGGAGGGATTTCATGACGCTAGAGGCAGATTCGTTTGAAGAGCTCGTTGAGTGGAAGCTGCATCCCAATATAGAAATCGCCAAAGTCGGCGAAGCGGGCGGAGACTTCATCGAAGCGCATCTCGTAAACGATATTCTTGATCTCGATGGTATCCTTGGCGAGGAGGGTGACGCCCCACTCGTGCTCATCGAGTCCGGTGGATCCGGTAATGAGCTGAAGAATCTTCCCGGAGTATTTGCGACCGGTGGTAGCGTGGCCCTTCATGAGCTGAGCGCGTGCGGTGTGGTCGAGGGAATACCAGTTGTAGTGGTCGTTCGGCGAACGACGCTTGGACATCGGGTAGAAACAGATGGCGGGCCAATCGGGAAGGACCGGATAAAGTCGGTGTTGAAGGTAGTGCTTCATGCGTTCGTCGAACTCCTTGATGGCAGTTTCGTATTCTTCACTGCCTTGGGTCATTTCCTTTTCACCCACAAGGGTGTCCTTGCCGTACTGCTCGGAAGTGGTCGTATATTCCGAGCTTTCGGTTTGAGAGAGGTAGGAATAGGTTGGGGTGAGAACATCGGGTCCGAGGGCCAGGGTGAGGCGCTTTTCAAAATGAGTAGCGTCATGCAGGTCCGGTGTCAGGAGCATAAAGCCCAAGTCGGCCTTAGGGGTGGCTACGGCGAAGATGAGGAGCTGGGTGTCCTTGTGGGATCGGATTTCTTGTACTAATTCGCTGAGCTCGGTTTTGGCCTGTCTTTGCTCGGCCTCGGAGAGGAGTGACCACTGACTGTGGTCGACCGAATAGTAGAGGTGCATGACGTGCCAGCCTTCCACGGGCACGAGGGGAGTAGGATTATCAGACATGATCTTTATTTTTCTTTGCGATTGGCTTCGATGCGGGCTTTGACTAGGGGTTCGCCGGCCTCACCATCTTCGACAATGACGAGTGTCCAGGGCTCGATGTCTTGGTTGACATAAGGATTGATTTCCGTGGGGTTGGTGAATCCCGAAGTTGAGTGCACCGATATTTCGTTTGAGTCGTTTTTCTCAAATTTCCCGTTGTTTACAGGAAGGTTGATTGTGTCGCCAACGAGTTTGTTTTCGCCGTTGCGGAAGCTCACTTGCAGATTGGCTGAGCTGCTATCGCTAATTTTTATTGAGGCACAGGGGATGAGGCGGGCTTCGATCACCACGCCGATGTCTGGATCGTCGCCATCGCGAACGGGTTCGCGCCACCACGTTTCGACGTTTTGGATGGTCACGGTCTCTCCCTGAATTGGGAAATCCTCCGTATATTCTGCGAGTTCACCGTTTGGCGCGGATTCGAGATAGGTTTGGACTCCCCAGATTGCCACGCCCATTAGACCGGCTAGGAGTAGGCCAATAAACATCTTTTCGATTGCCGTGGTGGCTTTGACTTCTTTTTTACCCTCCTTGACCCGAACTCGCCGGGGTTCGAATTGAGGCTTGGTGGGAGCAGCTGATACTGATTTTGGTGATGGTGCTGCCTCTTCCTCCAGATTTCCGAGATCGTCTTCCGGGGCCGCAATTTGTAACTTGGGAGTGGCTTGAATGACGGACTGAGGAGGGGATTGTTCCTTCGAAGGGCTTGAATCCATAGCCTCTCCGGGATCGAGGTCGTCGTCACCAAGGTCCCAAAAGTCGTCTTGGGGCTTATTTTTGGGATCGGATGGCTGATTCGTCATAATTGGTGGCCAAAGAGATAGTCAGCCCGGCTGATCATTGCAACCCGTGAATCATGGCTGCAAAAAGTGATTGCACTTTGCGATCAGGGATAGAAGAGTCCGTGCACCAAGTCATGGCTGATCTCGAAGACAAAAATCCAGAAAGCGTCACCGGAAAATTTTACGTCGATTCCCAGTGCATCGATTGTGACCTCTGCCGCGAAACTGCTCCCGATAATTTCCAGCGCTCGGACGAGGAGGGGTACTCCTACGTTTATAAGCAGCCTGGGAACGAAGAAGAAGTCGCTCTCTGTATGGAAGCTCTCGAAGGTTGCCCGGTCGAAGCGATTGGTGACGACGGCGAGGATTCCTAAGTCGCGCCATGGGACGTAAGCCTGGTGCCGGGAAAGAGAAATCGATTTCCCGGAGAAACATGCGGGCTGACATCGTCAGTCAGTGGGTCGGTGCTTCCCGCCAACTGAACCTGGAGAAAAATATTAGCGAAGCAGGGGCGCACATTGAGGCGATCCTCGAAACGATTGGTGTTCAGGGTGGTCTCGATGAAGAGCGGGTCAAAGAAGCATGGTCATCATTGGCCGGCGATTTGATCGCGAAGCAAACCGAGCCGGTTTCACTCAGGAAGGGTTGCCTGAGTTTGAAGGTGCTCCAACCAGCGATGCGATATCATCTCGAGCAACTCAAACCCGGGCTCTTGCACAAACTTCAAAACGAGTTGGGCGCGGATAATGTCACTTCTCTTCGGCTCACCATCGGCTAACGTACCGAGTTTATGAAATACCGCTCATTACTTTTCGATTGGTCGGGAACCTTAGTCGATGACCTTCCTCCCACCCTTCATGCAACCAATACGGTTCTGGCAGAGCACAATGTGCCCGCGTTCAGCCGCGAGGAGTTTCGCCAACGTTTCCGGCTTCCTTATCCGGAGTTTTACGAGGAGGTTTTGCCCGGAGTGCCAATTGAGACACTGGAGGACACCTTTCGTAGTTCATTCAATGAATCGCCAAACGGCGTGACAGTCCTGCCTCATGCACGCGAGATGCTTGATTGGTGCCGCGAGCAAGAAATCCGCTGCTTCATTCTGTCCAGTATGGATGAGGGGCTTTTTACCGAGCAGGTGCACGATTTTGGGCTTCATGGCCACTTTGAGGCAATCTATGCAGGCGTCATTGATAAGCGCGACCGCATTGGCGATATCCTGAGGGCCCACGACTTGTCGGTTTCCAATACGGCCTTTGTCGGTGATATGGTGCACGATGTCCACACTGCCAAGCATGGTGGAATTGCTTCGGTTGCGGTAGCCACGGGATACGATCCGATCGAGCGGCTCGCGGATAGCAATCCTCACCATTTCTTTGATCACCTCGGCGATTTTCGTCAATGGCTGGAGGGTTCCGCAATTCAATCCGGTGCGGTGTTATGAAGGACCAGATCGTGATTCGCGGGCTGGAATTGGTGACACATATTGGAGTGCCTGCCGAGGAACGAGCAGAGCCTCAAAAGTTGCGCGCGCATCTCACTCTCGAGGTTGCTTGTTTTCCGGATCATGACCACATCGAGGGCACCGTTGATTACAAGGCTGTCGCGGATCGCATCCGTGAATTGGCTGCCGAAAAAGAACGGCAACTCATCGAAACATTGGCACAGGAGATTGCCGCCGTGGTATTGGCCGAATTCGAGGTCGAAAAGGTCCGGCTGGAGATTGAGAAATTCATTTTGCCGGAGACCGATTGGGTTGGCGTGATCATCGAGCGATCTTCTTCAAAGATAAATTGAACGTGAAGTGCTCTGGCCTGTCCCTAAGGGTGTGTCAGAAGGTTACTCACCGGCGATCCTAAAAAACTGTATGTCTTCCGAGTCTGCGAATGAATCCTCCGCCGATACGGATCGTGTTCTCGTGGCCCGGGCCCAAAAGGGGGAAACGGTCGCTTTTGATCAACTGATCATTAAATACAGCCCGCGCCTCTATGGCATGATTTATCATATGACGTCTAACAAGGAGGACGCAAACGACCTGATGCAGGATGTTTTTGCGAAAGCTTACCGGTCACTCAGCCGTTTTCGGGGAAAATCGTCCTTTTACACGTGGATTTATGCGATTGGGACAAACATGACGTTAAATTTTCTCAAAAAGCGCAAACGGAGGGCTGCTTGGAGCCTCGATGACCTCGACTCGGGAATCCAAAATGACGACGCCATGGTGGATATCGCCCATGCTGCCAACCCCCGTCACCAAAGCGATGTGAACGAACTTCAAAAAAAATTGAACGATGCGATGCAGTCGCTGTCTGATCAACATAGAGCGGTCGTCACGATGTTCGATATTCAGGGAATTCCTCATGCTGAGATCAGCAAAATTCTCAAAGTTTCGGAAGGAACCGTCCGCTCCAGACTTTTCTATGCGCACCAGCAGCTGCAGGGGCATTTGGAGGAGTTCATCAAATAAAAACCATTCATGAGCGAGCCAGAAAAACAGGTCCAAAATCTCATCCGCCTCAAGCGGTTCGAGCAACCACGGGACGGATACTTCGAAGATTTTCTCGAGGAATTCCAAAGTCGTCGGGATGAGGAAGAGGTTTTGAAGCCTTCCACTGTTTCTTTCGGTTCTAGGTTGTCCGACTTTTTAAGTGAGATGAATCCTGGCAAATGGGTCGTTGGAGGGGGTGTTGCTTATGCCGCTCTGATGCTGGTGGTGTTTTCCTGGCCTAGGGGCCCCGAATCCCGCCCTGATCAGTCAAGGAAGCCGGTGATCTTTGAGCCCAAGCAACCGATCAAAAATCCAGTAACTCCTGCCAAGAATCAGGTGATAAAACCCGGTTCCTAATTTCCGCGATTGGGTTGCTTGATCTCTTGGTTGCAAGCGTGTCAGGATATCGCGCATGCCCAGTCATGCTGACAGCTTTTCCGTTCGTTCTTCCACAAAGGGAACCTACGAAATCACACAACAGGTTGAGGATATTGTCGCTGAGGCGGGAATTACCACTGGAACGGCCACGGTGTTTGTCCAGCATACCAGCGCCAGCTTGGTCATCATGGAGAATGCTGATCCGAGTGCGCGAGCTGATCTTCACGCCTTTTTTGACCATCTCGTTCCCGAGGATACGCCATATTTCGTTCACACATATGAAGGGCCGGATGATATGCCTTCGCACATACGCATGGCCTTGACCCGGACCAGTGAAGTAATCCCGGTCGTGAATGGCCAAATGACACTCGGCACCTGGCAGGGGCTCTTTCTTTTTGAGCATCGTAACCAACCACACTCACGTGGGATTGTGGTGATGGTTCAGGGCGACTAGCATGCCACTCCAAGGGAATCGCTTACTCAAAGGTTTCAAAATCTCGAACATAAGACCTCGGCAATGTCATCTGTTTCTGATTCCACTACTCTTGGCGTTATCTGTATTTGTTAAAATCTGGCAAGTCGTGGTGATTGAGGATTACGAATATTGCGATGCCCGTAAAACTTTTGTGGAGACAAGGTCATTCTTGGTTGGCTTCAAGTTTGCTATCTAAACTTCGATTTAGATGGTCAATGATTTTGCTTAGGCAGGGCGGGGACCTGACCCTCGTGGCGAACGAGCCAGCTTCATGGATTTGATCCGCACTTGGCAGACGCGTCGCTAATTGGTCAGACTTCCATTTTGAACTGATCTTTCCAAATTTGGAAAGTCATGAGCATCCAGAGCCGAAGGCCGTAACGGCCAGGCCCTTCCTCGGTTTTGTATGCGAGAAGCTGTTTTACTCTCTTGTGGTCAAAGATTCCATCGTGCTTCAATCGCCGGAGAGAAAGTATGTCACGAATGTGCCCTCGCATTTCCTTCTTCATCCAGTAGTGAACCGGCACTCTCATGCCACTTTTTGGCCGGTGAAGAATTGAGTCGGGCAGGCGTCCGGCAAAGGCTTGTTTCATGATCACTTTCTCTTGGCCATTCGTGAGCTTGGAAGATGGTGGAATAGCAAAGCTCAGACGGATGATGTCTTCGTCAAAAAGTGGTGAGAGAGGGCGCAGGTTGTGCGCCGCGAGCATGCGTTCGACCTTTGGCTGAATGAGATGAGCTCCTTTCAGCCGTTGATTGATGAGCATGAGTTTGTTGAGGAAAGAGGAGGGTCTGGCGAGCTGAAAAAAGGGAGTGAGAGGCTTTTCGAGTTCATCCTTGGTATCAAAGAGTTCCCGGAACTCGGGAGTAAGGAGACGCGTTACCTCTTCGTAGGCACGGCGATAGGAGGAGAGATACTGCTTTTCCCGGTGTTGCGCGTCTTCGAGATGTTGTGGGAGACCATACCAATGATGGAGGAGAAGGTTGAAGTTCTTTGGCCCACCAAAGAGAGGGTCGCCACCTTCTCCGTTGAAGACTGCAGGGTGTTTTTTGCCCACTAGAGCTGCGAGTTCGAAATTTGGGAGCGCGACGGGATCGCCAATTGGTTCGTCGAGAGCCCAGACCATATTTTCCAGTCGAGGAACGAAGTCCTTTGGCCGTATCAGGATCTCGTGATGATTTTTAATGCCGCAATGGTCAACGACGTTGCGTGCGTGTTCCAGTTCGTGCGGGTAACCCTTTCCGAAGTGCAGGGAGTACGATTGAAGCGAATTGGCGTGATCACGAGCAAGTTCGGCGGCGACGCAGGAAGAGTCTAGGCCGCCGGATAGAAAAATGGCGGGGGTGGGTCCCGCTTGAATGAGGAGTTTTTCGACGGCCCTCCGGAAGATGATTTCAAATTCGACTGTGCTTTGCTTTTTTGTTACGGAGCTCTCCAGGTTTTCAGGAAAAAACCATGGTACGGGGTTTGTCGGATTTGGTTTCTCGAGATCGATTTCGAGGTAGGTGCCGGCTGGAAGCGAGGAAATTCCCTCGATCATGGTTTCCGGACCGGGGATGAAGCTATAGGCGAGATACTGGGCCAGCGCTCCGGGCCGTAGCTTTCTTGATGGTTGGCGCAGGGCGAGGAGGGATTTGGTTTCAGAAGCGCATGAGAATTCACCATTTTGAATGGTGTAGTTGATGGCGCGGCCGCCCGCGCCATCCCGGGAGACGACTAGTTTGTTGTCTTTTAGGTAGAGTGCGATGCAGGGGCCGTGGAGGGAGTTGAGGCCATCCTCGAGATTGTTTTTCAGGCGGTCAAGAATATCGAGGGGAGCTTTGACGGGACCGCTCAGAAGGAGTTGGGAATCGTGATCGGAGAAGGTTTGTGATTCGCTGGGGCGACCGATAGTTTGGGCGCTGAATAATTGGGATTCCCATCGATCAAGATCGATACCCCGGTGTCTGAGCGCGGATACCATCTCCGGGAGTCCGGGGCCGGTGGTCGCAGCGAGGGCACTCATAATTGGTGATCAGCCGAAAGAGGTATCGGTGTCCGAGTCCATGGCATTGGCTCCAAGAATACTACCAAGAAGGACGTCATTGGCGATGCAGTGAGAGAGGGCTGCGGAAAGGGTGCGATAGGGGATGGCGTCAAGCGGGAGAGACTTGAGGTCCTTTGATCCAAATCGTTTTTGCAAGACGCTTAGTCCGGAAATGGTGGCGATATCGAGACCAAGGTCGGTCATGTTTGAGGTGGGAAGCGAGTTTTGGCCGGCGAGGAATGATGCCGAAGTTCCGGGGCCATGCAAGAGGTAGACGTTCAGATCGGGTTTGTTTTTAAGGAGCGTTTGAGCGACTCCGTGCAAGTAGGACGGATAACCGTCAGCAGTCAGGATAAGGGAGTTGGTCTGGGTGTGGAACTGATTAAGGACCAACCAATCGACTGTCTCCTCGCGGTCGCAAAGAATGATGCCTGAGACGCCGTAGTCGTAAATATCTGCCTCCTTCCAGTCGGGAGGAGGGTTTCCGAGTGCCGGAGATTTAATCAACTGGGGTATGCCGTCCATTTTGTCTTCCCACTGTTTCACAAAACGGTCCCAGGTTTTTCTTTTGGGTTGGCGGCCTCCGAGAAGGGATATTGTTCCGCCGATGAAAACCATGAAGCCGATAAAGATCGTGAATAGCAAAAGGATGATCACCTCGTAAGCGATTCCGATCACACCGGCGCTTAAGACAAGGACTGAAGCAATGATACATCCGATTTTACTTTCCCGACCAATGTGTCGTGCGCTGCTGAAGAATTGATCCGGAGTGAAATGATAGGTTCCATTTGCACTGGCATGATTAATGATGGCTTCAAAACGTTTGTCATGAAGGGTGATTGATGACGTCAGTTTGTCTTTCTTGGGATCAAAGAAGAATTTGTAAGAGCACGATTTGCACGTCATGCCATCACGGCCCCTCTTTTGGTTATGCTGACACTTCGGGCACTTCATGAGTCGCTAAGGATGGTTTTGTTGACCATGGGGTGGGTTTCGTCGGTCGGGCCGAAGTCGCTTTCAGGATGGTAGGCGATCACTCGCAAAGCTTCCCCGGCAGTGTGAAAGCTGTGTTGTGATTCTTCCGGGATGACAAAAACCTGGCCGGGAACGAGCGGGGTTTTGCCATTTGGTGTGATGCAGTGCCCGTGACCACTCACAATGACGCCGACCCGGTGGGAGGGGTGGGTGTGCTGGGATTGGTGGGTGTTTGCCGGAATGTGAAGAAGGTTGAGACAAGGGTCTCCCCAGCGGACGGGCGGGATGAGGAGGGAGTCGGTGCAACCATCGATGTAGCGGAGGCGGCCCTGCTCTTCGATGGGGCCGCCGAGGTGAAATAATCCGCCAAATTCTTTCCGGGTAACCACGATTCCAGAGCCTCCTGATATTTCACTCACCCCGGGAATAGCTGCATACATTCCCGCCTCAAGCGGAAATTCGGAACTCAGGAATCGAAGGGTTGAAGGCCCTTTTGTAACGAAAAGAAAGTGGGTGCTACCGTCAGAGAGGCAAAGATTGTTTCTCGACCAGCGACTGAGAGAGGATGGATGGTGATCCGTCCTTTGTTCC
>JBDNAG010000103.1:0-23893 GCA_039768565.1 Akkermansiaceae bacterium | reverse complement strand
GCTACATCACCCGCCTCCTTGACGACAAACTCGGATTTCACTAGCATATACTCTTATGCAGACATTCAAATCATGCGGCATCTTAGCCCTCTCCGCCTCATTTGCCCTCGGGCAGGGCGAGACTCTCAAGGAGGAGCTTGTAGCCTATTGGCCTCTAGACGAAATCCAAGGTAACAAGACCCCCGACCTCGCCAACGGTCAGGATTTTCTATTGCAGAACATTGCAGCGGCCGACCAGATTGCGGGAAAGTTTGGAATGGCCTTCAATTTTAAGAAAGCCAACAAGGCTCACCTTGTTCGGACACACGATCCAGCCGACGATCTGCCAGTCATGAAGAACGAGTCCTTCACCCTCGCCTATTGGGCCCGGGTCAATGCCGCAGGACAATCCGATCTCCGCACTTTCTCCGAAGGAAGCAACCTCCCAAGTGACGGAACCCCTCTCTTTACCATGGGGACCGTGCCGGGAGGCTCCAATAATTCGGTCGACGTCTTCATTCGGGATAAGAATGGCTTTCCAGTGTTTAACCACGCACCAACAGGAGCCACGCCTTTTGATGGAGTCGACTGGCATCACATCGCTTTAGTTCAGACCACTCAACCCGACGGCTCGGCAACCAGGCAGGTTTATGTCGACGGCATTCTAGATTCCATTGCCATTCCGAACAAGCCATCGGGATATACCCACAACATGAATACGACCTCGATCGCAGCGGTTGTTCGTACCAGCGATGTCGCACACGTTGATGGCGACATTGACGAAGTTGTGGTTTGGAAGCGGGCTCTGACCCAGGCCGAACTCGATGATCTCATCGCGAATGGCATGCCAGATCTCGACGAGCAACAAGAAGAGCTTCAAATCAACAGCTTTGCACCTGAATTCCGTAAAGTAGTTTCGGGCGATGAAATCACGATTACCTGGGATGCCACCAAGGACGCCACTCTCTCCATCGACCAAGGCATCGGTGACGTTACCGCAACCAGCGAGTTTGGAGTTGGCAGCACCAGTGTTGTCGTCGCCGAGGAAATGACTTTCACCCTGACTGCAACGCGGGAGGGTGAAGCCCCGGTCACCCAAAGCCTTACAGTATCCCCAATCTCGGGGGTCGGCAGCGGGTGGAACTGGATTGATGACTTCGACGGATTGACTCCTGGACCGCTCTCCAATCAAGGCACATGGTTGACTGCGGAAGGATCGTGGGAAGTCACTACCATCGGCGAGACTCAGTCCATCATATCCACCGGTGGAACCGATCTCACCGGGCGCATTACCCAAACTCACGCGCTTCAAGAAAACAGCACTCGCACCTTGTTCTTCAGATTCTGCTACAGCAGCGCGGAACCCGATCAGCGAATCCTCAGTAAAGTTGGGTTCGGAGAGAAAGCCATTCGCTTTGCCACCGACTACAATTCCAACATCGGAACTTACGTCACTTTCGCGCGTGATGCCGGAGGAGGTGCGCTTCGAATGGAAGCGATTGATGGAATCGGAGGGTTCGTCACTGACTCAGGAGTCACCTTTGAGCCCGATACTTCCTACGATGTCTGGATCGACGTCAACAACGTTCCCCTGACCGAGACCGATACCTTCACGGTTCATATCGCACCCACAGGCGGAACCCGGCAAACTGTCTTCGACAACATCTCCTCCGATCGCGAACCCGGGGAAGTTTTCCTTCTTGGCTTTCCCCGACCCATCATTGACACCGTTTTTGTCACAACGACAAACGCCAATGACCTCGCCAGCCAAGCCATTGCCTTCGATGACTTTTACATCTCGGACGCCGACAGCAACCCCACAACCGCTCCCGTTGCTCCAGGCTTTGGCAAGATCCTGCCCAGCGATCTCGTCATTAAGGCAATGAGCTTTGACCCAGCCACCCAGCAGCTTAGCCTCACCTGGGATTCTCAAGCGAACACCACCTATCGTATCGTGGCTTCTACCGATCTCTCGGCAGACAGCTGGTCGGAGATTCAGGACAATATTGCTTCGCAAGGAGCATCAACCACCGAGTCGCTAACGTTGGCTCTTGGACAACCCTTCGACAAGCTCTTCTTCCGCGTCGAAGTGCAGCAATAAACAACAGGCTCTCTCAATCCGCCTGCTCCTTCACCCGCTGAAGGCAGGCGGGTTTTTTTACCCGCGATTCGCAGATTTTTGATATCACCACTGATAGCAGATATTTCTACCTGCTCTTTTGGCATTTTGTGCCATCCCAGCCTCGTCTCAAAATCTTGATGACCTCGACCTAGGTCTCCACAGTCTTCCGATGGCTCGCTCGTCTTAGGTCAGGTCACCCAAAATCAAATTCACTGTTTCTACGATCCTTTGATCACGAGAACGTAGATCAGGGGCAAAAGGTTCCCCCGTAATGTGCTGGAGACCCTCGATATAACGAACTGCAATCTCGTTCGCCTGTTCATCGGAGAACTGCTGATCATTTTTTCCCTTCACCATTCCACGGGCAAATTCCTTCGAAAAAGAAACCGGCTTGCCATCACGGGTCACAACTCCACGATTCCCATCCAGTCTCCAAAAGCGAGACGAGTCCATGGTGTAAAGTTCGTCGGCTGCCACAATCATACCTTCTGAATTAATCCCATGCTCGGTCTTGGTATCGACCAAAACCATTCCTCTCTGAGACAAATACTGCGAGACAATACCAAAGGCCATAAGAGACGAATTGCGAATCGCATCATATTGCTTGGTTGTACAAACCCCCTCACTAACAAGGTAGTCCACATCGACAGTCCGGTCCACTTTATCCTTTGTACTCGGAGTATCCATCAGATAGGGCAATCGACAATTTGGTTGAAGCTTTCCTACTTCCAGCTCATGCCCGGCATACCCCATGACCTTCGTGCCAGCCTCTTTGGCAGCAAGCCAATGTTGGTAGAGCGAAGTCGATGTCGAACTCTCCGCCATATAAAAGCGAACGACATTTTCCAACATCACCAAAGTCAAATTTTCAGCGGGAATCACAGTCGAACTGGGACACAGACCTTCTACTTCAAACTGCGAACTACCCATCACATCCTTCACCAACCGCAACATGTGATCGTGATTTACCGCCAGAACCTGATCCTTAAAAGGAATTGCGCCACGATTTACATCGTGTGTGGAAATTCGGTTGTTCCGAAACATCAGGCGGATGGGTTTACCATCACGATGAGTCAGAGATCCACCAAACACCGAATCAGAAACCTTGCCTGTCAAAACAGTGCAACCCTCCAGACGGGGAATCTCACCATCATCAATCAATTGCTTGATCGAGCGGCCCTCGTTCACGGCCGGTCCATGCTCTGCAACCAACTCCCGGATTTCCTGATTTTCTAACATTCTCTTGAAATGGTATTTTCTGATGTCTCAGAGCCGCGACGATAGATGATTCGCCAGGAACTACAAGACAGGGTCTCTTCCAATTCACGTTCTCATTGTCTGAGCGATAGAACAATCACATGATGCAGAACCCTCAGATTACCGGGGCGGATCCCGGAGGCATCCGCTCAAAAACCTTTCGGGAAACATCAACCGGTTGAAAAACATCCTCCAACCGATTGGCGATCTCATCGGCCAGATCACACTTCCCACAAGTGTATATGTCAAACGACGCATAACCAATGTCCGGCCACGTGTGGATGGCCAGATGGCTCTCAGAAATAATCACTACACCACTTAACCCCGCAGGGTTGTACGAGTGAATCATGCTATCCACGACTGTCGCTCCGGCCTTCCGGGCACAGTCGACCATCGTTTGCCTCAGCAAGTCGGCATCCATCAGAAGGTCGCGCCGGCAACCCGCACATTCCATGGCAATGTGTAGCCCGTGGGGGCTATGTTGACCCTTTTCTTCAAGCATTGATTTGCTGCATGAACTCATCACACTCGCCGGAATTTCGGGCAATGATGACCAACTCATCATCATCGGCCAAGACCGTCTCATTGGGGGGGGTCAAATCCGAATCGTTACCTCTCTTAATCCCAACCACTTGAACTTGATGAGGACTTTTAAGGGCCCGGATCTGCAACTCACCCAGCGGGAGCCCCGTCGACTGGTGCTTCCTCAGGTAGAGCTCACAGCCAGTTCGATAACTCAGGAGCTGACTAACGACTTCGCCAATTCCCGGCTGGTTAAGATCCTGCGTTACAACACGATCAGGAAGGCCATCGCCCCAGATGTAACGTAAGCCGGCCTTTCGAAACAAGTCCACCGATGAAGCCTGCTCGATGATCGAAAGCACCCGCGAATCAAGTCCGGGAAAGAGATTTTTGAGGAAGGACGCCGTCGCATAAACCTCCGTATCATTCGCGACTCCCAAATCGGGCAGAACGATGACTCCCTGGCTTTCCCCCACATTGGCCATGCCAGCCACATTTTCTTCCCGAAGTGACCCCCTCACAAATGAAACGTCCAGATCCTTCAAACATGGTGGCAATTCTTTAAGCTGCTCACTAACAATCACAAGACCTGCCTCAGCGCCCAATGACATCCGAAGCTCGCTGAAGATTTTCTCAACCCGATCAACCGACGGGCATCCTGAAATAATGACATGATTTTTCATAGTGAGTTTGAGTAAGCCTTTCTTTTTACTACTGAAATGATCGACCACGGCCTCTGAGACCGTTCCGAGCAAAATACCAATGAAGCTAATTCCTAACAGGAAGCAGGGGTATGCGATAAAGAACCGCCCACACCATGTTTGGGGGTAATAATCACCATAGCCGACTGTCGTCATGGTCACCATGGCCCACCAGATGGAATCCGCGATTCCAAGTCCTTCCTGAACTTCTCGCTCGGCAAAATAAAATGCCATACCAAATATTAAATTCAGCGCGATCGCTGCCAAAACAGCATTGCAGAATCGCTGCACCGGGTCGCCCTCAAATTTGAAGATCTTCGTAAATCGTCGAAAAAACCACATCACTTCTAGCTGACCTCAAGGGTCCATCTGGTTTTCCAAAATGCTTGCGTACTTCCATCCGGCTTCCATTCCGGAGCTGATCGTGAAGGGGCCCATCTCGCAAGATGCCCCATCACCTCAGGGAACCACTCGCTCAATTCGCGCACCAATAAAAAGCCTTGTTCGATCACTTCCGTAATCACCTCTTCTCCACTCACCCCATCGTAGCCCAGATCATGAATCGTCAGGCTCTGCCGACAGATTTCCTCAATCTCATTCCAAACCAATCCCTCTAAAAGCGATACTTCCCAGCCTCCTTCCACAAAACTAAACCGTCCTTCCTGCATGAAGTGGGCGAAGACCAATTCCACCGGATCCGCCCCAAGATACCCGCCAACCGAAACACGCAAATCTTCCCAACGATCATCGTTCAAAAACCGCCCCCAAGCCGCCTCAGTCTTAAACTCACTGTGGCGAGCCAGCGCAAACTCTCCCGAGCCCAAATCAACCGCCGAGAAAATATCAAAATAGCGAAGCACCCGCATATAGCGTTTGCGAAATGCCGTCGAAGTCGCATGACCAAGCATCGAAACCCGATAAAAATTCTCTTCGGAGATCTCAACGAGATTACGTGTCAACAACCAGGCCAGAATTGATTCAAGGTGGGTTTGGGAGCCCGGCAAGAGCACGTCATACTCGATACTATTCCCAGCCATGTGCCCCAACAACACAGTCCCATTAAAGAGACGGCGCCGCTCCACGCTGATCGAAAAATCGCTCATCAAATACTTACAATCACGATGAAGGCAATGATCAGGGAAACCACCGCTTCGAGAAGGCCAAGCCCCCAATTTCGGTCCCTCTGCAACTCTTTCGAAATCGAAACTTTCCCGGAAAATATCAAGTGCACGACGAAGCGTAAAAAGCCCATAACAATCACATAAACCACCGCAAGGAAGATCACGGTTGGGATGGAGTCGTACCGCATTTGGGCATTTCCCAACAACAGCGCAAAAGCGAAAAGAGACCCGCCAAAAGCCAAACCCACTGCCGGATTATCTTTTTCCAATTCTCCATGTAAATCAAGACCGGCAACTTTAGGGTAGATCTTTGAATAGAGCAGGAACAACGATTGTCCGACCAAGAAATAGATCAAAGTCAGCCAAGGCTCGCCCAAATCAACCGGCTCAATCTGCTCACTGAGAGAAGCACGGATGAGAAGCGCCGTCCCCAGGAAGCTTGCCGCTTCCACCACTGCCAGCCCGGCGTTGTGATCTTCCAGAATCTCTTTGCGATTTTTAAACTTAGGAAAGATAACGAAGTCATTCACAAGTACTGCAGCAATTAAAAGAACAAGCGAACCCGCAGACCAGATGATGGAGCTCACCAGCTCTTGCCCCCAGGTAAAATCGTCCGGCGAAGGAGACTGGATCACCGAAGCAATAACCACTCCAAGCGCAGCCATAAAACCACCATATGAAATGGCAAAGGCTGCATTGTCTCTCTCGGCAACCTGATGGGACAAGCTCACTCTTCGAAGTAAAACATAAGCCTGACTGCCGACCCAAAGAAAAGCGATGGCCTGAGCGAGATAAATCCAGATAGTCCAATTGGAGAACTCACTGGGAAGCTGGAAATCAAAAAGAGTTTTCATAATCGTAGTCAACTTTAGGGTTTATTTGCCTCCTCCAAATGAGCTTCCTGAACGGGAAGAGCTGCGGAAACTCCCTGACCCGCTACGGGAGCCAAATCCTCCGCTACGAAGAGCCTTGGAAGGATTACGAGCCTGAAAAGATTTTTGACTGGCAGTAGGATTGCGCAACGGAGCCTTGATCTTACTCGAAGTCCGCGACTTGTTTGGCGAAGCGCCCGACCCTTTAAAGGCTGGGGCCTTAGAGGTCGCTACATTTCCAGTGTTCATCGTCCCCATCCTCGAGCGGTAACTATCCCGGGCCACCGGAGCCGAACGATTATAGTTCGAGGGATAATTTCCATAACCCCACCCGGAACGATACGGTCGATGGGAAGAAAATAGATAACTCATCAAGATGACATCGCCCACCCCGTAGCTGCGATGATAATAGTGGTTACTTCCATAAATCTGGCTATTGCCGTGCGTTTGTGCCTTATGACTATCACCATTTTTAGTCACCTCGATTGTCGCGAGTTCCTGCACATCATCAGGACCAAGGTCGGTCGTTAGCGAAAACCCACGGATTTCACCAGCAGAGTATTCGGACACTTTGACGTAGTCGACAACGTCGTCCTCATTCAAATCAAGGTTGCAAATCCGAGGATCGCCCGAGTTTATTCTCTCCTCAAGATCCTCAGCATCTTTCACATCTTTTAGCAGAGCAGTCACCGCCTTCAGATCCAGACCATCGGCAGCTTCCGAGGTCACCGTCACGTTAACGTTCTGATTGTCGCCACAAGACGCTAGAAACGAACTCAACACAGTAGCAAAGATAATAGAAAAAATAAGTGGCAGTGATTTCATGAGCTATGAAAATGTTAGGGAGATTCCTTCCAAGCGCGTAAATAATGACGGAAAATAGCAGGATCGTCCAGAGTGGTTATATCTTCCGATGAAGACTTCAAGCTGCCGGGAGCAAAAACCAAAGCCGCCCCGAGGGTTTCTCCGTTAAGATAGCGGGTCGCAATCCCAAATCCATTGATACGGTCTAGCTCCTCAGCCAATGCCTCGGAAGTTTTCGTATTTGACGAAACCCCGACCCACCAACCCCAGTCCCCAAACGAAGGGATATTGGTATGAAGAGGGACCGCTGAGAGTCCGGCAGCTTTCATCGTCCGACCAATACAGAGGAACGCTTCCCGGGCATGCCAGGGCGAGGTCGATTGCTGAATCAGCACGCCTCCTTCCTTGAGCAACCCTTGCAATTGCCCATAAAATGCCAGACCGTAAAGTTTCGCTAAACTAGGTGATGATGGATCAGGAAAATCAAGAATGACCACGTCAAACCGGCCCTCTGCTTCAGCCACGTAGCGGGACGCATCCTGATGCACAATTTCCACCTCAGGAAGCTCGATCGATTCTGCGAGAAAACGTTCCGACCGATCGGGCATCAACGTCGGTTCCTTCTCACCGGTTCCGCTCATCGGAACGATCCTCAAGTTGACCCGCGAATCCGAAAATGCCCCTTCATTCATTCTCACCATATCCTCGTGACTCGACGACATCTCTGTCATGAATGGATCCAAATCCACCAATGTCACTTTCTTCACCTCCCGATACTTGAGTACTTCCCGTAAGGCCAAGCCATCCCCACCTCCCAAGATCAAGATTCTTTCCCGGCCTTCGCTCAACGCCATCGCCGGATGGGTCAAAAGTTCGTGATAAATATATTCGTCGCTCTCGGAGAACTGTAAATGCCCGTTGATATAGCAGCGCAAATTACCCTTCTCCGATTTGGTGAGAACAATACGTTGGTAGGGAGAAGTCGCAGTGTAAACGACCTGATCTCGATAAAGCGACTGCTCGGCCTCCAGCGCCCAACTCTTGCACTTCGTAAACCCAACCACGCAACCAGCCAACGCCGCCAAAATAAGAATAATCCACACCACTCCAAATCGTGCCTGCCGGCGAAAGATCACCACACAAATCAAGGCGCCGCTCAAGGTAATCAAAGCCAAAATGAGCGCCGTCTCGGTGATCGAAAACTTTGGAATCAAAAGGAAGGTCCAGAACAACCCACCAAGCAATGCTCCCGCATAATCCATTCTTAAGACCTTACCGATATTCTTCCGCATCGCCGGCATGAATGACTCGTTGAGCCGTGTGATCAATGGAATCTCCAGCCCAATTAACAGGCCGCAGAGAGAGATCAATCCATAGTGCACCAAGGAGAAATGCAGCGGATAAAACGCAAAGGTTTGAATAAAAAAAAGCGGACCAAAACCGCCCAGCAATGCGAGCGCAATTTGAGATCCCGCCAGCGTATCGACCAACCAGCGATCCGGAAGCCGCTGCTGAATTTCCGCGCCCAGCCCCATAAAAAAAAGCATTACTGCAATCACTAGCGCCCACTGCTGGACCGAATTTCCAAGCAGATCGGACGAAACCTTACTCAGGGTGTATTCATAAGCGATCCCGCACCCTCCCATCACGAAGATGGCGAGCCCTAAAATCCACCCCTTCAACGCGTCGCTCCCCTCTTGCACGCCAACAGCCTAACAACGGAACGCCCAAGCTCAATCTGTTCTCAAAGGAATCTAAGAAGATTTCCTAAAAAAGGACCTCCCTTTTCATCTTGAATTCATCTTCAATGTACAAAGATCACCCTCGTCATGAAAAATTTCCTCTCTCTGATCCTCTCCTCGCTCATCGTCTTGAGCAGTTCACTTTATGGACAACGCCCCCAACCTTCGGGCCAACCCCCAGGAGCTGACAACCGGCCCTCAGGCGAAAGACCTCCACGAGGCGAACGCCCGCCCCGCCGTGGCGAACGCCCTGGAGGAAAAAGAGGAGGCGGACAACGGGGAGGCGGACCGCGCCCCGAAGATCTCTCCGAATCGGATGCAGAACTCGGATCCCCTGGCATCGTCTGGTATCCGATTCTCGAAGATGGATTGGCTGAAGCCAAACGCTCAAATAAGCCAATCCTCTTCATGGCTGTGGCATCTCAGTGCAACGGGATTTCTGGCGTCTTTTGACCTGGCTACACCGCTACGCAGAACCGTGAGTTCAGCAAACCAACAGTCATCGAAGCCACCCGCGATTTTGTCTGCATTCGTATTGACTCCTACGAAAGCGAAGAGGCACAAAAAATTGTCCGCGGCTACCTCGATGGCCGTTTTGAAAACACCGCCTTTTGCCTCCTCTCTACAGACGGGAAAAAGAAGCTCTCAAGAAGCAGCCGTGGCCCCAACCAAGTTCTCGGTGGTAATCTTGCCGCCGCCTTCGATGAAATCTCCGATGACTATAAAACCAAAGGCAAGCCCGGAGAAGCGGCAGTTCCAGATTTTCCAAACTTCCGCCTCGGGCTCAATGTGGCCTCTGCCGATCAACGAGTCATTGTCCTGATCAGCGGTACAGAAAAAGAAATCGAGGCAACCCGAAGATCTCTTCCCGCAGTGAGCAATGATCCTGATATTATTGGCCGGTTTCACTACGACTTTGAGACTGACTCCAAGACCTGGACTGAAATTCTCACCGGGAACAAATCGGAGTCAGGGATTAAAATCATCATCCCGGACACCTACGGCCAGAAAGGCAAAATCGTAAAGTCGCTTGCGCTCGACACCAAGGCGGGCGACCTAAAAGCCGCCCTCCTCAGGGCTAACGCGACCTTCGCAAAAACCACCGAAAAAAAGAACTACCAAACTCACGTTAAGCAAGGCCGACGCCAAGGCGTCGAGTGGACCATGCCCATGGAATTTGGTGAGGACCGCGATGGTGATGGTGAAATTGACCACCGTGGAAAGCGTTAATTGATCTCGTAGTTTGAAGAGGCAGGAACTAACTTTCCCAGCATGTCTTCAGAAGACCTCATCGAATTCTTCCGATCTCAAGATCCCGGCGCTCTCAAGCACGTCATCAGCGTGCTTGATGACGCCGGCATCGCACACCAGGTCATCACTGAAGAGGGTGGCTTTGACATTTCTGCTGTTGGCTCCGGCGAAGACTTTGAAGCCTTCATCACAATCCGGACCTCCGACCATTCTGCCGCCCGGAAGGCCCTTGAGGCCGACAGCCTTGAATCAGAGCTCCCGGCAGATCACCACCTTCTCAGCTCTTCCGACGACGAACTCATCGAAGTCGTCACCCACGCCTCCGAATGGAGCGCCTTTGACGTGGCCCATGCCCAACGCCTCCTGAGGGAACGGGGAGTTGATCTGACGAAACTTGAAGAGGAGCGCGACCAGAGAATCGCCCACCTCAAAAAAGGAAAGCCCGCCTCAAAGGCTCTCATCCTCTTCGGCTGGGTCTTCACAATTCTTGGAGGCCTGATCGGGCTCTTAATCGCTTGGTCCCTCAGCCACACAAAGGACAAGACTCCCGATGGCGAATTCCATCGCTATGACGAGGCCTCCCGAAAAACCGGTGAAGTCATGACAAAAGTCGCCGTCCTAATGCTCATCGTTGCGATTTTCATTCGCCGTTCCCTTTAATTTCCCGCGAAAGACGCATCAGTCGCGCTACCGCCAGAAACACCACAAATAGCCCCACGAAAACCCATGGCTGCCATTTCAGGGTCGATATCAGTGCCTGATTTTCGCTCATGTCTACCTCTCGCTTTTTCCAGGAAACTGCTCCTGCAAAGACAAGGCTCGCGGTACCGTAGCCAACATTGAAAAGTAGGCCCTTCACGCTCAGCACCGTCGCCCGCTGGCTTGAATCTGCCAGTCGATTCAAATAACGACTCATTAGAAATCCAACATGCGACAAGCCGACCATCACCGCGACTCCCGGCAGCACCCCCCAATAGACCCACACTCTTCCCAACAAGAAGAGCGAGACAAACATCCACCCACCCGTGAGAATGAAATTCTGAAGCGGCGTAAATCGCTGCACCAGATATCTCGATAATCGTGGCGTAAAGACGCCCAAAAGTGCCGCCCCCGCCGCAAGGAATCCAAAGATGTATGTGGGGATCTCAATCAAACGATAGTATTCACTGTTGATCGTGGCAAAATTCCTCGCGACCCCATCGATCAACAGCCCACCCACCACAATCAATATCGCCGTCCTCGTCGTAAAGACCCATTTTGCAGCCTTCCATGTCTGCCTGAAAATCGCCGCAAATCCTACCTCTCCGTCAACTTCTTTGACTTCATGGAATTTGAAGGAAACCAAAAATGCAGCCACCGCCTGAATCAGGCAAAAGACAATAGGAAGACGATGGGCAATCTCAACATCTAGCCCGATCATTCCCGCATCGTAAACTAAGGCACCCACCACCATCGCCACCACCATTGCGCTCGACCGCAGCTTAAAAGTCGTCTCCAGAACTTCATCCCAATCTTCCTCGTTCTCCAGACTGTCGAAAGCCAACGCCTCATCAGCACCGCTCGCCGCCGCCTCCGCCAATCCACTTAGAACACGGTTCACCACGCAAAACCCAAAAAGCCAAAGTCCGGCATCTTTCGGTGCCACCACCAGAACCAACATCTCAAAGACCATCAAGCCTGCCGCCGAAATCAAGAGCTTGCGACGCCCGATCAAATCCGCCAAGGCACCCGATGGCACCTCCGCCAAAAAGATTGTCACCGCCCAAATCGCGTTCAGCATCACAAACTGGGAGAGCGTCAGCCCCAGATCGAGAAACAAAATCGCTAGGATCGGGTAATAAAACCGCGCGTTAAACAATGTCGTGAACCACGCATACCAACGGACATTGGGCTGGGCGAACGGACCGGTGGCACGAATCAAGGAAGGCACGCGATACTGTTAGAACCAGATCTCTGATTTGCAACGCTCCACTTTTACCTGCATCCTATCACCAGATTCATGACCTCCACCACCGAACCCAAATCGTGCTGCAGCAGTAAGCCCCCCAAACCAGAAAGAAAGAGGCCCGGATTGTCCGCTTACACGCCTCTATTTGTCATCATCATAACCACGGCTCTGGGAGCCGCGGCGCGGCAAATTCCCGAATCAAGCTGGTCGTGGCACAACTGGATGCACGATTTCATGGGCTTCTTCCTCCTCGTTTTCGCGATCGTGAAACTTTTCAACGTGTCGTCATTCGCAACTGGCTTTGCCAAATACGATCTCCTCGCCGCACGCTCCCGCGCCTACGCAGTCGTCTATCCCTTTCTCGAGCTCGCCCTCGGCCTCGCCTATCTGGCGCGCTGGCAACCCCAAGGCACCTACCTTGCCACCATCATCATTCTCAGCTTCGGAGCAATCGGGGTCCTAAACACCATGCGGCAGGGAGAAAAAATCAACTGTGCTTGTATGGGACAAATTCTCAAAGTCCCCGTTTCAACCGTGACCCTCACCGAGAACCTCAGCATGTCCGCCATGGCTCTCGCCATGCTCCTCGTCTAGGCAATCAGCGTCGCCACTTAAACTCCCGCTCGACCCTAGTGACCGTTCCCCGTTCATCATAGTAAATCTGCAACACCCAGGCGCCTAGCCTTGAGCGACCGGATCAGAGCCTTGGTATCCAACAATTTTCCACGCTCGAGATTTACCAAATAGCTTTCGGGCCTCATCATCTAGAGGATCTTTTCATCAATGAGATGGTAGGTATCCGGCATGACCAAGAGATGGAGTGGAACTACACCCACTCCCTTGAAAATTTCCTCCAAATAAGCAGGAACCATGTCATTCCCGCTCAACCATTCCAAATCCGAAACCAGAACCCGACATCCGAAGGATTGAAAAAATTTTGTGGCAATCCTCCCAATTCTTCTCATGCAGATCAAATCCCACCAGTCAATCAAGTGAAGAATTGTGATCGCGAACTATTCCATCCCGTCAACAGGCGCCAATTCTCAATCACGAAGATTTTCGAAAAATATCCTCAAAGAGGAGATAACCAGTCTCCACAAATCCATGCTTTAAATAGACCTGCCGGGCCGATTGATTTTCAGTTTCAACATAAAGCCGGCACCCACAAGCCCCTTCGTCCTCTTTGGCCCTTTGGCGGGCCTCCTCGTAAAGATCACGGAAAACTCCCTGACGGCGGAATTCAGGGAGGACATAAACACTCTGAATCCACCAAAAATCCCCATTCCGCCAATCACTCCACTCCTTGGTCACCATCAGGGAACCAGCCACTTGCCCCCCAATCTCAGCCACCAAATAGAACCCCCTCGTAGCATCTTTAAAGATTCCGCCTACGCCAGCTTCCAAAACTCCGGCATCCAATTTCTTTCCCTCGGTCTCCAGCGCCATCTCCAGATTAAAGCGAACGAGGTGGGGTAAATCAGCCTCTACCGCCTGCCGAATCTTGATCGAACTCACGTCTCGAATTCCGACCCAAAACCAGAAATCGAACAAGCCCTTTTTTTTGGAGTTCAGGGAAACACCCGCACATACTTTTTCATATTTTCTCCAAGAACATGGTAAGTGAACCCGAGAAAGATCCCGACACCTCCGAGGTCGAGGCCCACAACGCATCCCTTGAGTTCATTGATCGTCATCGCTCTTATTTCTACCTGAGAGAATCGCTCTCAAAATGTCCATCCTCGACACAGATACCCAGCCTCCCCAGCGATACAATGGGCACCTCCCACTCACTTAGGATTCGAGTAAAAAGTGGCACCAGACACCAGCCTAAATCTATTCTCGACGCTGAGCTAACTCATTTCTAGGCACGTTACGCGTCTTGAAAAGGAGGGGAATTTGAAATTAGATCAAGTTATGGTGCTCCTGAAGTGGAGTGACGGTGAGTTCGTTTTCCTGTAGAGAGCGAATGGCTTTCACACTAGCCTCAGCAGCGGAAAGATTGGTGCAGTGACTGATCTTATGCTGGACGGCGCCCGAACGGATCTTCACCTCGTCTTCACGAGCTTCATGGCCACTTGGAGTATTGATAATAAAGTGAATGTCACCGTTCTTCATCATATCGATGACGTTGGGACGTTTTTGCTCAGCGAGTTTGTAGAGGCGCTCGACGTCGATCTCCTCATCCTTGAGGCGCTTGTAGGTTCCGCCGGTGGCGTGAATTTTGAAACCAAGCTCCGCAAGCTCACGGGCGACGGGAACGGCACGGTCCTTGTCGCGGTCATTGACGGAGAAGAAGACATTCCCCTCTTTGGGAAGCGGATTAAAGGCACTGATCTGGGATTTGGCATAGGCCATGCCAAGATCGGCATCAGCTCCCATAACCTCGCCGGTCGATTTCATTTCAGGACCAAGGACAATATCGATACCAGGGAAGCGGCCCCACGGAAAGACGGCCTCTTTCACGCAAAAGCAAGGAGGAAGAGTTTCTTCGGTGAAGCCGAGATCAACAAGCTTTTCGCCGACCATGATCTTGGCGGCGAGCTTGGCAAGAGGGATGCCAATGGATTTCGAAACGAAGGGCACGGTTCGGGAGGCCCGGGGATTCACTTCAATGACGTAGAGTTCATCTTCCTTGACTGCAAACTGGATGTTCATCAAGCCTCGCACTTCGAGCTCCTTGGCGAGCGCTTTGGCACCAATAAGAATTTCCTCTTTAATTTTGTCCGAGAGGCTGAAGGCGGGGATGACACAGGCGGAGTCGCCAGAGTGGATGCCGGCTTGCTCGATATGCTCCATGATGGCACCGACCACGGAGGTCTCGCCATCGGAGATGCAATCAACATCGACCTCGGTTGCATTTTCAAGGAAACGGTCAACGAGGATGGGCCGATCGGGTGCGACGTCGGCAGCGTTGCGGATGTAGTGGCGAAGTTCGTCGTCGTTGTAGACGATCATCATGCCGCGTCCTCCAAGAACAAAGCTGGGGCGGACGAGGACGGGGTAGCCAATACGGTCTGCAATGGCTACAGCTTCGTCTTCAGAAACAGCAGTGCCAGCCTCAGCTTGCTTGAGGCCGATCTTGTCGAGGAGAGCAGAGAAGAATTTCCGGTCTTCGGCAAGTTCGATGGATTTGGGTGAAGTTCCAATGATGGGAACGCCGTGGCGCTCGAGATCTGCAGCGAGGTTGAGGGGAGTTTGACCACCGAACTGCACGATGACGCCATCCGGCTTTTCCTGATCGCAGATGTGAAGAACGTCCTCGAGTGTGAGGGGCTCGAAGTAGAGCTTGTCCGAGGTATCGTAGTCGGTGGAAACAGTCTCGGGATTAGAATTAACCATGACGGACTCGTAGCCGAGCTCGCGGAGGGCGAAGGAGGCGTGAACACAGCAGTAGTCAAACTCGATCCCCTGACCGATGCGGTTCGGACCGCCACCGAGGATTACGATCTTCTTTTTGTCGGTCTCGCGTGCTTCATTTTCGTCGCCGTAAGTTGAGTAGTAATAAGGTGTCGCGGCTTCAAACTCGGCAGCACAGGTGTCGACAAGACGGTAGGTGGGAATGATCCCTTTTTCCTTCCGCTCGGCGCGGACTTCGTCCTGGTTGGTGCCGCGGGCGTGGGCGATCTGGACATCGGAAAAACCAAGTTTTTTGGCCGTTCTGAGGTCGAGGTTGGCGAGGTCTTTTCCTTCCTCGACGATGACCCTCATATTCTCAAGGAACCAAGGATCGATCTGGGTGGCGTCGAAGATTTCCTCGATGGTCCAGCCTTGTTCGAAGGCGACCTTGAGCCAGAAGATGCGCTCGGCATTCGGGACGTGAAGCTTACGCTCGATGTCCTCGCGAGTGGCATCAGGATCCTTGCCATCGAAACCAAAACCGAAACGTCCGGTCTCGAGCGAGCGGAGAGATTTTTGGAGAGACTCTTTGAAGGTACGCCCGATAGACATGGCCTCACCGACAGCCTTCATTGAGGTGGTGAGGACAGGATCAGCGGTAGGGAACTTTTCAAACGTGAAGCGCGGAACCTTGGTGACCACGTAATCAATGGTCGGCTCGAAGCTGGCAGGCGTTTCACGGGTGATGTCATTCGGAAGTTCGTCGAGGGTGTATCCCACGGCGAGTTTGGCCGCAATTTTGGCAATGGGGAATCCCGTTGCTTTCGAAGCGAGAGCGGACGAACGGCTGACCCGCGGGTTCATTTCGATGACGATGCAGCGACCAGTCTTGGGATCGACGGAGAACTGAATATTCGAGCCGCCGGTTTCAACACCGATCTCGCGGATGACTGCGAAACTCGCATCGCGCATGATTTGGAATTCGCGATCGGACAGGGTCTGCGCAGGAGCAACCGTGATGGAATCCCCGGTGTGGACGCCCATGGGATCAAGGTTTTCGATGGAGCAAATGACGACGCAGTTGTCGGCGTGGTCACGCATGACTTCCATCTCGTATTCCTTCCAGCCAAGGAGACATTCCTCGACGAGAACCTCGGTCGTAGGTGAAAGATCCAGTCCCCGGTGGACGATGGTTTCGAATTCTTCCTTGTTGTAAGCAATTCCACCACCAGTTCCGCCAAGTGTGAAGGCAGGGCGAATGACGAGGGGCATGGAACCGATTTCACCGGCAATGGCCTTGGCCTCCTCCATTGAGTGGGCCACGCCAGAGATCGGAAGATCAAGGCCAATCTTGATCATGGCATCTTTGAATCGCTGGCGGTTTTCGCCTTTGTCGATGGCGTCGGCGTTGGCGCCAATCATCTTAACTCCATGCTTGTCGAGCGTTCCGACATGGAAAAGGTCCATGGAAACGTTGAGTGCGGTTTGTCCGCCAAGTGTCGGGAGGAGGGCATCGGGCTTCTCCTTAATGATGATTTTCTCAATGACCTCGGGCGTAATAGGCTCGATGTAGGTCCGCTCGGCAAATTGCGGATCGGTCATGATGGTGGCCGGATTGGAATTCACGAGGACGACCTCGTAACCTTCCTCGCGCAGGGCCTTGCAGGCCTGGGTGCCGGAGTAGTCGAATTCGCATCCCTGTCCGATGACAATGGGGCCTGCTCCTACGACGAGAATTTTTTTGATGCTGGTGTCCTTCGGCATTTTTTAAAGCGGTGGGGCTAAAACTTCGTGTATCTGCCAAGGGGGGGCGGTTTTGTAAAGGGTGATCGCTTTTTCAGAGGTTTAAGACGCAAAAAAGCCCGACCTTCGAAGAGGTCGGGCGTTAGAACGAAAATTTTAGATTTGAAAATCAGTCCTTTTTGGCATCGCACTTTTCGCACTTGCCATCGGAGCAACATTTGCTGTGGGCACTGCAATTGCCATCCTGACACGAATCACAGCAGGAACCGGATGAATGTGAACAAGATGCGAATGCAAACGCTATCCCGGCAGAGAGGAGAATGAGGAGTTTTTTCATGGGGTTATTTCTAATAAATTTAGGGTGTAAGCTACGAGGAAGATTCCCCAGTTTCTTTCCAAATCAATGAATTTGTTGTGAATAACCCCTGAATAGGTGAGTTTTTTGTAGTTGAGTCCATGGCTCTCCGAGTTCAGGGATGGGGGGTGACGGCCACACACTATCGCCCGGAAATTGACGGCCTTCGCGCCGTGTCGGTCATCGGAGTGGTCTTGTTCCATCTGGGGCTGGGCTTCCCGGGCGGATTTGTGGGAGTGGATGTCTTTTTCGTCATTTCAGGCTACCTCATTACCGGAATTCTTCTGAGGCAGCTTGGCAACGACCATTTCTCTCTCGTAGATTTCTGGGCGCGGAGAATTCGCCGAATCGCACCAGCTGCGATTGCGATGATCGTAGGCACTCTTCTGATCGGCGGATTCCTGCAAACTCCGGCCGCCTACGCCTCACTGGCTCGAAGCGCAATGGCCCACGTGGTTATGGCGTCAAATTGCTACTTTACCCGGGATCAGGGCTACTTCGCCGAAAAATCCGACTTCGAACCTTTTCTTCATACCTGGTCACTCTCAGTTGAGGAGCAATTCTATCTGATTTTCCCCCTGATCGTTTGCTTTGTGTGGAAGCAGGCGCGCCACAGGCTCGCCCTCATCCTCGCGGGCGCTACCTTAATTTCCTTCGGCTGGAGCTGGATCGAAGTCGCCACTAATCCAAAGGCTGCCTTTTTTCTACTTCCCGCGCGAGGTTGGGAACTTCTCGCGGGAGCGCTCCTAGCCACTCTGCCCCGGAAAACGATAAGTAATGCTCGTGATGAAGCTTGGGCCGGACTGGGCCTCGCGCTGATCCTAGGCCCTATGTTCTTTTTTGACCGGCAAACCATCTTCCCCGGTCCTGCCGCCCTTCCTCCCGTCCTCGGCGCCACTCTCCTTATCCAAACCGGCAGCGGAACAAAAATAGGCCAGCTTCTTGCTTGGAGGATTTTTGTTAAAATTGGTCTCATCTCTTACTCGCTCTATCTCTGGCACTGGCCCTTTGTGGTCTTTGCTCGTGAGATGGTTTTTGAGCTGACGCTCACTTGGAAGATCTCGCTGCTAGCTGCTTCGCTTTTGGCCGGCTACCTTTCCTGGCGATGGATCGAGACACCCTTCCGAACAGGCTCACTTTTGGCCACCCGGAAACGCGCTCTGGTCCTCGGACTGACCTCGGCCGTGACTCTTTTTGTCATCGCCTTCTCAATCAAATCCAGTAATGGATTTCCTTCCAGATTACCAGCCGACCTTCGGGTCATCATATCCGATATCCAATGGAATGGCGCCGAATATACAAGCGCGAAAAGCGAGGCCATTCCCATCGGTTTCGAGGATGATGGCCCCGTGGACTTTGTCTTGTGGGGCGATAGCCATGGCGCTTCGGCATCCCCCGCAGTCAATGCAGTAGCGCTCGATTTGAAGCTCAAGGGCCGCGCCTACCTCAACAACGGAACTCCTCCCGTGACCGGCCTCTGGTTCGCCGACATGGGGAAAGAGTCAGCAGCTGAGATGGTCGCTTTGAACGAAAAAGTACTTGCTGAAATTATCGCCTCCAAACCAAAGGCCGTCTTTCTCGTGGGGCGCTGGGTGGCCCGCTGCGAAGGTTACAATGAGGCGGAAATGGACGGCGAACCCGAGAGTGTCCGCTTCACCACGATGCTCGTCGATTCCATGATACCCGAGCCCACTTTCGAAGAGGCCAGCAGTGCCCTCGCCCGACAAATCAAGGCAATGGGAGCAAGGCTTTCTGCTCACGGAATCGGGCTCGTCATTTTTCAACAGGTCCCCGAAAACAATGAAAGCCGGACCGCCTCCCGGTTCTATGCCATGAAACGCTCCTCCGGCTTATTCAAAATCCCCCAATTCACGACCACCAAAGATGAATTTTTAAAACGGCAGGAACGGACGATGAATCTCCTCAAAGATCAAACGACCAAAAATGTCCGAGTCATCGATGCGAGCGGCCAGTTCTTTTTCCGGAACCGTGATCAACTTAAAGTTTACGCCGAACGTTCCTACTACCGCGATGAAGACCACCTCACCCGGGCTGGCGCAATGCACTACCTCGAGCCTGCATTTAAGGACTTCATGAAGTGGCTTCCACTCGAAGAACCGCAATAACAAGCCCCCGTTTCTCACCAAATACTTCGGCAATCTCCTTCAAATGGGCCGAGTCTTTGAATCCCAATTTCTCGTTCACCCGACGTGAAGCCTCATTGTGATCGAAGTAGAAACTGAGGAGGTTTTCCACCCCCAGCCGCGGACATTCCGCAATCATCTGCTTTTTGAGGTGGGTCCCAAGCCCCTGCCCCTGATAGCCTGCGGAAATATAAGTGCTAATCTCAGCCGTTTTATCATAAGCCGGACGGCCCGCATAAAATGACCGCAAATAGACACACGCGACCACCTTGCGCTCGTCCTCTGCAACCCAGCAAGGTCGCCGGTCCGGATCAAATTCCTGAAACCAATCCCGGCGTTCCTCCACGCTCACCGGAAGGAGATCGGCAGTCGCCTTCCCGCCCGGGATCGACTCGTTATAAATCGCAACGATCGCGGGAAGATCGGCTTCAGAGGCATCGCGAATAATCATCGAGTTCACTGTATCAAGCAACTTCCCGTTCGCAAATCAAAGGCCACGTTCTACTGTCCGGTGTGCCCCTGAGCTTTGATCCTAAATCGCTCCACTTTCCGGAATTGGAAATGTGGCTCGATCCGCATCGGCCGAAGCCCTTTGCATTCATCTCCCACGGGCACGCCGACCACTTCGCGCGGCACAAGCGCGTACTTTGCTCGCCTGGAACCGGCCACATTCTCGTCAAACGATACGGTGTCAAAGCCTCAACCATCGAAACGCTGGATTGGGGAGAGGAACGCATCATCGACAACCACCGCATCACCCTTCATCCCGCGGGACACATCACCGGCTCGGCCATGATTCGGATCGAAGCTCACCACCAATCACTCCTTTACACCGGGGACTTCAAGATCCGCTCGTCCCGCACTGCCGAAACCCCGGATTTTCCAAGGTCGGACATTCTTATCATGGAGACCACCTTCGGTCGGCCACAGTTCGTCTTTCCGCCAACCGATGAGATCGAAAAAGACATCTCCCGCTTCGCTCGTGAAACTCTCGACGACGGTGAGACGCCTGTCTTCTTTGCCTACTCACTCGGAAAAGCGCAGGAAGCTCTCGCCATTTTACACAACGCAGGAATCAAAACCGTGGTTCACAAAACGGTCTTCGAGATGACGGAAGCATGCCGCGACATTGGAGTCGATTTGCCTGGGCCGGTTCTCCTCGAGAAAAGTATTCCGCCTGGAGTCGCCGTCATCGCACCTCCGAATGCCGTGCGCTCACGCGCCATCCGCAGCCACAAAAAACGACGCACCGCCATGCTCAGCGGATGGGCCCTCACCCCCGGCTCGCAATACCGCTACCAGGTCGACCGAGTTTTCCCGCTTTCCGATCACGCCGACTACCCCGGCCTCCTTCAGTCGGTGGAAAAAGTCTCCCCCTCCCTCGTTTACACCCTCCACGGCAGCACCCGAGAATTCGCGCGCGATCTACGTGCCCTAGGCACCGAAGCGTGGTCGATTTATGGCGACGACCAACTCGAGCTCCTCGAAACCACCTCTCCCGAAGCATCACTCAAGAACGATCTCCCCCGCCCCTCTTCCGATCTTCGTGATCTCAGCGACCTCCTTGACTCCCTCGCCACCACCGCATCACGCCTCAAAAAAATAGAGCGCCTTTCAACCTTCCTCAAAGACCGCGCCGACGAAGAGCTTCCACTCGTCACCCGCTGGCTAAGCGGGACCGGCATCACCCACCTCGGCACCGCCATGATCCGACAGGCCCTCCTCGAAGTCACCGGCATTCCCCTCGCCAAATACAAGACTGTCTCGGCGAGCCAAAACGACTCCGCCCGAACCGCGCGCCTTCTTCTCGAAGAAGCAAAACTCGATCCCCTTGCTCATTCCTTCCAGCAAGTCAGCACCTATTTCGACCGGCTACAGTCAGCCGATGGCTCGCTCGCCAAAACCCAACTCCTCTCAAACTGGCTCCACAAATGCCACCCGGCTGAGGGCGAGACCATCGTGCGCCTTCTCACCGGCGGACTCCGCGCCGGCGCCAAGGAAGGACTTTACGAAGAAGCCCTTGCTCGAGCTTTTGGCCCTTCCCAGTCTGAGATTCGCTACGCCGCAATGCTCGCCGGCGATCTCGGCGAAGTAGCTGTCGCCGCAAAAAACCAAACTCTCGATGACATCCGGCTCCGGGCAGGCACCGCAATCAAACCCATGTTGGCCTCCCCAACCGAAACTGCGAAAGACATCATCAAGTGGCACGCTAGCGAAGACACCCCGCTTTGGCTAGAGCCCAAGTACGATGGAATCCGGAGTCAACTCCACGTCACCCCTGAAGGAGTTCACCTCTTCTCCCGCGACCTCCGCCCGCTCGATGAAGAATTCCCCGAAATTCTCGAAGCGGCCCGCAGTCTTCCACCCTGCATTTTAGATGGCGAACTCATTGCCTATGCCGAAGGCAAGCGGCTCACCTTCTTCGATCTTCAAAAACGTCTTGGCCGGAAAAAGATTCAAGGCGACCTCTTTTTGGGAGCCGCCATCCCCGTGAAGTTCATCGCCTTCGACTGCCTTCATTCTGAAAAAGCTCTCATCGACACCCCTCTGGAAGACCGTCGCACTGCCCTTGAGTCGCTGAAACTCTCCGCTCCCTTTGAGCAGGTCCGGCTCGCCCGCCCAAGCGGAACCGACATCGAATCCCTTGAGAGAGAATTCAAACAAGCGATATCCGACGACAACGAAGGCCTCATCGCAAAAGACCCTTCATCGCCTTATCAACCCGGCCGGCGCGGCCAGTCCTGGAGAAAACTCAAAGGGGTTATGCCCACCCTCGATTGCGTCGTCATCGCCGCCCAGCAGGGACACGGAAAACGAACCGGGGTTTTATCGGACTACACCTTTGCGGTGAGAGATACTGGCTCCGGTGAACTTCGTACTTTGGGAAAAGCCTACTCTGGCCTCACCGATGATGAAATTGAGGATCTCACCAACCACTTCCAAAAAACCACGATTGAAAAACTCTCAAGACGAGTCATCAAAGTGGAACCTACCATCGTGCTAGAAATTGCCTTTGATAAAATCCGCCCTTCGAAACGCCACGACTCCGGCCTCGCCCTGAGATTCCCCCGGATCAAGGCAATCCGCCACGACAAAGGACCAGATGAAATCGACACCCTCCAAACCGCGCAAAACCTCGTTTAAGCACGGCGCACTATCGCTTCTTCGCCAGATAAATCTTCGGCTCTCCTTTGGCGGTGTATGGATCCGGATCCACTTCATACCAGGACGACTTTTTGACTCGATCACGATTATAGGGTGGTGCAAAAATGTCCACCAACTGTGTTAGTTCTTTTGCCTTTAGGCGGTGAATATTTCGCTCCTTTGAAGTGAGCGAAGACACCGACCTCTTCTTCAAAATTTCATGATTCGTTTCATTAAGCAGGACATGCTTTTGATCCGGTTTCTCTCTAAGAAGATCGTAATTCCAGGTCTCGATTTCGCCTGACGCGCAAAGAATCACTCCGGTCATTTCCGGATGATCGTGATGGGAAATCTCCTCTTCTTTTTCAAACTGTAAAAGAGTCACGTGGAAATCGCGTTGCTTCTCGAGAGGCTCGAAGTCCACCCTCTTGTTCCCCAATCCGCGATGAGCCTTTTTGAACGCTTCCAGCAAATGTTTGTCCTTCAAGTTGAGACGTGAACAAAGCTTCGCCGCCTTGGAGACATAGACTGGCTCATCCCAATCATCGAGGTGCTGGCGGGCTGCTTCCTTCTCGATTGCCTCCAGAAAGGCATCCCAGTTGATTGGCTGCTTTTCAGACAAGCGGCCGTGACAGGCATTTGCGCGAGTCGCTAGGGTCGTAAGGTTGGGCAGCGCTATTGTCAGCCCCAAAAAACCAGGCAAGGAGGTTCGGATAAAATGTCTGCGATCATAATCATCCATTGCTGAAATTATTATCAAATAATGGCAAAGACAAGCTTGGGCTGAAAATTGGAACCCTTTCTCATGAAGTTATCATATTAAATTAGGCAACTTCTGAGTTGTTTGTTGCT